>CAUYUB010000691.1:0-14457 GCA_963575685.1 Gammaproteobacteria bacterium | reverse complement strand
TGGAGCGATCAGTTTAGTGTTACCTACCAACCAATAGATGAACAACATAAAATATTGGTCGGATATATCAATGATCTCCATGATGCGGTAATTTCCGGAAAAAGGATCGATGTTACTGGAGCAATTCTTAATGGTTTGATTGATTATACGGTTACTCATTTTTCATTTGAAGAGGAATTGATGGAAAAACATTTGTATTCGGACTACCGTGCCCATAAAAAGATACATGATGAGTTTGTTAAGCAATTACTCTGTATGAATGAAAAATATTCATCTGGAGACAAGAAAATCTCAAGAGAATTATTATGGTTCTTGCAGGATTGGTTAAGGAATCATATTATGGTTATTGATAAAAAATTCGGAACTTTTTTAACTAAAAAAGGAGTGAAGATAGCAGCATGATATTTTAGAGGCTAGCATAACTACTGCATCACAACACAAAATTATTAGCGTTTTACGTGAGCGTCATTTATGGTGTGCGGTTTTTGGTGATGATTAAGGCAAATCCCTGTTAAAAAACTACCAGGAGCCAACCACCGCGTAGCGACGATTGAAATTTATGTCTAAAATCATCACGCTCATTCAATCGTCGCTACGCGACGATGAAAATCTCCCTTCAACCGTGGATTGAAACCCACGACTAAATTCATTACGCCGCTACGCGGCATTGACCGATCTGGTAGTTCTTTAACCGGGAGTTGCCTAAACAATGAAATCAGCATACGAGTACCTACCCTTTATTTACGCAATCTTTGGCGTTGCGGCGATCTGGCTCTCCAATGAACCTGTAGGAAGAGGTAGCGGTATATTGCTGGTTACCGCTTCTCTGGCCATCTTCAAAATGAGGCTTGATTATAGAAAGGAGCGTGCCGAACGTGCCGAGGAAAACCTATTGAAAATGAGGGCTGTTCGGAAGGGGCGTGCCGAAGGTGCCGAGGAAAGTCTACTGAGAACCAGAATGGAACTTAAAAGTTATCAGGTAGATTGATGCTGTTACGCCTTTTTGGAGGCATGGTAAGCCAACGGCATAATGCCGTTGGAATGGATGACCTCAGGCGTAAGAAGCTTTCCTTGATGAGGCGCGGAGCGGACGCGGATTTCGATGATGATTGGGAGGACGGCTGGGGCGCGGCCCTGCCTCCTTCTCCGAGGTTGATGAGTCGTCCATCCCCACGAGTCGCAGCAACGTGGTGACCACTTCCGGCGTAGCCTCTTCCCATCGCCCACGATGAAGACCCCGTGGTAAGGCTACCGGTCCAAATCGTACCCGGATGAGTCGACTCACCTGGATGCCCTGCGATTCCCATAAACGGCGCACCTCTCGATTGCGTCCCTCCTTGACGGTCCCGCGGTACCAGTGATTTGCCCCCTCGCCTCCGGCGTCGGTTAGGCGCTCGAAATGGGCCTGCCCGTCCGCCAACTCGATGCCGGTACACAAGGATTTTAAGGTGGCTTCATCTACCGAGCCCAGAACGCGCATCGCGTATTCCCGCTCCAGCTCACGGGCGGGATGCATGAGGCGGTGGGCTAATTCTCCGTCGGTAGTGAGAATGATTAATCCACTGGTATTAAAATCGAGGCGCCCTACGGCTACCCATCGACTGTTACGCACCAGAGGGAGGTGATCAAAAAGGGTAGGGCGGCCTTCCGGGTCTTTTCTGGTACAGACCTCCCCTTCCGGCTTGTGGTAGAGCAGTACTCGTCGGCGTGGGCTGGCGCGTAGGGACACCGGTTGGCCGTCGATACGGATGCGTTCCCGGCCGGTCACCCGCAGGCCGAGGGTCGCACAGACCCCATCGACGGAGATCCTTCCTGCCTCGATCCAGGTCTCGACCTCCCGGCGCGAGCCAACCCCCGCACGCGCCAATACTTTATGCAGCTTTTCGTTGTTCATCATGGCTTGGTCGAAATAACCTTTTTTTGACATCGGATAAAAAACATTAAATAATTATTTCTTTGTTAGGTGAAGACTTATAAAGGCGTAGTATCCGCAGTCGTACCCAGAGGAGCCCCCCTCCATGCGCATCAACCTACCCGTCACGTCCCAGGAACGCAAGGTTTTGGACGGAATGCAGATCGTCTCCAAGACCGATCTCAACGGCGTCATTACCTACGCCAACCCCGACTTCATGGAGATAAGCGGTTTTTCCGAACAAGAACTGCTCGGGGCACCCCACAACCTCGTCCGCCATCCCGATATGCCTGCGGTGGCATTCCAGGGGTTGTGGGACCAGATTCAGGCGGGACGTCCGTGGAGTGGGGTGGTCAAGAACCGCTGTAAGAACGGTGATTATTACTGGGTGGAAGCCCATGTTACCCCTCTCCACGAAGGCGGACGCATTACCGGCTATATGTCGGTGCGCCGCCGTGCCAGTCCTAAACAGGTGGAGGAGGCCAGCCGTCTCTACGAGAAACTGCGTAGCGGAAAGCCTCCATTGGGAGCCCGTTGGCTCGGTCGACTGGCGGCTTGGGGAAACGGGCTTGGGGTAGGCCCTCGTCTTGGTGTTAGCTTTGGGGGTCTGTTTCTGGTTGCCTTTACCGTCTTTTTTATTTTTATTATCGGCGATTTGGACAGAGCCACCCGCAATATCCTGCTTG
This sequence comes from Gammaproteobacteria bacterium, assembly GCA_963575685.1. Lineage (GTDB taxonomy): Bacteria > Pseudomonadota > Gammaproteobacteria > CAIRSR01 > CAIRSR01 > CAUYTW01. The sequence continues at coordinate 11,859 of CAUYUB010000691.1, read as the reverse complement.
CCGGGGGCGGCGCGATGTTGCTCCTGGTATTGTTCGTGACTTGGCTCATCAGCCGTTCCCTTACCCGTCCCCTCAGGCAGGCCACCGCGGCTTTCGATCGTATCGCCGAGGGTTACTACCATAATCCCATCGATATTACCCGCGATGACGAGGTCGGGCGGGTATTGCAGGGCCTTAAGTCGATGCAGATCAAACTCGACTTCGAGTTCAATTATACCCGTCGGGTGGCAGAGGAGAGCCAGCGCATCCGTACTGCCTTGGACAACGTCTCCACCAACGTGATGATTGCCGATCGGGCCGGGACCATCATCTATGTCAATCCTGCTCTGGTGCGGATGCTGGCGCAGGCCGAGACGGAGATTCGCTCGGTATTGCCGCACTTCGACCACACCCACCTGATCGGACAGAACCTTGATCGATTCCACCGTGACCCCGCCCACCAGCGCCGGCTCTTGGAGGGGCTACGTGGAACCCATCGAGCGGCCATTCACGTCGGCGGCCGTGACTTTGATTTGGTAGCTAACCCAGTTCTTGATGGCGCCGGAAAACACTTGGGCAGTGTCGTGGAGTGGACCGACAGCACAGCGCTGCATCAGGTCCAACGCGAAGTGGAGGGGGTGGTGAGCAGCGCCCGCGTTGGGGATATCTCCGGGCGGTTGGACCTTGCGGGCAAAGAAGGCTTTTTCCGAGAGCTGGGAGGTGGCATCAATCGGTTGCTGGAGACCGTGGCCGGGGCGGTGGGTGACATTGATAGTGCCCTGATGCGGATCGCTGGCGGCGATCTGACCATTCCCATCACCAACGACTACCAAGGGGCCTTCGGTACGATTCGTGACAACGCCAATGGCACCATGGATAGTCTCGCTGCCCTGGTGGGACGGATCAAAGAGGCTGCTGCGGCAATTGCTACCGCTGCCCGCGAGATTGCCGTGGGCCATGGCGATCTGTCGCAACGCACTGAGCAACAGGCGGCGGCCCTGGAGGAGACCTCCTCTATTTTGGAAGAGCTGACCGCTACCGTTCGCCAGAATGCCGCGAATGCCACGCAGGCCGATCACATGGCCAAAGGGGCGTGCGAGGTGGCGGAGCGGGGACGGGCCCTCGTTGACGAGGTGGTCACCACGATGGGCGCCCTTCAGGAAAGTTCTACCCGAATTGCCGACATCACCTCCGTCATTGACGGTATCGCCTTCCAGACCAATATATTGGCCCTCAACGCCGCAGTTGAGGCGGCTCGTGCCGGAGAACAGGGGCGAGGTTTTGCGGTGGTGGCGGGTGAGGTGCGTAGTCTTGCTGCGCGTAGCGCGACTGCCGCCCGAGAGATCAAGACCCTGATCGAGGACTCTACCGGCAAGGTACGTACCGGGGGCCGTCAGGTGGAGCAGGCGGGGCGGACCATGCATGAGATCGTCACGGCCATTGAGCGGGCCAGCCGCCTGATGGACGAGATCAGTACCGCCTCCCACGAACAAACCAATGGTATCGAACAGATCGGTCAAGCGGTGACACGCCTAGACGAGGGTATCCAACAGAATGCCTCCCTGGTGGAACAGGCCACTACTGCGGCCGAGTCGATGAAAGGCCAAGCGGAACAGTTGTTGGCGGGGGTTACGGTGTTCCGTTTGCCAGGGGAACAGGTCACATAAAGGAATTGCTAGTTCTTTAATGGAATTTGGTTACGGTGTTCCGTTTGCCAGGGGAACAGGTCACCCTTCCTTCCGCTACTTCCCACAAAAGCAAGGGCGGGCGCGTTTCACCCTCTGCGGGCGGTACGGTGCTGGCCCGCCGGGCTTTCCTCAAAAGTTGAGACTTGTTGCTCAGATTTATGATTTATGATTTATGATGAAAAATAACGCATGGCTCAATTCCATCATTGAACTGTTAAAATATAATTGGTGGGCATTTGTGATCATAATGATCGGTTTTTTTGTAGCCTATCATTTTGTCACACCACCACCTCCGCGTGAAATCACCATCGCCACTGGTTCGGAGCAAGGTGGTTACCACCGTTTCGGCCTACAGCTCAAAACCGCCCTCGAACGAAAGGGGCTACGCGTAAACCTGCGTCCCTCTGCTGGTACTATCGAGAATTTCAAACTACTTTCTGATGCCGACAGTTCGGTGAGCGTGGCCTTTGCGCAGGGGGGGGCCGAACGTTTTTATGAAGGAGCAAAGGAGGGGATCCATGGCTTGGGTAGTCTATTTTATGAGCCATTGTGGATCTTTTATCGTAAGGATGCCAACATGAATGCTTTTGCCGATCTGGCGCGCATGAAAGTGGCGATTGGTCGCGATGGCTCCGGTACCCAAATGTTGTCCAAGGTAATGTTGCGGGAAAATAATGTTCCCGAAAGCGCCTGGGTTTCTATCGGTTTCGCAGAGGCCATTCCCGCACTTAAGAAAAACGAAATTCAGGCCATGTTTTTCGTGGCACCCGTCAATGACCCTTGGGATACCCACAAACCCAATCCGAATCTGTACACGCTCATGGCGGATCCGGAGCTGAGTCTCTTTCCGGTCAAACACGCCCAAGCCTACATTAGCCGTCTGCCGCACCTTGCCACCGTGACGATTGGCGAAGGACTCATTGATCTCGAGAAAGACTTCCCGCCCGCCGCGATTACCTTGATGTCGCCAATGGCGACACTGATTTGTCGCGATGATCTGAACGGGGATATTGCCGTACTGATCCTGCAAACCTGTCGCGAACTCCGGGAACATAGTGGTTGGCTTGAAAAAGCCGGAGAGTTTCCCGCTAAACAAGGCGTTACCTTTCCCTTGCTGCCGGAAGCCGAGCAATTTTATGAAAAAGGCCCGTCGTTTTTCTATAAATTCTTGCCATTTTGGGTCGCCAATATGGCTAATCGGCTCTGGATTATGGCCATTCCACTGGTAACCTTAGCTATTCCGTTGCTAAAATTAGTGCTGCCGACGTACCGTTGGCGCATTCGTCGCAAAATTGCCACCAAATATCGCCTGCTCATGGAAATCGACGAGCGGATTGCCAAGGGTAATGTGACCAATACGTTAGATGCGGATATTGCACAACTGATACAATACGAAGATGAGCTGACGCGGCTTTCCGTGCCGATTATGTTTGCAGGCGATTACTATTCGTTACGCATCCACGTGCGGTATCTGCGTGGAAGGTTGGAGGAGATTCGAGGAAAATCACCTTTGAGGTGATCCGTGACGAATGCTACTTCGCGTAACCGCAGGATCAGTTGCTTTATGTGATACCTGCCTGCTTGAGCCGGGCGAGGAGCTGTTCAATCTGCTGTTCGGCGGCTTCTTTGGCAAGGCGTTCTTGCTCGGCCACGTGTTCGGCCATTTTTCTGGCAAGACGTTCTTGCTCGGCCACGCGTTCGGCCATTTTTCTGGCAAGGCGTTCTTGCTCGGCTACGTGTTCAGCCGATTTTCTGGTAAGGCGTTCTTGCTCGGCCATGCATTCGGCCGATTTTCTGGTAAGGCGTTCTTGCTCGGCTACGCGTTCGGCTACTTTTCTGGCTTGATACTCATCCTCCCCTTCGCGCATTTCTTCCCCCAAATAATATACCCGAATCTTGCGTCCTTCAGTCCATTGGCTCGGAGTGAGTATCTCAATCTCCAATCCGGGAATCGCCTGACTGCGATAGCGCCGATCCGCCGGTAGTGCTAGCTCTCGATACGAACGGCTTTGAGAATGGTACTGATACCAGACAACCGAGCGATGATCGTCCGGTTCTGGGTAGATCAACACAAACTCCGGAACGCGGTTCCATGAATTATAGTCGCGCATCCGTACACTATCCTTCTGTTCTTTCTCTCTCCTGGAAGTAGAGACTACTTCCAAGGTTAATAATAATTCCTTAGCGGTGATCGCATGGGGGTCCTGGCTCGCGGTCAGTGCAAAATCAGGATAAAGAACCGTTTGGTTGCCTTGCCGATTCATATACCAAATGGGATTATCGCTTAAACTTTGCAAACCAGTGCGAGCCGCGACACGATTGAGGAGCTGAAGCAGTAAATGAATCGTCCGACCATGGGCAATCGATTGGGCCATCTCGAACTCCTCATCGTAGTACGGGGTTCCTTCGGTCGATTCCGGGCTGTGGGGGATAGGCGTTAGGCGCGCGAGGATGGCTTCCTGATTAAGAAGGGGGGGGCGAGGTTCGGTTTGGCGAAGGGCGAGTGCGGCCATGAGATTTGCTCCTGAAAAGAACACTTCAGAGGCGATGGATCTAATCTCCCTGGCTTACAGGACTTTGGTCCGCAGGAAGGGGCGCGAGGGCGATTTCAAGTGCCTGTTCGGCGCGGTCGATCCAATGGAAAGTCAGGCGATTACGGGCTTCTTCCGGGATTTCCTCGAACTCTTTGCGATTGCGTGCGGGCAGCATGACGGTGGTGATGCCGGCACGTACCGCAGCGACTACCTTTTCCTTGATACCGCCGACGGGGAGTACTTGGCCGCGCAGGCTGATCTCGCCGGTCATGGCAAGATCGTTACGGCAGGTACGACCGGTCAGGAGGGAGGTTAGGGCAACGAAGATGGCGACACCGGCACTGGGACCGTCCTTGGGAATCGCACCAGCGGGAACGTGGATGTGAATATCGCTCTTCTCGAAAAGCTCCTCATCCAGCCCAAGTTCTTTCGCCCGGGTTTTGACCAGGCTCAACGCCGCCTGTGCGCTTTCCTTCATGACGTCACCAAGCTGGCCGGTCAGGATCAGCCGGTCCTTGCCCGGCATGCGCGTCGCCTCAATGAACAGGATATCGCCGCCGGAAGGCGTCCAAGCGAGCCCGGTCGCAACGCCGGATACGTTGGTGCGTAGTGCAACCTCATTTTCGAACTTGGTGGGCCCCAAGATCGCGTGAAGGTCACCGTCGTCAATCACGATTTTATCGGGGCAGCCGTCCACTGCCTCTGCAATCCTCATGGCGACGTGGCGGAATACGGCGCCAATCTCGCGTTCCAGATTGCGGCAGCCGGCCTCGCGGGTGTAGTCACGGATGATGCGGCGTACCGCACTCTCGGTAAGTTCGCACCATTCCGGCGTGAGTCCGTTGGCATCCAACTGTCGGGCGAGTAGGTAACGCAACGCGATCTGGACCTTTTCCTCCTCGGTGTAGCCGGGCAGATCGATGACCTCCATCCGGTCTTTGAGCGGCCCCGGCACAGTATCAAGGACATTAGCGGTACCGATGAACATGGTCTCGGCGAGATTGAAGGGGACCGATAGATAGTTGTCGCGGAAGGTCGTATTCTGCTCTGGATCAAGCACTTCTAGCAGAGCGGAGGAGGGATCGCCGTGGAACCCGGTGCCGAGTTTGTCCATCTCGTCGAGCATGATCACGGCATTGCGGGTACCGGCCCTCCGCACCGCCTGGATGACATTTCCCGGTAGCGCCCCAATATAGGTACGACGGTGGCCGCGAATATCCGCCTCATCGTGACAACCGCCCAGGCTGAGACGGGCGAACTTACGGCCGGTAGCGCGTGCAATGCTCTGGCCAAGCGAGGTCTTGCCGACCCCCGGAGGGCCGACGAAGCACAGGATCGGACTCTTCCCTTCGGGCCGTAACTTACGTACGGCAAGGAATTCCAAGATACGCCGTTTGACCTTGTCGAGCCCATAGTGGTCGTGATTGAGGATACCGCGCGCCTCGTCGATGTTGCTCAACGCGGGGTCCGCCACCGACCACGGCAATTCGATCAACCAATCAATGTAGGTTCGCACCATCGAGTATTCGGCCGCCCCTTCGGGCATGCGTTCGAGTCGTTTCAACTCTTTGCGTGCCGCCTGATCGGCCTCCTCGGGCATCTTGGCCTTGTCGATCGCCTCATTCAGTTCGCGGATTTCTTCCGAACGGTCATCGCTCTCGCCAAGCTCCTTGCGGATCGTCTTCATCTGCTCGCGCAACAGATACTTGCGCTGGTGCTCGTCCACCTTCTCCTGGGTTTGCTGGCTGATCTCCTTGGACAAGCGCAACACCTCAAGGCGGTGGCCAAGGAACGCCATCACCTTATCGATGCGGGGAGTGAGTTCGATGGTCTCTAAGATATCTTGTTTTTCGTCTGGCTTTAGATCCAAGTAGCTAGCGATGACATCAGTCAGGAAGGAGGGATGGTCAATGTCCTGCACGCCTGCGACCAAATCGTCTGGTACCTGCGGCAACAAGTGCAGGGTTTCTAGTGCCAGTTGTTTGAGGGTGTGACCACGCGCCGCGATGTCCTTGGTGACCGGTTCAGACTTTTCGATGGTCTCGACATGGGCGCACAAAAACGGATAGCCGTCGATGTACTCGATCACCCGGAAACGTTTCTGGCCTTGGCAGATGACGTGGTGGGTGCCGTTGGGGCTGGTCAGGTAGCGCAATACCGTGGCGATGGTACCGATCTGATAGAGATCTTCCGGCTGGGGGTCGTCGGGCTCCAGTGCGCGCTGCAAGAGAATGCCGACGGGTCGCTCGCTACGTGCCGCTTCCTGCGCGGCGGCGACCGAGCGCGAGCGTCCAATCGACAGGGGCAGAATGATCCCTGGGAACAACACGATGTTGCGTACCGGCATGATGATCAAGGCATCCTCCGGCAACGGCGGCAGTTCGTTGTGAATCGCATCGGCAGCAGGAGAGTTGTCGGTATCGACCGGAGGCAAGCTGTCTTGCGGCAGGGCGATCACGATTGGCTTGATAGTCGGCATCATAAAACGTCCCTTAATGAGGATCACGGTTTGTACGGGTCGCGGCACTATAACGTAAACCTTGCTGGATGTTGGAGGAGGAGGCTTCGAACGGGCAAGCGCTTATCACACGGGATTTCTCCCTTTCCGGATTCGCCGACGAGGAACAAAGTTTGGCGATTGACTGGGAAGGCATATTTAACAGTATGAATTAAAAAGACAATTTTCTTTATGAAAACTGGTTGTAATTTTTTTATAAAAAACTATTACATGGTTTACTCCCTGTATGGTAATATAAGTACTTATGAGTAGGCCAGTAGGGCAGTGTCCGGAGAGAGGCGAGTTGCTTCCCGTGTCGCCACGACCGGACGGAAGGACGCCATCCCGGATAAGGAACCCTCCGTGTAGGGATCTAGGCTAACCCAGACTTGTCAGTGAAATAATGTTGACTAATATTATAGACAATATAATATTAATGGGGTAGCAGAACTATTGAATATAGCTCCAGGTAACCGTATCCCTTTTTAACCGAGTCTCTCAATCAAGAGTGAGGAGTGTACGATGAAACTGTCCAGCAAAGCTCGTTATGCCATTGAGGCGATGTTGGAATTGGCTGTCAACCCACGCCGCCCGGTGACCTTGGCAAGCATCTCCGTCCACCAGGGTATCTCCCAATCCTATATGGAACAGCTCTTCATGCACCTGCGTAAGGCGGGGCTGATCCAGGGGGCGCGCGGTCCGGGGGGTGGCTATCGTCTGGGGCGTGATGCCGCGGACATTACGGTGGCCGATGTAGTAGTGGCCGTGGATGATCGTGCTGGGCCGGAGCATGATTCCGATGCCCGCCGCGGTGAGGGTGGTCCGGCGCGCGTTCTGTGGGACGATCTGAGTCGCCAAATCTTTGATTTTTTGGGCAACATCACCCTCGCCCAACTCGTCGAGAACAGCGACGTCAGCGAGGATGTGCGGCATGCCGGCCACGAGCAGCGGGCGGCCTAAGCCGATGGGGGGCCTTCTCGCCTCGACCCGACCCCGCCGCAGGGATGTCGGCGGGGTCCGTAAGGAAGACTGACAACGAATCCGGAACGGGCCCGGAGCACGCGTATTATTTTCAAAGCTCCGAGCCCGGGAACCACTCTCCATGTCAGGTAATCCATTCGATCTGAGGGATGAATCCGCGTATCAACGCTGGCACGATGCCAAGCTTGCCGCTGCCCCGCGGACCCTTGCCGACCTGGTGATCGAGGTCCGTGACCCGCGTCGTCTGACCGAGGCCGAACGTACCGCACTCCTTTCCCGTTGTCGGAGTGCAAACATGGCTATCTATGCGGGTCCCGATCTGGGAGAAGACCGTACGGTGCCGCGTCTGCTCGGCGAACAACTGGGGCTGCGACGCCTAGATCACAATCGTGGCGCCGATGAGGATGACATCACGGCCCTGCAAGTAGTCGCCGGCAGCAACACCCGAGCCGATTTCATCCCCTATACCAATCGTCCCCTCCATTGGCACACGGATGGTTACTACAATCCTCCCGAGCGCCAGATCCATGGCCTGCTGCTGCACTGCGTGCGCCCCGCTGACGAAGGGGGAACCAATGCCCTGCTCGACCATGAACTTGCCTACCTATTGTTGCGGGATGAGGACCCCGGCCATATCGTCGCGCTTTCCGCACCGGATGCCATGACGATTCCGGCCCATGTTCGGGAGGGTCGGGAACTACGCCCAGCCTCGGTCGGCCCGGTCTTTTCGGTAAGTAACGATAGCCACCTGCATCTGCGCTATACGGCGCGGGCACGTAATATCGTTTGGCGTGACGACGTACCGCCGGGAGAGGACGAGAGCGTACCGGTTAGCACCAAAGCGGCCATTGCCGCATTGCTCCGTATCCTCGATACGACCCCCTACGTACTGCGCGGTGTCCTCGCCTCCGGGCAGGGTCTGGTCGGCAACAATATTCTCCACGATCGCGCCGGTTTCACCGATAACCCCGCTGCCCCACGTCTGCTCTATCGCGCCCGTTACTATGACCGCATCGCGCCCCCCAGCACCGGCTAAAGATACTTTTGGTATTGGACGTTATCGGAAAGTTCCCGTGCTTGTGCCGCTGATGAGATTACGCTACGCCGCCGGGAGTCCGATAATTGCTATTCTGTCTATAATTTTGTGAGGATAGGCTATGCCACACCGCCTTTTTCAGTTGTTGATGCCCCGTGAAGAGAAGTTCACAGAGTTGTTCGTAGACCTCTCCCAGTCGATGGTGGACGCGACCGAGCGTCTCCATGACTTTCTCATCCGAGGTGGGCCGGTCGACCTCAACCCCTTGATTGCCACTGAGGCGCGGGCGGATCAGTGTGCGGAAAGCATCTATCGCCTCCTCAATCGCTCCTTCATCACCCCCTTCCGGCGCGGTGAGATCCGGGCGCTGGTCAGTGCGATGGACAGCGTCGCCGACTATGCGGAGGACGTGGCCAAACGTGCCGTCGTCTACCGCATCGAGACCTTTACCAACGAGATGGCCTCAATTGCCCACTGTGCCACCTTGTGTGCCAAAACCATTCAAGAAATCATGCCATTGACCAGGGCAATCTCGACCCATGCCGAGAAGATCAATGTCCTCTGTCAACGGGTCCATCAGATCGAAGATGAGGCCGACAACTACTACCTAAGCGGCCTGGAGGCCCTTTTTGATCCCGCCGCTCGCCCCGCCGACCCGATGTTGCTCGGCCACATGGAACGGCTCTACGACCTCACCGAGGAAGTGGTGGATGCCTGTGACGACGTCGCCAAGGTGGTCGGGGACATTGTGGCTGAGAACAGTTGAGAGACCTCCCTCATGGAAGCCGCCGTCAGTCTCCCGGTCCTAGTCCTACTCATTATCGTTGCCCTGTCCTTTGACTTCATCAATGGACTTCACGATGCCGCCAACAGCATCGCCACCGTTGTTTCGACCCGCGTACTCAGCCCACGGGGGGCCGTCCTGTGGGCGGCCTTTTTCAATTTCATTGCCTTCCTGTTCTTCGGCGACCAGGTTGCCAAGACCATCGGTACCGGAGTCATTCAGACCGGTCTGGTAGACAGTTACCTTATTTTTGGCGCACTGATGGGGGCTATCTCCTGGAATCTCATCACCTGGTGGTTGGGTCTGCCGTCGTCTTCCTCTCACGCCCTGATTGGCGGATTGGTGGGGGCGGCCGTCATTAAGATGGGAAGTGTGGATGCCGTGATATGGGGGGGGCTTGGCAAGATTGCGTCCGCCATCGTGTTGTCGCCCCTCATCGGCTACCTCTTGGCGATGGTCCTGATGGTGGTGATTTCCTGGCTGTTCCTCAATACCGCACCGGATATCGCCGACCGCCGTTCGCGCCGGCTTCAGCTCATCTCTGCGGGTCTTTACAGTCTGGGACACGGCGGGAATGATGCCCAGAAGGTGATGGGAGTAATCACCATGCTGCTCTATAGTCAAGGTCATTTGAGTGGCCAATTCCATGTGCCCTTTTGGGTGGTGTTGGCCTGTCAGGCGGCGATGGGTCTCGGCACCATGACCGGCGGCTGGCGCATTGTTAGGACCATGGGGTCTCGTATTACCGATCTGCGTCCGGTCCAGGGTTTCTGTGCAGAGACCGGAGGTGCCATCACGCTGTTTGCGGCTACCGGTCTGGGGATTCCCGTTTCGACGACCCACACCATCACTGGCGCCATCGTTGGTGTGGGTTCGATTCTGCGTGGGGCCTCGGCGGTGCGTTGGGGAGTGGCCGGCAATATCGTCATTGCCTGGATTATCACCATTCCCGCTGCGGCGTTACTGGCGGCAGGTTTTTACGAGATGGCGCGGTTTTTTTGGTAAATCATCGGGCAACCGAGCAACCAAGGATCGAATAGGCGGAAGGGCTTCTCTCCAGGCTTGGCGTTGCGGATTGCGGTATCAGTTAGAGGCATGGGGGGCAACCACCCGCGAGAGGGTACAGTGGTCCCCAATATTGCCCCCACACCTACCTGTACGCCAGGAACGGAAGAATAAGGATGCCGAAGTAGCCGAACGGGTCACGCAAGACCTGAAGAAACACCAGGATGAAATCACCCACAAGGAGCTGCAACTGGCATCTATCGAACGGCGTATAGCGGTATTGCAGGAAACACTACGCCCCTTGGAGGAACAAGCCGCCTTCGTCGAGATGCATCGTAAGGCATTAAATGATGCCGACTAGGCCATCAAGAGCCTGGAATTGATTGTGATGCGCGCGTTCGATGAGGACGAAAAGGACCGTTTCAACCTTCCAGGAGATATTGCCGATGGTTGGGCGATGATTGCGAAAGGGATGCACGATGGCGCATTTTTGTTGCAGCGAGTCTTGAACGAGGCGGCAAACATCCTCCCCATCGAGAGGATCATCCAATGACCGCCCCCTTGCCCTCTCTCCTGTGGATTCCCAACCAGTTTCGCGGAGTCCGCGCGGCCAGCCTTCAGACAAACCGAACTTCCAATCGCTTACCCATCGCGTGCGCGTATTTCCGCAAGGTGGCAATGGACGGCGAATGCTTGCCCGAGACCAAGGAACCTTCCAGGCGCGCCACGGCGGAGGCTTTCGTCCCCATACGTTCCGCCACCTGCGCTTGGGTTAGCCCGGCAGCGCTACGAGCCGCGAGAATTTCATCCAGGATGATGAATTCTTCATCCAAACGTTCGTATTCCGCCCGAACTTCAGGATCCGCCAGTGCTTTGGCTTTCAATTCCTCATGCGTCATGTTTCACCTCTCTCATACGGGTTTCGGCAATCCCCTGCTCATTCGTCGGGGTCTTTTGGGATTTCTTGATGAAGCTGTGCAGCATCACGATGCGCCGCCCCACCAGGGTGCAGTAAAAGACGCGGGCAATGCCCTCGGCTCCCTTCAAGCGCAACTCGAACAGGCCATCACCAAACGCCTTGGTATGCGGGTCGCCAAGGTTTGGGCCGTGGACTTCCATTCGATCGGTAAGCTTGAAGTACCGTGCGCGCAAGGTTTTAGGCAAGGACAGAATTCCCTCTTCCACTGCCCCGCTGTAGTAGCTGATGGTGTAGTTCATGCGTCCATAATAACAAATTTGTTATTGCCGCGCAATGCTAGACCCTTGACACCGCCCCCACCCCTGTGGTTCCCTTCCTTCGTCTCATTTTGCGAGCCACATTTAATTCGCGGGTATATCGAATTTAGGTTGACAGC
>CAUYUB010000690.1:0-14799 GCA_963575685.1 Gammaproteobacteria bacterium | reverse complement strand
TCTGGACATCCTGCTGCAACCGGCGCCATGTCCTCAAAACTCAATATGAGCCAAATTATTTTTTGAATGTTAAAGGAATACCAGTTCCCAACCCGCCCGATGGGTCGGTAATCGATTATTACGACATCCAGTCGCATCTGCTACCCCATCAGCGGAGAGTTGATTACCTGTATGCCCAGGACGAGTGGAACCTCGCCCGAGATTGGACCCTCACCGCTGGGGTACGCCATGACCGTTATTCCGATTTTGGTAGTACGACCAATCCCCGCCTAGCCCTCGTCTGGGATGCTACCCTCAACCTAACGGCCAAATTACTTTTCGGACAGGCCTTCCGTGCACCATCCTTCACCGAACAATATGGCATCAACCCAGTAACTAACTGGTAATCCAAACCTACATCCGGAAGTTATTCGCACCTTAGAAACTTCATTTTCCTGGCAGGTACGAAAAAATACTCAACTGAATCTTAGTCTTTTCCACTACGACATGAAGGATTTGATTCGCACGATATCGAATCTGAGTCCCTCAGGAACAACCGCCGGGGGAACCTACCAAAATGCGGGGAGCCAACACGGAAATGGTTTTGAGCTGGAGGTAATAAAAGACATCGGGCGCACCTTGCGGCTGACCGGCAATTACGCATATCGACAAACTAACCGGCGCGCGTGTTAAAACCCAGAACCATTTAGAACCAGCCCTAAAGCGCGCGTCCGGTTGAGTGACTTGTTATGCGGTTTTTACTTTAAAAACAACATGTTAATCAGTTACCGTCAAGTTTTCAGCAGTCTAGGACACAATTGCAGGCTATTTATCTGCAGTGTTGCCTAATGGCGGCTGTATAAAATTAACAATTAATCAAAGCACACAAAATTTTTGCAATATACTAAAATAATTTGCTCGTCATTCGTGCCGAATAATTGACAGTTGTATTTACAGTTCCATCTAATTTACAGCTCCCCCCTCCTACAGTAGGTTCTCCAAAGTATGAAGATACATTAAAATAGTGATTATCTTCCTGCTCCCATCCTTGATTAAACTCTTCAATAGTAATCGGAACACTTGATGTATATATCTTTTTACCATAATTTGTTGATGATACGATGCATGTTATTATAACGTTATCTGAACTAATACCTATAGAAACGGTATATGTATTAAATGGTTCGCTAGACTGTAATGATAAGGCTGGAAATAATTTCGATATTTCAGTATTTTCAATACCGTCAAATTTTGACACTAGCTCTTTCTGTGGGATAGAGCTTTTACTTATATACTCAACAAGTAACTTATTTATTTCTGCACACGTCCACGCAGCATGAATTGCTACATATTTTCTAAACTGAAGACCGCCAATATTTAAATAACTACCGAAAAGTAACATAATTAAAATAAATAAAGCGGCTAACAATTTTTGTTTTACATGAAACAATGACGACTGTTTTTTTGACACAACCAGAAAAATCAATACTAATGCACCAGCAATATAATAAAGCTGAGAAAGCTGATAATACAACATAACATCAATTTCGTAACGAGGATTAAGTAATACATAAGGAGGGAAAGAAAACAAAATAATAAGAAAGATAGATACGATTATTTTCTTAATAGTATTGTTAATATTCATGGTTGTTTGAACGTATTTTTTACAGTCGTTAATTACAAGCTTTTCGTAAATTTTTTCGAAAAACTCTACAAATTCCGACAAATCAATATGTTACAACGCCAGTCCTTGATTGAACGCTATCGAGTAATTGATTCCGGCTCCTCTACCTAGATTTCAGTGCCATCACGGCTACACCAACAACGATTTCGGTGCCTAACAGCGGGCTATCGATGAATCCACTGGGCATGATACCGGTTACGCACCGCATCAGCACCTCTATCTACGTAGTGACTGGCACTATCAGAACGGCTGGTTCGCTAGCGCCCAAATCAATCGGGTCATGGATCGTAAACGGATTGCGGGTGATACCCGTCCACCGGTACCGGACTACACCACTATCGACCTGACCGCCCGCCACAGCCAAAACCATACTCCGTGGAGTTTCTCCGCAGCCATCAGAAATCTATTGAATGCCGCGGTACTCGAACCCTCCCTCTTCTCCGCTTCCGGTCAAATGGTCCCGAATGATCTCCCCATGGCACCGCGTTCCTTTTGGCTACAGGCAACCTATACCCGATGATTATCTGACCATGCGCACGGTATGATCTTCTCCACCAATCGAGCGAGAGATAGCTCTTGAGGTACCCTGCGCCAATCCTTGAACGACCGCTTGAACTAAGATTAGGGAAACAAATTGAGAAACGCCTGCTACCGCAACACCGGAGTGTTCCCCAACCTTCTGGAAATATTCACCGGCATCCGCCGTTGATTGGTTATCCCCCAAACTTACCCACGCGGTAATGGCTGCAATCGACATCGCCGCGCTGGTAATCGCCAAAGCCGAATAGGAAACGAGGGAGAAGGTATTGGCTATTTTCGCAGCAGCAGTCGCACCCATTGCAGAAGCAGCAGTTAACACTGCCAGCGAGGTCGTAGTAACAAACGCGGCTTTATTGGCATTAAAAAAAGGTGGGGTGGCAACGGTATTCGGATAATTAGGCACCTCACTACCCCATACCGTCTCCAGAAGACCTCCGAAAACAATCAGCACCAATAATAATCTCTTCATTTTGGCAAACCCTCTGGTTGATGACGCTCGTTGATCTCATCAAAAAATTGGTTCAAACCCAACACTTCATCCGCCAGAAGGGTACCGAAGCGCATCCCCACGGCATTTTCATCATACCAACAGGTATAGGCGCTCGTTTCGATATCGGAAGTCATCGTCGGAATTCTGAAACGGAGCTTTACTATATAATCAACAAAAAACTCGGTTTTCTCCACCAACATTCCGCCCAGACTTATACTCACCGCAACCCCGTCACACTCACCACTTTTGGTTGTGATTTTTACGGGAAGATGACATGGGTAGCGTGAGTAGGAGCGTTGTTCGGACGGTTCAACGATTTTGCAAGTATTCAATATTTGGTCGCCTATCGGCTAGGCTCTCGACAACAGCCACGACTCGAATAATTCTGGGGGGAGCGGCTCGGCCAACAAATAGCCTTGGATGTAATCACAACCGGCTCCTACCAAAAACTCCCGCTGCTGGACCGTCTCCACCCCTTCCGCGACTACTGTACGGCGCAGACTATGGGCAAGGGCAATGATGCTGGTAACAATCGAGGCGTCATCTTGACTAGTATGGACATCACGCACGAACGCCCGGTCGATCTTGAGTGTATCCACCGGGAAACGTTTTAGATAGGAGAGCGAGGAATAGCCGGTTCCAAAATCATCAATGGCCAGGGTTACCCCGATCTCCTTCAATTTATGCAGCGTGGTCAGCGTTTCCTTGGCCTGTTCCATAAGGACACTCTCGGTAATTTCCAGTTCGAGCATTTTCGGATCGATACCGGTCTCTGCAAGGGTATCAGCCACAATGGCGACCAGATCGGGTTGCTTAATCTGGAGACTAGAGAGATTCACCGCTACCGGAAATACGGACAGGCCCGCATCTTGCCAAGACTTAAGCTGAGCACAGGCCGCACGCAGTACCCACTCCCCGATGGGAAGGATCAACCCGGTATCCTCAGCAATCGGAATGAACTCAGCCGGCGAAACTAAGCCCCACTGCGGATGCTGCCAGCGGATCAAGGCCTCCATTCCACTGAGCGCCCAAGTCGCTACCTCAACCTTCGGTTGGTAGAATACCACTAGTTCGTTCCGTTCTAGGGCATGGCGTAACGCATTTTCCGTCTGCAGATGCGCCGAGAGCGAAGATTCCATCTCCGGTTCGTAAAATGCGTATCCGGTGTTATTTTTCTTCGCCCGATACATGGCCGTATCGGCATGTTTCAACAAGGTACTGACCTCAGTACCATCATCGGGAAAGATCGATATCCCGATACTGGTAGAGACGAAAAGTTCCTGACCATTAATATTGAAAGGGGTGGTCAACGCGCGACACACCTTTTGTGCCGCAACCACCGCCGCAGAAGGATTAGTCAACTCTTCCAGGGAGATGGTAAATTCATCGCCGCCGAAACGTGCCACGCAATCCACACTACGAACACAATGCTTAATCCGGCGTGCCACCGAAACCAGCAAACGGTCACCGACATCGTGGCCCATGGTGTCATTGACGAATTTGAAGCGGTCTAGGTCCAAGAACAGCACTGCCAGTTGCTGATCATTATTCTTGGCATGGGCCAAACGTCGTTCGAGATGGTCCATGAACATCAGCCGATTCGCGAGCCCGGTCAGGGTATCGTTATAGGCTAAACGCCGGACATGGCGCTCGGACTGACTGGTTTCCACGATGCGCCGCACGCGCTGGCTTACGACCGTGAGATGGACCGGTTTGGGGATATAGTCGCGGGCACCGGCGGCGAATGCCCGTTCAATAGAACCGGTATCTTCCAGCGCCGTAACAATGAGCACGGGTAATTCTGCGCCACCGGGCATTTCCTGTAGCTTGGCACAGGCGGTGAATCCGTCCATGACCGGCATGACGGCATCCATGAGTACCACATCCGGATTGATTCGTGCCACCATCGCCAATGCCTGCATACCGTCACTGGCCTCATCAACGCGGAAGCCATCGCGTTGCAAGGCATAACGTAACGCAGCGCGGGTACTACGGTCATCATCTACCACGAGGACCAAGGCCGATTTCTGCTGTTGCCTCGCCGGTACCGAAACCTGTTTTTGGATCTCGGCGATGAGTACCTGACTGACTTGCGCGTACTCCTCCCGTAATTTATATAGAACTTCTTCCACATAACGTTCCTCCTTGTCCATGAAAGCAAAGGAGTCGGCATTCAGCGCACTGACGGCAAAGTCTTCCAGTTGTTTGGCCAACATCGAAAAATGCGCCGCCCCCAAGTTTCCGGCGCTACCTTTAATCGAATGGGCGGCCTGGCGCACTTCTAGCCAATTTCCCGTGAGGAGTCCCTTGGCAAGGCGATCCATATAGACGGGCGTGTCTTCAAGAAATGGCTGGAGGGCCTGGCCGAAGGTATCACCCAAGGCCTCACGTAGGGTCGCCAAGACACTGCGATCCAACGGCTCATGCTGATTAGCGGTAATAGCGGTAGTGGCGGCATCACTCAAGGAAATTGGTCGATGGGATACCTCATGGCCGGTCCAATGACGGATTTTCGCCGCTAAACTATCGAGGGTAAACGGTTTACCAAGGTGATCATCCATCCCTGCAGCCAGACACCGCTCCACATCGACCGCGCGGGTATTGGCGGTCATTGCAATAATCGGCGTCCGTGTTTTCTCTCCCCGAGCAAGCCCGCCCTCAAACTCCCGGATATGGGTGGTCGTCTCATAGCCATCCATCTCCGGCATGTTGCAATCCATCAGCACAAGGTCAAAGGTTTCCCCCCGTAAGAGTTCCAATGCCTCTCGACCACTAGCAACTGGAATACCACGACAGCCGAGCATTTCGAGCATACCGACCGCCACCGCCTGGTTAGTGCGATTGTCTTCAACAATCAACACCCGATAAGATACCGCTAAAGATTCTTCGTCGGCAGCGATGGGATGGTGGTCTGTCTTGAATTCAACGTTCTTCTCCATCAAACCGACCAGACAGCTCCGTAGCCGATCGAGGTGTAGCGGCTTGGCCAGATAGGCATCGGCGTCCCAACTTGCCGCAACCTCCGCATCCACCTCACTACCGAATCTCTCCATTAAAATGGTACGAGTACCAGCCAGAGTGGAATCATTACGAATGTTCCGAATGAGTTCCCCCCCTCCTGCGAGCACAAAGGCAACATCAGTAATGACCAGATCGAAAGGCCGACCCTGTGCGACAGCAGTGCGTAGAGTTATCAAAGCCTCGGCAGTGGAGTATGCGGCAGTGGTGCTCGATCCCCAAGAGTTCAAACTCTGGGCCAGAAAATCACGAATAATTGTACTTTCCTCTACCAACAGAACCGACCACGGCGGCGGTATCTCTACCTCTTCGACCGGCGCTACAGCCACACGGAGCGGTAGGGTAAACCAAAACCGACTGCCGCAACCGATCTCGCTCTCAATGCCAATCTCCCCCCCCATCAACTGCACCAGTTGACGGGAAATCGCCAAACCTAATCCCGTACCGCCGTACTTTCTGGTTGTAGATGGGTCCGCCTGCGCAAACGACTCAAATAATTGCCCTTGCGCGGCCGGCGCGATACCAATACCAGTATCGCTCACCTCGAAACGCAGCAACACGTTCGCTGCTGGGCCAACCTCCTCCTTCTGGGTAGAATCGGAATCAATCGCCGGGGTGATCTGATCAATATCAAAGGAGGCTTCAATAGTAATCGCTACCTCACCCTGATGGGTAAATTTCACCGCATTCCCAATCAAATTGGCAAGGACCTGCCGTAACCGCTGAGGATCGCCACATACTCGCGCCGGCACGGAGGAAACAGTCAAATAGCCCAGTTCCAATCCTTTTTGGTGTGCCCCGACGGAAAACAGATCGATGACCTCCTCAATTAATTGGGTGGGTGCAAAATCGACTTGTTCCAATGCCAGTTTACCGGCTTCCAGTTTGGAAAAATCAAGAATGTCATTGATCAGATCCAGCAACGCATGGGCGGAACTCCAGGCCACATCGACAAATTCGCGCTGCTGCCGCGGCAGCTTGGTTGCCTTCAGGATGTCCAACATCCCGATCACCCCATTCATCGGCGTGCGGACTTCGTGGCTGACAATCGCCGCGAATTCCGCCTTAAGTCGAGCGAATGCCAGCGCCTTGTCCCGTGCATCACGCAGTTCAGCCTTGCGTTCTTCCAATACCTCCATCATATTATTGAAGGCATGGGCCATCGCGGCAATGTCCGACGGCCCGGAAGGTGTGGCACGCACCCCTTCTTCCCCCTCTTCGGCACGGGCCATGGCCGTCGACAATTGCTCAAGGGGCCGAGTCATGTGTCGGGTCAACAGCCGGATCAGAAATAGAAACAAGAGCGCAAAAGAAAACGAAGTAATCAGATTGGCGAAGAACATATCCCGTGTCATATGGGCTAGCGTCGCCTTACTCACGACCACCGTAACGTAGCCCAATAATTCCGGTTTGGCCTGCTGGACCTGGAAGGGAGAATCGTCGGGGCGTTGCGAATAGACCGGTGCGCTGAAATGCCACTCCGTATCGGTTTCGGAGTCTAATCCCACCTGTTGTCCCGTTGCGTCGGTAGAAGGATGAGGCGGTACGCTGTCTGCTACACCCCGCGCCAACAATACCCGGTCATTGCTGTCATGGATCTCTACCCTCACTACCCCTGGAAACGTCTGCGTGGCATTCACCGCCTCAACCGCATTTTCTGGTGAACCGGTAAGCAGGGCCAGCACACTCTGATGTGCCAAATTCTCAGTAATATGTTCTCCCTGTTCGAGCAGATTGCGGCGTACCCGCTGTGTGCCCTGCCAAGAACTGACCAGGAAAGAGCATAGCGCCAAACAGAGGATCCCAACCGTGATGGCAACACCCAGTTGCCGCTGGTAGGTAGAATTGCGGAGGTAGCGCACGATGCTATTCTCCACGATGGTCTCGGAAATCCGGTTAGGTTCGTGCAAATCGGGTTCCTGCCCAAAAGAGGAAATAGAATCGGCCTCTTGTAAAAGATGAGACGCTCGTCGAGTGACCGTTTGCTGAAGCAAGGTGTCCTGCCTTTAGCTGGATAGCTCGGAAATCAATAATGTCCTAGTTGACAATATTACATCAGCAAGTCTTAATAACTATATTCAG
Organism: Gammaproteobacteria bacterium; assembly: GCA_963575685.1. Taxonomy (GTDB): domain Bacteria; phylum Pseudomonadota; class Gammaproteobacteria; order CAIRSR01; family CAIRSR01; genus CAUYTW01. The sequence goes on along the minus strand of CAUYUB010000690.1, from coordinate 7,006 downwards.
GCATCGCCGGAGTAGGATAGCGACGCCGTTACGGTTCAGGAAATACTAGATCAAAACCACGTTGTTGTTGATTGGTTATACCCAAACCCAGATGCCGGGCCGTGCGCAGATTAACCGCAGTCAACACATTGCTGAGTGGAATCACCCCGCGCACCGCGTATCTACCGGAAGAGAGGAAACTTAGGGCAGAATCAGCCAAATTGCGTCCCATCTCTCGATTATCGGGATAGAGTGAGAATAGGGCACCGCGGCTGACGTGGCCAACATTGCTGGAAAATATCGCAAGGTTTCGATTCCAGGCCTCTTGCAATACCAATGGCAATACCACTCCTTCTTCTACGGTCGTCGGATCCTGGGGCAACCACAACGCATCCGTGTGGTTGTCAAGAGTAGTGAGGATATTCTGGTAGGCATGCACTGCACTTTTCAGGTCAACTGCCTCAGTGGCCACTAGTTCCAGACCTTGGTCGCGTGCGGCAGTGCGTGCTAATTTCAGCAACCAGTCATTCAGACTTGGGTCGTAGACCGCAAACACCCGTGCGACATTGGGCATGAGGGCTTTAAGTTTAGAGAACAACACTGCCGGATCCGGCGACAAGGTAATTACGGGGAGGTTATGGATATCTTTTTCCGGTACGGTGACCACCCCCCCAACCACAACACCGAATTCCTTGTTGATGGCCTCAGCCATTTGCATTCCTTGGCGGCCGAGGGCGATTACGACGCGAACATCCTGATGCTTGAGCAGCTCTCTCAACTCACTCAGACCCATGCTTTTCCCTACCGCAACGCTCAACACAGAGGAATTAGCCTTCGCCTCGATCCCCTCGATAATTTTTGTAAAGACATTACGATAGGGTTCGCTGATATCTGGATAGATTACCGCGATCTGACCACTCCCATCCGAAAGGGTAAATTTATTATCGCCATCAGGCTTATTTCCGAGATGGCGAACCGGTACAGATAGATTCGCAATTTTGTCGTTGATGGCGAGTCTGAGCACGAAGACATCCGGTCGTGACTGAATCCCTTGAATAATTTCAGTAAATTCTCCCGGCACATGCTCATCAGGGGCGGCATAGATCACCGCCAACACGATCCGCCCCATCAGCGGGGATCCGCTCGCCATCACTTCCCCAGTAAGGAACAACAAGACACAGAACCATGCCGCTAGAAGCACGGACATCCTACCTTTCCGGGGGAAATACTGGATATACCTCATAATCCTTCCTATATGAATGTTTTCTTCAATCTAACAATACCGATATCCTATGGATTACTACCTTTCGATAATTCTGACATTTTTAATAATTATCCATGGACCTGTCAATCATCATTGGCTATCAATCTCAACAAGTAAATATAACCCAAGCGGCCATCTCTACATATAGTGATTAAACCGCACTCTACCGTGGGAATCCTGCGGCTGAATCCGGCGACGACCGTAGGCAACCACTTGAATTAGGCAAGCGCAGGTAAGGTATGATGCTTCCTTCTTTCCCAACCAATGAGAACCACCCGAATGACCCAAGCCACGGTTACCCTGATCAGCGGTATGCAGTTTGCAGTAGAGACTGGCAGCAAACATACCTTAGTCATCGACTCTGGAAACCCCGAAACGGGGGGGCGCGGTACCGGGGCTCGACCCATGGAACTGGTGGCTGCTGGTGTCGCCGGCTGCACCGCCATGGACGTAATTTCCATCCTGCACAAGATGCAACAAAAGGTCACCGGGCTCCAGGTCAAGATCACCAGCCGCGATGCCGAAGAGCATCCCAAAAAATTTGTCGAGGTCCACATTGAGTATCTAGTAACCGGCTTTAGTCTGGATGAAAAACGGGTACAACGCGCCATCCAGCTCTCCGAGGAACGCTACTGTCCGGCCATGGCCACCATCCGCCCAGGAACCCAAATTACCAACAGCTACACCCTGCGCGAGGCCGATCCCGAAACCCTGATGAAGTAACCAAGCAACCTCCCCCCTTGCGCACCGAACATGGATATGCCTATGTTGATAACTTTCCGCCCAAACCCGGCTAGAATGATGCTTCATGGAAATCGCTGGTTTCGAGTAGAAACCAGACGACACCAACCATAGGGATATCTCTTCGCCACCTTGGGTTTATCAGCACTCCACAGAGGCAAAACAAGGGTATGATCCGCCTGCTATCCCGCTGGAGCGTCACGACTACCATGCGGGTAATCTCCGGCCTTTCCCTAATCACCTTTCTGGTGATTATTGGTATGAACTACCGCGCCATTGGCCAAGTACACGCCATCGGCAGCGAGATTAATCAAACCACCCAACACCACAAAGATTTATGGCAGACCATTGCCCTCTGTAATGCCCGCGCCGAATCCCTCCGCTATGCTCTACTCCATACCCAGGACGTTACGACCGATGAGCAGATACACCAAATCCTGGGGCTTCTGAATACTGCCGCGACGGCGGCTATCCAAGATCAGGAGGCCCAAAAAGTAAAAGACAAGGCTACGGAATACAGTCGTCTGTTTGACGCCCTGACCCACGCTTTCGAGAAAAAGAGCGAAAAGGTCCACCTCCTCCAACAACAACGCGAGGCTTTGGAAACCTTGGTCTATGAGACCAACGATGCCGCTGTCGAAGAGGCCATCACTGATCTGAAGCCGGGAGAAGTTCTCTATTTCTGGAACCCCACCCTGGAACGTGCCAAGTCGGTAGAGGTACTGCTTGATCGCTTGGACCGGGATGTCAGCGGTCATAAAAACGAAAATCGGATTCAGCAATCCAGCAGGATCTACCGCGACACTTTGCACGCCCTCATCGAAGTAGAGGCGGAGGTAAAACGGTTGGGTGAAAAATTGGGCGTGACCGCCATGGAAGTGGAGAAAATCGTGTCCACTGCCGTTGCCAAGACGGCCCGAAATGCCGAGGCAGCCATCAGCCGTAGCGAATTACTGGTCACCAAGGCCCAGAGCAGTGCCCTTTTATGGACCCTGCTGGGTATCCTGGTTCCCATCGCCTTGACTTTTCTTTTTGACCGCAGCTTTAGTTCGCGGATTCAGGATTTGGTAGCCAGCCTCCATCAGGTAGCGAAGGGTAATCTATCGACCCAGATCGAGACCATCGGCAATGACGAGATCGCCGCCCTCGCCCGGGCTACCAACGAAATGCGTACCCAACTGGATAGACTGGTGACCCGGGTTGAAACCACCGCCGGAAACATTTACAGCTCCGCCAATGAGATCTCCTTAGCCATGGACAACCAGGCGGCTACTGCTACCCAGATGTCGGTCTCGGTATCGGAAATTGGTTCCACCATGGAGGAACTCTCCGCCTCCTCGACCGAAATTGCCGAGCACTCCAAGGCAGTGGTGGAGATTGCCTACCAAACTTGGGAAACCGGCAAGAAAGGCTCCGAGTCCATGCAGACAGTCGTGGAGAAAATGAACGACATCAAGAATGATAATCAGCGTAGCCTGAAAGATATTGTCGAGTTAAGCAACAAATCCAAAGAAATCGGCCATATCATGGAGATTATCGATGTCGTGGCCGATCAGACCAAATTGATTGCGTTCAATGCCGCCCTTGAGGCCTCCAGTGCCGGCGAGGCTGGTCGCCGTTTCGGGGTGGTGGCCGCCGAAATTCGCCGTCTTGCCGACAGCGTTTCCGAATCTACCACCGAAATCTCCCGCAAGGTAAACGAGATCCAGGATGCCATCCATCGTATGGTGGTCACCTCGGAAAAAGGGGCGCTGGTCATCCAAACCGGCCTGAGCGAAGTCGCCGTTACCGCCAACCGTCTCACCGAACTGGTGGACGCCGTACAGCATACCAACAATGCCGCCCAACAAATCTCCCTGTCCACCCAACAGCAAAAACTCGCCAGTAACCAGGTAGTCGTTGCCCTAAGAGAAATCGTCAGCGCCAGCGCCAATACCGCTCAATCGGTGGAACGTATTTCCCAAGTATCTAAAGGGATGGTTGGCCTCTCCACTGAGCTGAAAGGTTTGGTGGGCCAATTCCAACTTACCAGAGAAGAACCGAACCGTGTCACCGGTTAATTCCACCACTATTCAGCACGATTCTACCTTTAGGACGCCAACATGGGCACTCTCGCGTTGGACACTGACCGAGTGTTCTCGAATCTTACCCCTTTTAAAGAATTCATCCACCGCAACTGTGGCCTAACTTTCGAACATGTGGGTGACGGCTTGCTGGTCAGGGCACTGAACCGACGCATAACCGCCCTCGGTCTGAGCGGGACCTATCCTGAGACCGATTTTTCCTATCTGGCGCTCCTGCAACGTGATGAAAGTGAATTTCAGCACTTGGTCAGCCTAATCACCATCAATGAGACCTATTTCTTTCGTGAGCCGGAACAACTCCGCCTATTGACCGACACGCTCATACCACGTTTACTGAACGGTCGTGCTGCGAATCAACCAATTCGTATTTTCAGCGCCGGCTGTTCGACCGGTGAGGAACCTTATTCAATCGCGATGACGCTGCACGAGAAATTCGGGAGCGCAGGCGCCTACCACTTCCAGATCACGGCGGGCGATCTGGACCAACAGGCCATTATCAAGGCCCAAGAAGGTCGATATTCCGCCTTTTCCTTTCGCGGAGTAGACGAACGCTGGCAACGCCATTTCCGAACGGAGGATAATGGAATTTTCCAGATAGAACCCATGTTCCGTAACCAAGTACGGTTTTACCACTTCAATCTCCTTACCGACCCTTACCCGATGGAGTTTCATCACCAGGATGTCATTTTCTTTAGAAATGTCTCGCTCTATTTTGATCGTAATACCCGGAGAACCCTCCAATCACGCTTGGCCGATCTCCTGAACCATCCCGGCTACCTGGTAGTAGGTACCACCGAAACCCTCTCCAACGATTTTGGCAGACTGCACCTACAAGGAGAAAACGATGCTTACTATTTCTCCAATAACTTGCAGCCCGGCCTATCTCCTTTGCCGGTAGGCACCAAAGGGTTTCAACCTCCAGCTCCTACTCCGGCACGGCGCCTTACTCCCGCCAAGACCGCCATCGACGGAAACTCTGCCCCCCCTTCCCCTTCCCTGTTCATTACCCCGACGCTCCCGAAACTAGACCCCTCGGTCTTTCTTCCCTTACCACCCTCGGCACAGAAACCCGTAGTCGCCGATACCATCGCGCCCCCTCCAGACTTCCAGAACCTACTGATGCTGGTACAAGAAAAGCGTTACGAACAGGCCCTAACCGCTATTCAAAAGGCCCTAATACAACGCCCCGACGACCATCCTTTGCGTCACCTCAAGGCCCACATCCATTTTCACCGCTGCCAGCTGGAAGAGGCAGAACAGGAAGCCCAACGTATCCTCGCCAGCCAGCCCTGGTCGCTAGAGGCATTTCTCCTCTTAGGGAAGATTCACCACTATGCCAACCGGACGAAAGAGGCTATTCGCTGGTTTCGCCAGGCACTGTACGTACAATCCGGGTGTTGGGAGGCCCACTATTATCTGGCCGATCTCTACCGCCTCACTGGACAGGGAGCACAAGCGGCGCGGGAATATCGTCTGGTCCTCAAACAGATTACGGGTACCCCCCTCAACCATACCGAAACCTCGCTCTTTCCCTTAGCGGTACCGTTAACCGAGGTGCGTACCTTATGTAAGCACCATCTGGCGACCCTCCCCCTCACCACATAGAAAAACGTAGAATATAATTTATCTTTTATGCAGCTCCAGGCAAATAGCGAGTCGGTTACATGGGATTGGACCTAAAAAAATTTCTCAACCGCTTCCTCGATGAAACCCACGATCACATCCAGGGGATGCTCTCCGGGCTGGCCGATCTGGAAAAGAATCCCATGGTTGGAGAATCACTCAACGCCGTTTTTCGCTCCGCCCATACGATCAAGGGCTCAGCCCGGATGCTGAAACTAGTCGGAATCACCGAAACCGCCCACCGCCTGGAAGACCTCCTTGATGCTCTGCGCAATGGTACGGTTACTTTTAATTCCGAACTCTTTCATCTGCTGTATCGGGGAATCGATGGTATTTCCACCCTGGTAGACCATTTAGCCGCAGAAGGCCAATGTCCTGCCCAAGACGAGGTGCTCTGCGGTGCATTAATTCAAGCCGCCATCGCTACCCGCCTTCCGCAGATTCCCCCACCAACGACCACCGCACCACCACACGAACCACCGCTTCCTCCCAACCTTCCACAGAATCCGCAGCAACGCTCCCCACACCTACGGCTGCCGAACCCCGCTTGAATCGGGCGGATTCAGTACGCATCCGCGTGGAGAAACTGGAAGAATTGGTCAAACTCATGGGGGAGGTTTTCTTCAGTCATTCCCGCCTGGAACGACATTGGCGGGAGATCCGCACCCTAACCCACCACGCCCGACACCACGAAGAACGCTCCTCCGGCATTCGACATGACCAAGTGGAACTATTACACCACTCCGTCCAAGCACTGGGCGCTGACCTTTCCAGCCAGGGATTGCTGATGGAGGAATTGAGCCAGAAAACCCTGCTTATGCGCATGCTGCCCACGGGATTACTTTTCGAATCTTCCGCCCGCTTGGTCCGAGAAGTAGCCCGCTCGCTCGGCAAAGAGGCGGAGTGTACGGTCAAGGGAACAGAAATTGAATTGGACCGTCAGGTGATTGACCGGCTCAGTGACCCCTTGGTCCACCTCCTCCGCAATGCCTTGGACCATGGTATCGAACCCCCCGCCCAACGCTTGGCTGTTGGTAAACCTATCCGAGGACGCATTGAAATCTCTGCCCGGCAGGAAGGCCGAAACATCGTGATTTCCATCCGCGACGATGGCCGCGGCCTCGATCGGGAAAGGATTCTCACCAAGGCAATACAAAAGGGGATTCTTACCGCCGAACAGGCCAAAACGCTTCCCGATGCCAAACTCATGGATCTGATCTTTCTGCCCGGCTTCAGCACCAGCTCGCTGATCACCGATGTCTCCGGCCGCGGCGTGGGCATGGATGTCGTCAAAAGGACCATTGTCTATGATTTG
>CAUYUB010000689.1:0-15035 GCA_963575685.1 Gammaproteobacteria bacterium | reverse complement strand
ATTACGCCGCTACGCGGCGGTTGGCTCCTGGTAGTTTTTTAACCGGGACTTGCCTTACTGGTCTGCAATAAGGCTTCGAGCTGGTCAAGCACGGCGATTACCGCCGCCGCATTCAATGGCGACGTCGCCCCCTGGGAAGTCGACACGATCAGACGCGTTCGGGAAGGAGCGGGTATAGGGCGCAGCTAGGCGTCGGTCGCACAAATGGAATGATTTATATGCTAGGAGTATAATATAACCTTTTCAGCAAGTTATAGCAAGAATCAAAATAGATCAGTGCCAAAGCTACTTACTAATCGCATTTCTGAGACCTGTGATCGACGGAGAGATGATGCCGATTCGACTTGCGATCCATGTCGGCCCACACAAGACCGGGAGCACGAGCGTGCAGCGGGCGCTGGCCGCCGCGCGGGAAACCCTCGCTGGACAGGGTGTGTGGTATCCGCCGAGCTTGCCTGGCGCAGCGTGGCCCAAGCAGCATGCCGACGCCTGGCTGCTTCTGCGTGATGAACGCTGGGACGATTTCGACGCCTGGCTCGCCTCCTGCCGGGAGGAGGCCGCGCGGCGCGGGTGTGACACGCTCTTCCTCTCGAGCGAAAACTTCCAGGTGCCGCGGACGCGGCCGGCGCTGAAGCGTCTCCTCGCCCGTTGGCGACGCCGGACCGGCGGCGACACGCGCCTCCTCTATGTCCGCCGCGATCTGGTCGACTTGGCCTGCTCGCGGGCGCTTTCGCACCTCGCCGGCGAGGCTGGCTTTTATTTTCTCCACAACTACGACTTGCGCCGCTGGGCAGGGCATTTCGCCGTCGAGCAGATCCGCCACGAACGGTGGTTTCGCCGGCACGGCACAAGGTTCATTCCCCTCGCCGATGGGCCGCGCGATGGCCTGGCTGCGCGGCTCCTCGACGCGGCCGCCGACCGCCCCTTCCCTGGCATTATCACCGGCGATGACAACATCACTGCCGTAAGGCTCGCGAACGCCAGGGTGATCCTCTCCTATGGCCTGCGGGTGATGCACCACTACGCCACGGGGGAAGCGGTGAACGTGCCGGCCGCCTTCGTCGCCACCCGCCGCATCTTCGGGACGCCGCACCTCGACGAGAAAGCATTTGCGGCGCTGACGGAGGGATTCAACGCGGGGGTGAAGCGGGAGGTGAAGGAGGGGATCGACGACTTCCGCAGGCTCTCACCCCTCGCGCGGCAGTGGCGGGTGTGGTTTGAGAAGTCGGACAGCCATCTGTGGCGCTGATTCGATGCGGTGGTGCGCGCAGGCCGGAGCATTGGCGGACGGGCGTGGGCGAGCCGCAGCGGATAACATCTTTGTGGAGCCGCTGGGTGACGATCTTTATCGCGGATTCACATTTCGGATTCACATTTATTTAACGATATATCCCTGTGCCATCTGATTGTTGGCCTCATTAGACTCCGCGCTCAGGCAGGTGCTGTCGATGAAGACACGCAGCGTCTTGGCCCCGACCACCCCGGCTGGCAGTCCAGCCACCGGGACGATGATGCTGGCACCCGCCCCCAGACGCCCTGACAGGACCGCCGACTTATTCCCCGCCGCCCAACAGGGCAGTACCGCGGGCTGGTTGACCCACACTTGCAGGGTCCGCGGGACCCCGGCCGCAGCGCCCTGGTTCTTTACCGTCACCGCCGCCGAGAAAGTCCTATTGGCGCTCGGACTGGCCGGGGTCAGGACCACGCCAGTTACCACAAAGTCTGGGCGCGCGATGAAGGATGCCGTAACGGCTTTGGCCGCGGTGACATTGGTCAGGGTGCAGCTGGCCCCAGTGCAGGCACCGCTGAAGGCACTAAAAGTGTAGCCAGTATTGGGCACTGCGGTACAGGTACTGCTACTGCCGTGCGGGACCGGGTTACGGGTGCAGGTCACCGTCCCGCCAGCTAGCGGGCTAGCGGTGGTGGTGATGGCGTAGCTCTTGAGGGTGAAGGTAGCGGTACAGGTGGTGTTGGCCGTCAGTGCAAAGGTGCTGGCACAACTGGCCGGGTTCCAGCCGGTGAAGGTAGAGCCGGTCGCCGCCGTCGCGGTTGGGGTGACCCGGGTGTTATAGGCATAGCTCCCGCTGCCACCAACGGTACCCGATCCGGTACCGGCCTTGACTACCGTCAAGGTGTTGTTGTTGAGGGTAAAGGTCGCCGTAACGGCCTTGGCCGCCGTAACGCTGCTTAACACGCAACTGGCGCCGGTGCAGGCACCGCTCCAAGCGCTGAAGGTATAGCCGGTGGCGGGCGTGGCGGTGCAGGTACTGCCGCCGCCGTGCGGCACCGGATTCACCGTACAAGTCACCGTGCCTGCGCCCGTCGGGCTCACGGTGGGGGTGATGGCGTAGCTCTTGAGGGTGAAGGTGGCGGTACAGGTGGTGTTGGCCGTCAGTGCAAAGGTGCTGGCACAACTGGCCGGGTTCCAGCCGGTGAAGGTAGAGCCGGTCGCCGCCGTCGCGGTTGGGGTGACCCGGGTGTTATAGGCATAGCTCCCGCTGCCACCAACGGTACCCGATCCGGTACCGGCCTTGACTACCGTCAAGGTGTTGTTGTTGAGGGTAAAGGTCGCCGTAACGGCCTTGGCCGCCGTAACGCTGCTTAACACGCAACTGGCGCCGGGGCAGGCGCCGTTCCAGGCGCTGAAGGTATAGCCGGTAGCAGGCATGGCGGTGCAGGTACTGCCGCCGCCATGCGGCACCGGATTCACCGTACAAGTCACCGTGCCTGCGCCCGTCGGACTCACGGCGGTGGTGATGGCATAGGTGTTAAGGGTGAAAGTCGCCGTGATGGCCTTGGCCGCCGTAACGTTGCTCAGGGTACAGCTTGTACCGGTGCAGTCCCCGCTCCATTCCTGGAAGGTGTAGCCGATATTGGGCGTGGCAGTGCAAGTGCTGCTGCTTCCGTGGTCCACCGGATTGGGCGCGCAGGTGGCCGTCCCCCCGGCCGTTGGGCTGGCGGTAATGGCGTAGCTGTTGAGAGTGAAGGTCGCTGTGATGCTTTGGGAAGCGTCTATCGTGATGGCACAGGTTCCGGTACCAGTGCAGGAGCCGCTCCAGCCGGCGAAGACCGACCCGGGGGATGGAGACGCCGTCAGGGTGACCGAGCCGCCGCGCGGGAAGGCGTAGCTGCACTGTCCCCCACAGTCGATCCCGTTGGGGCTGCTGGCCACCCGCCCTTGCCCGGCCCCAGCTTTGGCGACGGCCAGGGCGCTGGTGGCCGGTTCGGTGGCCTCGTCCGCGATGACCAGAGTAATAGACGAGGGAGGGAAGATACCGGTGAAGCCACTGTCCGTCATGGCCTGATCCGCCTCTCGGACGATGCCGCCGAGATGGGCCGAGCTGTAGCGGTAGACCTGGGCCGTCGCCGCCGGCCGGAACCCGGCCAGCGCCACCGGGCTGGTGAGCGCAAGCGCGGTCTTGTTGACGATCATCAGGGTCAGCTTGGTGCCCTTCTCCGCCGCATAGATCGCGAGCTGTTCCTGGTCGGTGCTTTCGGCGTGGACCCCGGTATCACCGAAGGTGGCACCGTGGCCGTCGTAGTTGAGGTACATGCGGAAGGCCATGGCCCCAGGCTGGGTCTTCTTGGGCGGGTCCCACAGGGTTGCCAAGTCCAACCCTTCGCGCCCGAAGATGCCCAACACGTCCGCCTGAGCCAGTGCGCCGTTCATATAGCCCATGGCGCCCCAATTGTACTCGGTGATCGCCAGCTTCGTGCCGGGATAGTTCTCGGCCACCCAGTCGCGCATCCGGGGAATGAGCTGGATCGCCGCTGGGACCCAGCTTTCGTCTTGATAAGTGTGGTCCCACAACTGGCGGGTGGAGCGCAGACGCAGGGCCTGGGTCGGGCGGTTGCCCAGCGCGGTCGAATAGACACCGGCGCCGTTCGGATAGCCGTGCAAGTCGAGATAGTCGAGGATGCGCACCCCGTGCTGCTGCTCGTAGGCGTGCATCTTCTGTAGGTACCACGCGACCAGCGGGATGCTGCCATGGACCTGATAGTCCGCGGTCCCGTTGTTGGTACAGTTATCCACGGCGGAATAGAAATAGGCGCACCAGCCCCAGAACACCGGCCCGAAGATCTTGGCACTGGGGTCCGCAGCCTTGATGGCCGGGGCGTAGGCATAGGTGAGGTCGATCAGCTCGTCGGTGGACAGGGGGTGATTGAAAACCTCATTGTGTGTGCTGTTCCACAGCATGGGCTCGTTGTCTAGGGCGTAGAACGAGACCCCGCCCGCAGCGGCGCTGCCGTAGCGACCCGTGAGGTACGCGATCCAGTCCAGCACGAACTCCGGACCGATCGCAACGGCGAAATCGTTGGGATTGTTGACGACCTGGGAGCCATCGACAAGCACGCCGTTTCCGCAATCGGGGTCATATTCCCAGTCCGCCTTCTTCTGAGCGCCGTAGACGCTCTGCTTGAAGGCGCAATCAAACGGGTGGTACCCATTCCAGCGCTTGGCGACCCAGCCGATCATGGGCATGGTGATGAGAGATGCCGTACCGGTACGCTGGTTCTGTTCGATAAAGCGGTTGACGCTCGATCCGTCGGGGAGGCTCGCTGGGTCGGAACTGGAGATGTTCTCGTAATACCAGTCGAAACCGGTGTTGTAGGTATCGTTCTGCCAGTTGTAAGTGGAGGTCTGATTGCCACCCCAACGGTTGACCGGGAGGTGTAGCTCCTGGGCAAGGAGCTCGTCCGGGTTATTCATCCCATAGATGTAGGGGCTGATGGGGTGGCGCTCGCTCGCGGTATCGACACTGAGATTGGGGCCCACGGCGCTGCTCGGGGGAGGCGTCACGCCGGTGGAGCTTACGAAGCCAATGTCGTCCAGATAGAAGGTCTGCAGGGTCTCGGCAGTCTTGTTCCAAATCCGGACGATGTAGACATCAAGAGGATTCAATTGAGTGCTCAGCGGGATATCGACCTGGGTCCAGGTCCCCGCTTGGGCCGTCACCTCCAGCGATTCGGTGGCCGAAAAGTCCTCGTTCAGGACCTCGACCGTCACTTGCTGCCCGCCCGCCACTCCGCCGTGGATGAAGAAGCGCAGGGTATCGTAGCCCGGGATGTCGAGGCCACCCGTGGGGTGGCCGAACGCAACGAGCCTACCAGCCATCAGATTGCTGACCTCAATGGCGGTGGAGCCGCCATGGACCTTGATCGCGCTCGTCAGGTTGGCCGCGGTGGCGTCGTCCCCGGACGCGGCGGCGAACATGTCGATCCAGCCCCGGGACAGGAAATCGCTGTAGATCGACGATATGTCCTCGGGACCCTGGGCAGCGGGCCCAGGCCCAGGCACCAGGGCGATGTCGTCCAGGTAGAAGGTAGGCATGACGTTGGGGCTGCCGTTCCACCAGCGGATCGAATAGACCGTCAGGGGGTCGCCGAGCTCGTCTAAGGGGATCTCAACCTTTTTCCAGGTATTGGCCTCGGCGGTCACGACGGTGTCGAGGGTGCTGTAGCCCTGATCGTTGCTCGCGCTAACCGTGATCTTTTGGCCACCGGCGTCGCCACCGTTTATCCAAAAGCGCAGGGTATAAAGTCCGGCGATATTCTCGACGGAGTTAGCGTGCCCCAACTGCATGGTGTTCCACCCCAGCAGCGAGTCGACCGCCAGCGCGGCGTTGCCGGAGTGGGTCGGGGCCGCAACGACCCGGTTCTCGGTGTTGGTGTTCCAGAAATTCCAGTTGGGGGACTTGGAGTCGGTGAAGAGGGGCACTGTCCCGTCGCCCCCATGGGCTCCGACCAGCACGATGTCGTCCAGGTATACGGGTGACTTGGTGTTCCCGCTCCAGTTGTTCCACTGGATGCTTGCGATGTTGGCCCCCGCGAATCCGTCCAAGGGGAGCTCAACCTGGGTCCACTGGTTGCCCACGGGCAACAACGGCTGGGCCACGCAGATCGGCTCATTGCCATTGTCGCAAACCCTGATCAAGAGGTCCTGTTGCCCGCCTTGCTCTCCTCCGTTTAACCAGAAGCGCACGGACTGGACCCCGGTAGGGTCCAAGGGCGGATTCATGTGAAGCGAAAGTGCGCACCAACCGCAGTCATAGTACAGCGCGATGGATGACTGGCCACTGTGCACAGGGCTGGTATTGTAGAAATCATCCGAGATTCCCCAGGACCCCTCTTGCCAGGACTTGGTGAGCATGGTCACCGGGTCGGTCCAGCCGTAGAGGTCGCCGTCGGTGTAGATCGGGAGATCGGCGCGCCCAGCGGTCGGGATGAGCAGCAGGGCGATTGCCATCAGCAATGCCACTAAGGGAAAGGACCTCTTTGCGTTCATCATCGTGTCGTCCTAGCGGGTCGACGTGGTGTTTGAGCCCCACGTCTTGCCGACACGCAAGTGAATAGCCGACACGCAAGTGAATAGCCGATACGTGGAGAAGGCGGACGGGGCGGTCAGTATCATTGGCCCTGTCGAGCGTCGGGCCTAGCGGCGAACAGTCTCATGGCGATTATACCAACGCTCATGTCTGGAAGGAAATGGGATCGAAGAAATCCGGTCAGAATCAGGCTAACCTGATTCGTTACGCTGATGATAAGGTCATTACTGGTAGCTCGAAAGAACTGCTGGAAAATGAGGTCAAACCCCTGGTGGAAGAATTTCTCAAGGACATCCGTGATATGGTTAAAGGTAACAAACAGGCAAAACAAGAAAACCTTATTAGGTTGCTTAATCCCGAGATTCGTGGCTGGGCAAACTATCATATGGTCCGTTGTAGGTAAAATGAAGGATTGATGATTGACCAAATATTGCTGTCATTTCCGATTATTAGGTCTTCTGGTATCCGGATCCTACAATTCTGTGTTTCGTATTACAGAAACTGAGGCAGTACGTAGTGGCATCCAGGATGGATATTCTCTTATTGTCGCTTGAGTGAACTGAGTGAATACAAAATGAACGATATCCAACAGCCATGTGATGGTCAAAAAGACGGTGGTGGATTATGTAATGGTGTTGCTTCTGTAACAACCAAGAGCGGCCTTCACCTATGCCGCGATTGTGCCGTAGATTACGGCGGTGAGTTTGCGACACCGCAGGACGAAAACCGAGTAAAATGGTTCATCGATTCATTGATGGACAGTGATGACGGCGGTTAGCTGTCCACGCGAAAGAAAAAAAGAAAATGGGGTCAAAGGGAAGAAAATGGGGTCAGGATAATCGTGTCTGACCCCATTTTGTGTTTGTGTGTTTGTGGTGTCTGACCCCATGTTGTGCCAAAGGCGACGATTTGTTCTTCTACTTGCGTGGCTACTGTACGAGCTGGCTACAAACCTGGAAAGTCCCAAGAGTTCCAATGCCGCACATAATCGACTGTGTTCTCGTGAATGCCGATGTATAAAGTCGAAGTGGTCACGGGTTGATCTGACGGTCGGTGGGCTATCTCCGTAGAAGCGCACTGGCGGCCTTTTCAATTTTATCCATCCGCCGCCGCATCGGTGACTTTTGTTCATCCTTAATGCGCTTTATGACCTCCAAGAGGTTTAATTCCTTGACGGCATATTTACCTATTAGTTCTGGCGCTATGCTGACTCTTTGGAGCTTGTCTATTAGACCTTATCGGAAACCTCCCGTTGGCACTTCCCTCGCCCGCTCCAGCCCATATAAATCAGTTATTTATACCAGCTAGCAGGAGTAGGTAGGGGGTTTCCGATAATGTCTATTATAGAAAGCAATTCGTCACGTTCTATTTTTCTTTTTAAAAGCCCTTCCAACTCTTCCAGCGTTATTATTCTCCAACAACTCTGTATCGGTCTCGTATCTTTGCTTTTCAAGCTTATAGGTTGGGATAATGGCATAGTTCTGAAAACGACTTTGAAATGCTAGAGCGTTTTCATTTTGACTGTACGGAACCCCCAGCCGCAGGTAAGTCTTTTTCACATTCTGTCTGGGAAAATTGATTCAACCCAAACCACCAGGGGATTAACGATGGGCAAGGCCTATTCGATGGATCTGCGGAAGCGGGTAATCGACGCGTGTAATGAAGGGGAAAGCGCGGCTCGGGTATCGGAACGCTTTGCGGTGAGCGAATCGTTCATTGAGAAGCTGAAGCGTCATTTCCGGGAGAGCGGTACTCTGGCGCCAAGGCCCCATGCCGGAGGCCGTCCGTTGTTGTTGGCCGAGCATGACGAGACCATTCTCTCGTGGTTGAAGGAAAAACCCGACACCACGCTGAAAGGATTACGGGAGGCATTGGGGCTGCCGGTCCAACTCTCCACGCTGTGGTACCGCCTGAATCATCTGGAGCTGACGTTTAAAAAAACGCTGAACGCAACCGAGCGTGAGCGGGATGACGTACAAGCCCGAAGGAAAGAGTGGTTGAAGGAGCAGCCGACGCTGAATCCGGACCACCTGGTATTCGTCGACGAAACCGGACTGACCACGGCAATGGTTCGCCTTCATGGCTGGGGACCGCGCGGCGAGCGAGTCGTCGGAACCGCCCCACAAGGGCATTGGCATACCACCACATTCGTGGCCGCCCTTCGCCGGACCGGCCTGACCGCCCCGATGGTCACCGGAGGCCCCATGAACGGCGAGTTATTCCTGGCCTATACACGGGAGTTCTTGTGTCCAACCCTGTCAGCAGGCGATATCGTCATCTGGGACAACCTGTCCTCGCATCAGATGGCGGGTGTCTGCGAGGCCATCGAGGCGCGAGGGGCCATCCTCAAACCACTACCGCCTTACAGCCCAGATTTCAATCCGATTGAACAAGCGTTTTCCAAGCTGAAAGCGTTGCTCCGCAAGGCGGCTGAGCGGACACACGAGGCCCTTTGGAATACCGTCGGCGAAATATTGAATGAATTCTCCCCAACGGAATGCGAGAACTACCTGCGCGGGGCTGGCTATGCCGTACAGTCAAAATGAAAATGCTCTAGTTGACTAGGTTTGACTAGTTGACTAGATAACCGTCGAAGTAACAAGGATAACCCATCTGCTCGGGGCTTACTTATGTGGTGCTAGGCTGGGGATGGAGATGGTCCTTCGTCCAACGTAAACGTGGCTTTATCGACCGCAACGACGGGAAGGAAATGATGTGTGGGAACGCAGCGGGGGATTTTTCATCAATGCCTCGGTCTCGTTGCAGACTAAGGAAAATGATCGTGCTGGGCTTGAGCGACTTCTACGCTATTGTGCACGTCCACCTTTTGCACTCGAACAACTGGAAGAGCTGGAAGAGCTGGAAGAGCTGGAAGAGCTGGAAGAGCTGGAAGAGCTGGAGTCCAAGACGATTGTATACCACCTATCTACTAACCTGCGCGTTGGTTAGGGGACAAGCAAGTAAAAATAATCTATTATTAGTCCAACCAAAAAATAAGAAATAAGACATGAAATTGCTAAAATTATGAAAAATTCTGATGGACGTTCTCTCGATCACTCTACCCTTGAGTATATAAGGCTTCAAGCAGTAAAAGCTGTACGTAAAGGAATGTCTCCTAGGGAGGTGGGCGAGATTTTTGGTATGCACCGATCGAAGGTGTACGAATGGGTGAAGAAGGCAAAAGAGATGGGTCTAGCTACGTTAAATGCGAAACCTGTCCCTGGAAGAAAATCCTTCATCAATGAACAGCAAGAAGGAATACTCGTATTCTGGCTGTGCGCATTTACCCCATTGGATTTTGAATTCTCGACAGTCTTATGGACAACTGAAATGATAAAGACATTAATAGAGAGGAAATTTTCTATTTACATGAGTCGTTCCGCGGTGGGCCGTTTTTTGCGCCGCATTAATTTAACTCCACAACGGCCAGTATATCGTGCGATAGAGAGGGACCAATTTTCAGTAGATAATTGGATTAACAAAGAGTTTCCTAGAATCAAAGAGTTGGCAAGTAAGGAGGGTGCTATAATCTATTTTCTTGATGAGGCTGGGGCGCGCACCGATTATCACGCGGGTACAACTTGGGGGCTAGAAGGTTTAACTCCCATAATTCCCTCCACTGGTGGACGTTATCGCATAAATATGATCGCTGCGATAACTTCTGAAGGAAAGATGCATTTCCAAATAGGTCCCTCATCGCTCAATGGTGGTGCGTTTGTTGAATATCTAAAAATTTTGGCTCAAGAGAATTCATGCCCCATCTATATTGTAACAGACGGGTATTCTGCCCATCATGCAAAAGTAGTTAAGGAATATCTGGAGACGACAAATGGAAAGGTTAAAATATTCTTTCTTCCCACCTATTCTCCACACCTTAATCCTGTCGAGCTAGTATGGAGCAATATTAAGACACAAGGAATTGCGCGTCACCTTATTCGTAATGTGGAGGAGTTAAAAAATAAAGCTACTCAACTTTTAGAGGATTTAAAAAAATCGCCAGAGAAAGTCAGAGAACTTTTTAAAGAAGAATCCGTCCAATATGCTATTTAGCTGGAGTCCCCTAACCAACGCGCAGGTTAGTAAACCCGATCCTGACGGACGTACCGAGCTATATCTGACTCCGTTTGGGTTAATCGCCAGAATTGCGGCTTTGATTCCTCCGCCCAGAGTTCATCGTCACCGCTATTTTGGTGTGTTGACTCCCAACGCGCTATTACGCTCCCAAGTGATTTCTTCGAAAAATCAGAAACTATTGTCACTTCCCAAGTTCCACTGGAAGTTCCTCTCATTTCTATGAATCAGATAGATATAGGGGTGGGGAAAAATTGGGACGAGGCGCATTGAACGGAACGGACGATGACAAAACGTCTGGCCCATTGAGAATCAAATTTCTGCGAAGGCGTAGATCTTTCTCGCAGCATCCAAGGTATCGCTGCCTTTCTCTTCTTAAAATAAAGATTCCGGCCGCGAGTCCTAGCGATGCAGGGCCTTGGTCATCGTTTCTTCAGCTTTTGAAGGAGAGGATGGGAATTATTTTCAACGCCCTGAAATGGAGAATTAAATTCGTTGGTTAACTCGCCCTTTCAGGGCTAACGAACTCCCAGAATCTACCGGAGACCGGAAAATTCTGTTTTAAATATAAGATATCTTCTTACTGTACCTGTTTTTTCTAAGCCACCTGAACTAGTTGATCTACACCAATTTGCAGGGACTACCGACATCCGAGAGTAGAGAATAATTTACCACAACGACCAATAATGAGAATGAACGACATAGATTACGAGTAACCCATTGGTGATACCATGAGCAATCACAGCATCTGTAAGACGATTTCGATATAACTTAACCAGACCAAAACCTAGCCCTGCTACAGTACCGGCTAGCCATGCGGAGTGTAGCAACCCGAATCCTATTGACGTCGCAATCAGAGCCAAAAGTTTTTTCCCATGCATCCGCAGCATAATACCACTCAATTCAAATTCATTTTTTTCCAACGCACTAAAAAGATACCCTCGAAATGCTAACTCCTCAGCCAAAGGAACGATGAGTATAGCCCCAATGATCCGAAAAACCATCCAGCCGATGCTTATCCAAAGCGGTGCAGAAAAAAGTACCCCAGAAAACTGTGCGGATTTTTCAGGTAACTCCGGAACAAGTGCCAGCCATACCATAAAAACGACAATACCAACCATGATCGGAAATCCATGCCTCGTAATTTTCTCCAGCCCTAGCCGAGACCAGAGGATACAAAGCAGGGAACCGACAATTATCACGCGAAGTGGATAAACCCAGTCGAAACCCGGATTAGTCAGTAGTGAGAGTAACCCCACGGCTATCAGAACTACCTGCGGCAATAGTTGAATTTTTTCCGCTGACAACTCTAACGTAAATGTACTGGGCCTTTGGGAGAAAAAAGAAAATCGGTTCAATGCAAAAATGGCCAGAGCCAGAATCAGGAGAAGATTGAGCCAGCCTGCGATGCTGTGGAATCCATTAATTGCGATAGCCGGCGACCAAGATGCGCCAATTGCGATTAAACTTGCTATCCGAAAGCAGTTTGCAACGAACAATGCCACAAGTACCAGAGGAAATATTAATAACGCCGCAGGGAACCGGAAGTTTTTTCGGTTAATATAAAGAGACATGGACAGGGTTATCAGAGCCAGACTCATACCCTCATAACCTAAACAAGGAAATCCCACCTCAATGTCAAAGTCATTTACGACGATTTGATTCATGGAAATATCTACTTGGACCTGATATCCCCACAACTGTAGAAGTCCGACTACTGTAATAGCTGTCACTGAAAAGAAAAAGTCTACGTACGTTTGCTCTAGCGTGTTCAGCGTAAGACCAAAGGCTGAGCCGATAGTAATAGCTAAGCAGGGGACAAACACGCTTGCGATTCTTGCACGATGGTTGTTTAAATAGTCTAGCCAGAAGCCGAAGGGAGCCCAAAGCCGGAGGGTGCTGAGCCCGAATCCAACAAAGGCAGTGCCATAGCCGATAACCAACCAGCTGTTATCTAAGATCTGAGGAATAACATAGCCATATATCTGAGACCTAAAAAAAATCAAGCTGCTCAGACCAAGAACATGAAAAAAAATATCTCTCTTGAGAAAGGAAGCGGATAACGGAGCCATCGAAAAGAAACATTGTCTCGCTTGATACAATTCTTCACCAAAAATTATTAACCATACAAACCCAGCGATGACAGCGTTCCGAATTAAATCATACACCAACAATTCGGCACTTTGTCTCAAGCCAGCTATTATTAATGGTGTATCGGATGAGCCGCCAATCAGCAGCCATTGCAGCAACTCCGGCAGATTCCGAAAACAGGCAACTTCAATTAACATAACGCACAGAACTACAAACAGAAATCGGTAATAATTCTGCTTGACGAAGTCTGGAGTTACATGGTCAGAAGACATGATCAATTTTGTCATCACCCAATATTAAACTTTATCCGAAATTTCCTACGCCCCACGATAAATCAATCAGTTACGCTTGCTTTGGAAAGGTTTCGGATAAAGTCTATTGAAAATTCTGCAAGATGGGTACTCAGCGTGTACGAGAAGGGCTGAGTAATCTGTGCGTTGGTTAGGCGACACTTCAAGAATTTCTGAATTAGACCCCACACCGCTCCCGGCGGTCACACTGTCACTTAACCAACGCACAAATTAATTTAAGGTGCGCGCTGGTTAAGTTACCTATCTGAAACTCAGGGTACGCTGTGGCGCGGGGCTTCATTGGGCGAGTGTCGCCTAACCAACACGCACCTTAATAATGAGCCGATGATCCGTAAAAAATCAGCGCTTCTTCCTAATCAGGATGGCCAAGCCACCCACCAGCGCCGCAATCTGTATACCCAAAGCACCATCAATTTCCGGAACCGGAGAAGCAAATGCGGGCATGGAGATGCTAAAAAAAGTCACCAGAGCAAACATGTATTGCATGGTAGTCCTCTCGTGTAAATTTCTACGCCCACCAAATTTGATAGGGTAGACACATTATTGTAACTGTTCATGCTTCATTCCCGCTTCGGGATGCCCTTAACAATAAATCAGCAAGTTGCGCAGCGACTCCAGCAACGAGTTAATCTGATTACATTCAGGCAGCGGCGGTTCTAGGAAGGAAGGCCGCACAATTATACTCAAGGTTCAACTTTTTCGTAACTTATTGTGTTTATAGAGTCCGCTCTTGACAGGATTACCGGATCAACCAATGGGAGAAACTCTACTAACCTGTGCGTTGTGCGACATGACGTCGTATAAGTAATTGTTTCGGCGTAAGAATACGAACGAAACCCACTGTACTCTCAGTCGGTAGCCTACCCTCACATGCCGTACTGGTAACGGAACGGTATGAAGCACGGAGGGAACAACGTACCCCATCCCGAAAGGGGCAAACTCAAACCGCGAGGGGAAAGTGTAACCGCAAGTATCATGCGGTAGGGGGCCAGGCTTGGATGGAAGGGTTAACTCAGGTGAACCGTTGATAAACCTCGTGAGATTAGACCAGCCAAAGATACTGATAGGCTGAAGCCAAAAGGCAAGTGGCAGAGTTAACCAGTTAGCGTATCTGGTTACAGAATTCGAATGCCACCGGGGAACAAACGGAACCCGACCCATCCGGGTTACTTGTACGGAACATGGTAAGCCCGATTCTCCGCCAATGGCTATGCCAACCGTAAGGGAGGCTGATGGAGGAGCGGGTAGAGGAAAGGTGAAAAAGAGAATGCCAACCCGTAATGGATTGGATAGAGGCTGAAACATACCTTACCCTGAAAGGGGTCTGACTTCACCTAGGTCTTTCATCACGAGAAAGTTTGTGGAACCACCTAGAACAGGAGGCAAGCGAGATAAACGCGACAGTATTATCGTCAGCGGCCGCGGCCTCTGGCTTGAAGGAAAGTTGGCACGGAATAAACTGGTCCAAATGTAACCGACGAGTTAGGAGGCTACAGGCGCGTATCGTGAAGGCAATAAAAGAAGGCAAGTGGCGCAAGGCAAGAAGCTTGCAACGCTGGCTAACTCTCCAGTTTAGCGCAAAAGCAATTGCGGTCAAACTGGTGATGGAAAATCAAGGGAAGAATACGGCAGGGGTGGATGGGATAACCTGGAAGACCCCGAGAGCAAAATTTCGTGCAATCACTGAACTTAATAGAAAAGGATACCATCCATTTCCGTTAAGAAGGGTGTATATACTAAAAGCAAACGGTAAGAAAAGGCCACTAGGAATTCCGGTAATGAGGGACCGAGCAATGCAGGTACTCCATTTAATGGGTCTTGACCCAATATCGGAAACCCTGGCGGACAAAAATTCCTATGGATTTAGAAAAGAAAGCAGTACGCATGATGCCATGGCCCAAGTATTCATTGTATTATCAAAGGGAAGAAGCTCAGAGCGGATACTTGAAGGAGATATTACCGGATGCTTTGATAATATCAGCCACGACTGGTTACTCAAGAATATTCCCATAGATAAGGTAATCTTGGGAAAATGGTTAAGGGCTGGTTTTATCTATAAAAAAGAATTGTTTTCGACCGAAGCGGAAACGCCACAAGGAGGCATTATATCGCCAACATTGGCGAATATGACATTGGATGGACTGGAAACTCTCCATTCGCTATACCTGGAACAGTAAACATTAATGGCTCATATTGAGTTTTGAGGACATGGCGCCGGTTGCAGCAGGATGTCCAG
>CAUYUB010000688.1:0-51818 GCA_963575685.1 Gammaproteobacteria bacterium | reverse complement strand
GGAGCGGTGATTGTAGCAATAGCGGTAATACTTGTACAGTAGATATGACTGCGGCTAGAAATGTAACCGCCAATTTTGATCGGATCATTTACAGCTTGATCGTAACCAAACTAGGGACCGGAAACGGTACCGTGACCAGTAGCGTAGCGGGTATTAGTTGTGGGACGGATTGCATGGAAAACTATGTCCCTGGCGACTCCGTTACTTTAACGGCGGTCGCTGCTACCGGTTCTACCTTTGCGGGCTGGTCGGGAGCTTGCACAGGAACGGGAACTTGCACAGTAAGCATGACGGCGGCTAAGAGTGTGATTGCTTCCTTTGCTCAAAACAAAATCAACCAGACGATCACCTTTACCGCTGTTCCCTCCCTCTCTGTGGGTAGCATTGGAACGATTTCGGCCACCGGCGGGAATTCAGGCAATGCGATAACCTTTGATTCCAATACTCCCCTCGTTTGCGCGGTAAGTGGTAGCACAGTTACAGGCGTATCC
The DNA here is from genome assembly GCA_963575685.1 of Gammaproteobacteria bacterium. GTDB lineage: Bacteria > Pseudomonadota > Gammaproteobacteria > CAIRSR01 > CAIRSR01 > CAUYTW01. The sequence continues at coordinate 51,327 of CAUYUB010000688.1, read as the reverse complement.
GCAGGAACTTGCACGGTAACCGCCGACCAGGCAGGGAATGACAATTACAATGCCGCTGCTCAAGCCACGCAGACGATTACCGTTGGCAAGAGCAATCAAGCAATAGGTGCTATTACCTTCAACCCAACTACGTTGACGGTAGGTGGAACGACCACGGCAAATGCCACGGCAACGTCTGGATTGCCGGTAAACTTTAGCTCTACCACTCCGGGTATTTGCACTGTGAGTGGCGGCACGGTGACCGGTATTGTGGCGGGAATCTGCACCGTAGCAGCTAACCAGGCGGGTAATGCCAGCTATAGCGCAGCTCCACAGGTGACCAATAACATTACCGTTGTGGCAAATATCACCAAGCCCGCTGCACCGAGTATCGCCAGTGCGGTTCCAGGAAATGCCCAGGTCACGCTGAATTGGTCAGCGGTAAATGGCGCGGCTAGCTATAGCATCTTTATGGGAATTAACTCAGGGGGAGAGGCTCCTAAACTTAGTGGAGTAACGGGTACTAATGCCACCATTACAGGACTGGTCAATGGAGTAAAGTATTACTTTAAGATTAAGGCTATCAATACTGCTGGTACCAGTACCTATTCAAATGAGGTTAACGCCACCCCTGCGGCACCTCCACCGACGCCAACCCTGACGAGCGTAGTGGCAGGGGTTGGTCAGGTTGTATTGCGTTGGTCCTCTGTGGCTACCGCGACTAGTTACAACATCTACCAAGGAACCATTTCTGGAGGTGAGGCGCTTGTCATCAGCGGTTTAACAGGGACTACGAGAACCATCACAGGTTTAACCAATGGAACGACGTATTTCTTCACGGTTACTGCTGTGACTAATGGTGGTGTTAGCGCATTCTCGAATGAACTGAGCGCCACACCTCAAGCCGCGTTATTAGCACCCGCGATTAATAGCGCCACTCCAGGAAACGCGGCCGTTACCTTGAAATGGTCCACAGTAACTGGCGCTACTAGTTACAATATTTTCTGGGGAACTGTTGCTGGAGGAGAAAATCAGACAAGGACGGGAGTTATTGGGAAAGCTGTAGCTATTACTGGCCTAGTGAATGGTACGACCTATTTCTTCAAGATGAAGGCGGTCAATGCCAGTGGCACGAGTCCATTCTCAAATGAAGTTAGTGCTACGCCTAACACCCCACCCTCAGCCCCAGTTATCAATACTGCGGTACCAGGAGACATGCAGGTCACGTTAAATTGGACCTCAGTGACTGGCGCAACCAGCTATAACGTCTATGATGGGGTCTCTTCCGGTGGTGAATTCCCCACACCGATACTAACTGGTCTCACTGGGAATAGCGTTGTTGTCACTGGCCTAACCAATGGCGTCCCTTATTTCTTCAAGATGAGGGCTGTTAATACAGGTGGCGCTAGTGGATTGTCAAATGAGCTAAGTACCACACCAGGACCAACCCCAAGGGCGCCAACCGTAAGAAGTGTAACTCCAGGTAATTCTCAAGTTACCGTTAAATGGACCGCAGTGGCTAACGCTATTAGCTATAACATTTATTGGGGGACTAGTGCCGGAGGAGAAAATCTTCAGAAGACAGCGCTTACGGGTACCAGTGCGGTAATTACCGGACTGACTAATGGCACGACCTATTTCTTTACGATGAAAGCAGTTAATGCCAGCGGCACCAGTACAGTCTCCAATGAGGCTAGTGCTACGCCTATTGCACCGCCTACAGCGCCAGTCTTGAATAGCGCGATACCAGGGAACTCTCAGGTGACGTTGACTTGGTCCACGGTAAGTGGAGCGGATAGTTATAACGTGTATCGGGGAACTACCCATGGAGGAGAAAGGCTTGTGAGTGAAAAAATTACAGGAACCAGCAAGACCGACACGGGTCTGACCAGTGGCATGACCTATTATTTTAAGGTCAGAGCGGTTAATGCGGGGGGGGTTAGCGCATTCTCGAATGAGTTAAGCGTTACGCCGCAATAGCAAATAGGTAACCCAAGTTGCCACCTAGCACGTTTTTCTCCCCTCTCCCCTCCCCCCCGGGAGAGGGGCCGGGGGTGAGGGCGTGATACTGACGAATCAACAAATTCCTGCCCTCACCCCAATCCTTCTCTCGGGGAGGCTTTTTCGTTTCTCACCACATAGGTAGCAACTTGGATTAGGTAGTGGATTCAACCTTGAAGCGCAACACTTCCACCCACAGTTTTACATAACGTCTGTTATACGGCAGGTGTTATGTAAGATTCTGAAATGTAGGATGCGGTGAGGGACGAACCGCATCACTCGCGATGCCTGGATTACGCGGAGGTTTAATTACGGGCCAGGCAACGCGAATTATTTTACCCGTGTGTGTCTTTTTCGTTCATGAAGAGGCCTAACCTTGTCGTTGCAAGAGATTGCGCAGCGCGGTCTCATGAGCGGCCTCTCGATCATAAAGAGCTTCGATGGGAACAGGATTTTTCAAAATTCCGGGGGCGCGAAGCTGTTGGCCGGGTAGGGCCACCCGGCATTTCTTCCCTAATTCATAAACCTCGACCCGGCGCAGCCCCGAGAGGCGCACGACCCAAACATAACGGGTACCGGCGTTGAGTAGTTCCACGATTTTTTCTTGCAATTCCCGTTCATTTTGGCCCACGTCTGCATATTCGACTGCGAGCGGCGGGACCCCTTTCACCCAGCCCGGTTCATTTGGGACATTGCCCACCGCGATATCCGGAGCACGGAGATATTGGGGTCCGAAGGAATAACCCGCATCAATTCCCGCGGAGTCCACCCCGGGATCCGTTTCCAGAGCAAACCCGCCGGAAAGATTCGCTTGGGCATGACGACCACCGCCTGGCATACATTCGATGGGATGCCCGTTCGATAATTCATAAGGGTCGCCGGGTCTCAGGTGCTCGGCGAAAAAAGGTCCCTGGGTCTGACGAAGAGGATTTTTGGTTCGCATAATCATTACGAGGCTCCATCATCAATGGAAAATTCGGGAAACCAGGACGGGTTCGACATTGGAGTGCAAAGCTTGCCTTGCACTAATTTTCAAGGGCTTGCGTCCTGTGCAAGGCAAGCCTTGCACTCCGTTTTGCTTAACTTAATGGCAGTAACGCTCCAGCGTGGAACCAGAACCGAAGGGCGCGCTCGATGGGTTGTATCCTGTGCTATGTGCTATGTTGTCCGCGTGGAGAGGCTTTAGGCAAGTCCCGGCTAAAAATTACCAGGAGGTGCATACCAACGGCGTGTTGCTATACCAGTCCAGGGTAACGTTTTGAGTCTTGGGATTAAGAAGTTTTTCCGTCCAGAAAGGGCGGAGGTCCAACCGCCTTCCATGTTTTCTATATCAACGTATGATGGGAAAATTGGTTATGACCAACCATTCCCGCTCTCTCCAAAAACCGCTACGAGTATTGAGACTGGGCAAAGGGGCACTCAACTGTGTCGCTTGGTCGCCAGACCGACACTCGCTAGCGTTAGGTGGCGACGACCAAATCGTCTACGTCTTCACGCCCAAGGGCGAACTACGCTGGCGCAGAAAGAAACACACCGCCCCGATCGAAAGCCTCGCCTGGTCGCCGGACGGGCGCTGTCTCGCTTCGGGATCGGACGATTGCACGGTGCGGCTGTGGTCGCTGGATGGCACGGAATTGCACTGCATCAACGGGCATGAGGGCATCGTCGCGGGCATTGCCTGGTCGCCGGATAGCCGCCGCCTCGTCTCGGGGTCGGACGACCGCACGTTACGGCTGTGGTCGGCGGACGACGGCACCGAACTGCGCCGCCTTGAAGGACACGAAGGTGCGATCTGGAGCGTCGCCTGGTCGCCGGATGGTCTCTATCTGGCCTCGGGGTCGGGAGATCGAAGCGTGCGCCTGTGGTCGGCGACGACCGGTGCCGAATGGCGCCGTCTGACGGAACATACCCATCAGGTTACCATCGTCGCTTGGTCGCCAGATAGCCGCCGCCTCGCGTCGGGGGCGCGTGATCGCACCGTGCGGCTGTGGTCGGTAGAGGATGGCACCGAGTTGCATCGCCTTGAAGGGCGCGAGGTGTTGAGTATGGCTTGGGCGCCGGATGGCCAGTGTCTGGCCTTGGGGTCGTCGCAGGGCGCAGTACGTCTGTGGTCGCCCGATGATGACGATGGCAACGCGGTCTTTGGTGTCGGGTCGAGTACGGTCCTGCCCGGCGAGGGGGGAGCGAATCCATTGCGCCGACTCAAAGGACACGAGGAAAGCGTCTGGGGTGTCGCCTGGTCGTCGGACGGTAGCCAGCTCGCCGCGGTCGCCAGAGACGGCACCCTAGCTTTGTGGGAAGTGGCGACGCCGTTGGTTAGTACGCCAGTACCGGTAGTGGATGCGGTGCAATGGCTCGCGCGTCAGGCGGCAACCGTAGGTCGGCGGGCGCCCCCGTGGGTACCCCAGCTTCCCGGCGCGGATGCGGCAGGCAGTCTCGGGATCCTACGTGCAGAAGTGGTTCGACGGTCGGGAGCGCCCTGCATCGCCCTGAGTCCGGACGGCCGCCGCCTCGCCAGCGGTCATCTGGATGGGTACTTGCGCTGCTGGAACCTGATGGACGGGCGGTTACTCTGGACCAGCGTCGAGCCCATCGCCGATAGTGTTTCCGGTTCCGGCTCAACCTCTTCCAGATCTTCCCAACGGGTTGCGCAGGACCTCGCCTGGTCGCCGGATGGTAGGTCTCTCGCCACGGGTGCGGAGGACGGCACGGTCTCCTTGTGGTCGATTGGCGACGGGGTCGAGTTGCACCGTCTCAGTGGACACCGTGCGCCGGTCTCCAGCATTGCCTGGTCGCCGGACAGTAGCTGTCTCGCCTCGGGGTCGGCAGATCGTACAGTACGGCTGTGGTCGGCGGAGAAGAAAGTCGAACTACGTTGCCTCAAGGGACACACCGACCTGGTGCGGAGTGTTGCCTGGTCGCCGGACGGTCGCCAACTCGCCTCTGGGTCGCAGGACTGCACCATCCGCCTGTGGTCCGCTACCGATGGAAAAGAATTGCGCCGCTTGGAAGGGCACGCGGCCTTGGTCTACGGAATCGCCTGGTCGCCGCTCGGCAATCTCCTGGCTTCGGGGTCCCAGGATCAGACGATACGCCTGTGGTCGGTCGCCGACGGTAGAGAACAGCAGCGCCTGGAGGGTCACCAAGGTGCGGTCTTGAACGTCGCTTGGTCGCCGGACGGCACCCGCCTTGCCTCGGGGTCGATGGATTCCACCGTGCGCGTTTGGGACCCACTCGCGGTAGGTACCCGTCACCGGTTGCCGCTACGCAGTTTTACCTCTCAGGATCAGGGCTATAGCTGGCGTCTAGCCTGGGCTAGCGGTGGTAGATTTTTGGCCTCCAGTCATACGGAGGACACGATCCGTCTCTGGGATACCCGCGACCTCTTTCCTACTCAGACGGTAGGACGGGTGCCAAGCACTGCCGAGACCTTCCGTCCGCTCTCCGCGCTACCTGCGGCCCTGACCGCGCTGCACCGGCTGGAGATCCATCCACCGCTGTCTCTGGTTCATGACCTTCGTACCCTGCTGGGTGGAGATACTCCGCCTGCGTTGGAGACACTCCTCACTGGCCCGGAGGGCGAGAAGGTCCGCGACCTCCAACATCTGGGTTGGCCCGGTGCAGCCCGTACCGGGCTGATCGCCCTGCTCCTGCACGGTTTGCCCGATGATGCCAAGTGGCACCCGTCCGCGGAGTTGGCCCCAGCCATCCTACGCCCATCACTAACCACCGCGCTGACGGGAGAACCCATCCACCCCACCGCCCCGCCGCCGCCACTCGCCTTTCTCCGCCAAGCCGTTGCGGCCATTGACGATCCTTTGCTCACACTGATCGCAGCACTCGGTCCCGAAGCCGTAGCCGCAGATCCGGGGATCCTCCTGCGCCTGCGCCATCGTGTAACCCAATTGCCTTGCCTGAATCCGCTCCAGCGCCGGTTATTGAGACGCCCTTTGACGCCGTTGGCGGCAGCAGCGGCGAGTCCGAGGAATGGGGTCGGTATTTCTGCCAACGGGAAGCAGATTGACGGTTGGAATGGGAAAAATGCCCATCCTTGGTCCTTTGCCGCACCCTGGGAATTTCCGGCTGAGGCACAACGGGAACTTCCTCCCAACGCCTTCTCCTTTACGCGCCGGGATGAGAACGAGTGGCTATTCACGCAACAGTATCGTTTCACGCTACGTCCCCACGATTTTCTGCCGCTCCCATGCCTACGTCCGACGGTAATCATTCTCGACGGCTCGCCGGCTTGCCACGGCGCTATCGAAGTACTCCTCCGACCGGCCGCCCATGCCCTGGCCGCCACCCTGCATCGTCAACATCTGCCGGCAGTGCTGGTGAGCGCGGGAGGCCAACCCACGGTGCATCTCTTGGAACAACCCGCAGACTTCCTCACCCTTCTCACCCAACGTAGCCCGAACCCTCCCGACCCGATCTCAACGCTTGCCGTCGCCACTGCGGTACGCCGCCAATTGGTGGGGAACGATATAGCGTGGCGGGAGCCGATCATTTTATTGCTCACCCAATCCCAGTGGGGGGCGGAGGCGGGGGGCGAGGAGGTTAGATCGCCCTCGCCTCCTCATTTTCCCCATTTGCGGGCATTGTTTGTCCGGGATGCAACGCTGGAGAGTCAGAGTCTTCCGGTCTGGGCCGGAAGTTGCGAACGCTGGGAGGCGATCAGGCCTGACCAGCATGAACACCTGCCCGAGGTTCTGGGGAGGTTGATCGGATAAACGTAGACTCAATAGGCTGCTTCCCGCATCAAGTCCGGCATGGAAGGTATCTCTCCGGCTTTCAGGCTACGGTATATATAAGGGACATCGAGTACTTGTATTAGCAAGTTGTCCTTTCGTCCCCTGATGATTTTAGGAATCAGAGTACCGTTATCATCATCAGAAAAAGGCGTAGGAATGATCTGATTTTTGTCGAATTCAGGAACTCCGTGTAACCCATCAACAAGTAATCCTATATTTTTTCCTTGCTGCTCATCACGCACCACGATGACCTGACAACTGCCAGTGATTCCCGAGGGCTTGCCACGTACCATGTAACCCAGATCGAATACCCAAATAAATCGCTTTCCCTCTCCTTCATGCTCTACTTCAAGCATACCGATGCGTAATTCACAACCTCCCATCGACATCGGCATGATATTCGCGCCCGGCAACGCCTCCAATACTTGTCCGACCGGGACGGCGAACAAATTATTATCCACAAAGAACGTCGCAAATTGCTCACCGCCCCCTAGGGAATTAGAATCGAAGGCAGAGGGTGCTTTTTTCCCTGAAATCCTGCGCTCACGTACCTCGCCAAAGGATTCGAATACCACGGCGATAATGTCTTCCTTGTAGCCGTCAGTTACCTTAAATTCACGATAGCCGCTTGATATGGTGCAACCCATACTGGCATAGTGACCATCGTGAACAGTAATCCTAGATGTACTATAACCATTTTTTCCTCTCAAGATATCATCTGGGATCTCAAGAGATGCACCTACCGGATGAGCCGGATCGGTACCGGCAATAATACGACCCTCACGATTAAGGAAGAACGCGGTTGTTCCCGCTTTCCCGTTTAATCCTCCGTGTAACATGGCGGATAACTGTGGAGCTGCATCAAAAACGATACCTATTCCACCTACTATCGTTTTTGGATTCTCCGGATGGCGAATCGCCGCATGATAAACATAGGTCGGTAGGTTATTGTAAAGGGGGTTTGATGCGAACGGGGTAACATAATAATTACGTTCACTGGCAAGCGATAGTACCGATTGAAGGGTATCATGGTTAATGTTGGCACCAATTACCGCACTATCCTCTCCCTGGCGCGCCAAATTAGTGCTTGCGATAATCCGCCCGGTTTTGTCGTAAACAAATAGTCGTGTATAAACAGTGTACAAACTATTTATGTAAGACAAAATATCGGTGATATTCTGAATCATGTCTTCGGTTCGTTCGAACGCGGCCAACGTATGACGCAATGCCGGCGTTAATGCCCACCAACGACAATCATTAGAGCGTTCATATAGATTACGATCGAGCAGGTCGACCAATAAATGCGCCATAAACTCCGCGGCGCGTAAACTGGAGCCAAGCACGGTCTCATATAAATTACTAATTGATTGTGAAAACAACTCGTTGCTACGATTTCCGGTTTCGCTGATTTGCTCCAAAACCGATTTGAGTTGGAATAAATTATTTCCACGATCGGAGGTCATTACTTGCCCATTCCAGACGACACGCTGTATGGTCTCGGCCGCTTGCATAATTTGATAAAGCGGGGGGGAAAAGGTCTGGGCATGCGACAATAGGCCATCGGCAATGACCGGGTCGAGTGACGATAAGGTATTGCCACCACTTTCCACAAAGGCAACCTCCAGCGGTACCATGACCTGCCCTTGCCAACCTGGAGGCCCCATATATCCCTGGTATCCCTCGGCAACGAAAGTTTGGATCAAATATTTACGGCCGCCGAACATCTTGACGCACGTACTACCTTCACGATTCACCGGAACAACCACACCTATCGGCACCCAAGTATTATCGGCACTGGCGATGACGTGATTTTCTCCATCAACCAACAACATAATCGAACGTTCTTCCGGGTCGCGGTGCGAATTAAAAATGCCAGCCATTTCCTTTTCAAAATCAAAGCAAAGACATAGGACTCCAATAACCTCCCCAGTTTTCGGATGGAACATTCGTTGCGAATAAATCAACGATTTTTGCTTGGATGGGCGTAGGTCGATGGCCCGAAAAGTTTCGACATAGTTCGCGGATGCCAAGGTTTGCGCAATGAGCGGATCAATACTACCCTCCACCTGGAAATTTTCGTCAATCTGAATCAAGACATTGCCTTTTTTATCCAGCAAGATGATTTCGTCATACACAGTATATTTATCACGATAAGCCGCCAGTCGAGCATAAATGAAGTCCGGGTCGTTATGTATACCGGCAACGAATTCACAGAGATCGCGATCAGTGGCAAGAAAGCCAACGTCCGCAGTGCGTTCATACAGATTGCGCACTACGATATCGATTACATAATGGGCTTTGGTGCCAATCTCCATCAGCACATTAGCAATTTTTTCACGAACCAGACTGGAGACCAATTCGTGTTCCAGCTGATCAAATCCTGCCCGGGTCGTGGCCATGGTCTGGAGAATGGACTTGGTCTCGGATAGATAATTCATTCGGGCGGAAGACTCAATCATGCGCCACATTAGATTGAGCTCACGCAACGATTGTTCGCTACGAACCACATCGCGCATATAAGGAAGGAAGATATCGTTTTGATGGAGGCTCGCATTGGCCATGTTGGCAGTTCTCATAAAGGTCGAACCATGAGCACAACGCAATATTTGGGCCAATTTTTAAGCGTCTACAATCACGTGTAGTTGGTGCAGAATAGGCGGAATTATGGATCTGCTGATTATAGTGATTTTCACCCTGACCATGGATTTCATGTTTTCTCTAATTAATAAAAAATAATTAATTAATCAGCATGTTGCGCGAAATATGCAAAATTATAATTGCAAATATAATAGTCAACTATTACCGAAAATTGTGTTGTGAACGCTGAAGATTTTTCCAAAAAACCAGAGGACTACGCATTCTTTTGGCGTACGAACCAAACCCACGGCACTAATTTGGTGCGTAGCGTTAGCCCCCCGTCCGGGCTGAACATCACACTCCAAATTATTGCCGTATGACCACCGGGATCGATGACCAACTGGGGTGTTTCGGTAGCCTGGGCAATGGTCAAGGCCCCGAGGACCAGAGTTAGAACTAGACAACTGAGCGCGTACGACATGATCCCTCCTCAATGAAAGATCGGGATGACCCTACACAACCACACAAAAATGCGACCTCCTTTGATTTATAATTTAGGATGCACCCCCTTCATAAAACCATTCCGCCAGGATCCGGCCCACGGTGTATTTTACCTCGGACAGGGGACGGGAGGCGTCCACTACTCGAAAACGTTTGGGTTGCGCGGCGGCGAGCGCCAAATAAACCGCCCTGACCCGTTCATGAAAGGCGTGCTCCTTGCGCTCGAAACGGTCGAGCGTCTCACGTCGGCCAATTCTGGTGAGCCCGGTCTCGACCGGCAGATCCAACAGCAGGGTGAGATCCGGACGTAAACCCTCGCGGATCCAGGATTCCAGGAGTGCGATTCGTTCTTCCGGTATTCCCCGTCCACCCCCTTGGTAGGCATAGGTGGCGTCGGTGAAACGGTCGCAAAGGACCCACTTTCCCGCCGCCAGGGCCGGACGGATGATCTTTTCGAGATGTTCGGCGCGCGCGGCGAATAGCAGAAGCAATTCCGCATCGACCGCCATGCCGTCTTCCCGACCCAGAAACAGACCGCGCACCTCTTCTCCCAACGCGGTGCCTCCCGGTTCACGGGTGACCACAATCCGGCATCCCGCCGTCTCGAATAGGTGCCGGAGATGGGCAATCAGGGTCGTCTTTCCGCACCCCTCAATACCCTCAATAGTGATGAAGCGTCCCCGCGCCGCGGACGCCGCCTGTTTTTCCGCTAGGCGCGCCATGAAGCTGTTGGGTTCGTTAATCCTCAGCACACGCACCGTCCCGCTCTTGTCTCCAAGGGCTTCCGAGTGCAGCGCGAGGGGCTCCGCCTCGTTGAGGAGGACGTGACCAGGGAATATCGCGATGGAGTTCTCATCCTTTTCGTGCATACTTTTGTCGTCGTAGGTAAATTTAACGGTAAGAAGTAGGTCTTTCATATTTGCACCTTAAAATATGCTTGCCTTTCTTTCTAACAAAAAACTGCATGGACATTTGGTTCAGTCCATGGATCAATTTGTTAGGCTCACTGTACGGCGCTGGTTAGCACCACGAATCATGTAGAATGCTACACTCGCCAGACTGGTAACCGTTGGCTGTTGACCGAATATGATAATCTGGATGAACGCGTGCGCCTGGCTTCGGTGGATTGTGAATTGCTGTTGCACGATGTATATGAACGGATAGCGTTTGAGGTTGGCGAGGTGGTACCGAAGAGTGCCCATTGATTGACACCATCACTGGAAATAAACGCAATGACCGACACCCTGAGCTGGTTCCAGAAACTTCTACCCTCCCGCATCCGTACTGAGGGCGGTAATAAAAAGGTCCCCGAGGGCCTATGGTCGAAATGTGCCGCCTGTAGTGCTGTCCTTTATCGTGCGGAGCTGGAGCGCAATCTAGAAGTCTGCCCGAAGTGTACCCACCATATGCGTATCGGGGCGCGTGACCGCCTTGATCGTTTTCTCGACCCTGAACCACGAGAAGAGATCGGGGCGACCCTGGAGCCGGTGGATCTTCTTAAATTCCGGGACAGTAAACGCTACAAGGACCGTCTCGTCCAAGCCCAGAAAGATACCGGCGAAAAAGATGCCATGGTGGTAATGAAAGGAGCCGTCGAGGGGCTGCCTTTAGTCGCTGCCGCCTTTGAGTTTCGTTTTATGGGTGGTTCGATGGGGTCAGTGGTAGGGGAAAAATTTGTCCGTGCCGTGGACTGCTCTCGGGAGTGGCAGATCCCGCTGGTGTGTTTTTCGGCCAGCGGTGGGGCACGGATGCAGGAGGCATTGATCTCACTAATGCAGATGGCCAAGACCTCCGCTGCCTTGGGAAAACTTACCCACGCCGGGATTCCTTTCATCTCGGTGTTGACCGATCCAACCATGGGCGGGGTTTCGGCAAGCCTCGCCATGCTCGGCGATATTAATATCGCTGAACCCAAAGCCTTGATCGGTTTTGCCGGCCCGCGAGTTATCGAGCAAACCGTTCGCGAGACCCTTCCCGAGGGTTTTCAGCGCGCCGAATTCCTGTTGGAACATGGCGCCGTCGATCTCATCGTAGACCGCCGTGAGATGCGTAGCCGTATTGCGCGGTTGTTGTCTATTCTGACCAATCGGCCTACCGTAAAGTTATCTGAATCATGATGGTTCTTTTGGGATCTTGCGTGCCAGCCAGCCACTATTTTTTCGCCATTCCCGCTACGATTTCTCGTGCAAGCTGGTGGACCGCCATGGCATAGAGGGGACTGTGGTTATAGCGGGTAATCGCATAGAAATTTTGGAAGCCCAACCAATATTCGGGGGAAATCTTCCCATCCAGGCGCAGTAGAGCGACAGGTGGGTTGCCAGAAACGGGTTCGGTGGGCTGTAATCCCATGGCACGCAAACGATTCAGATACAGATTCGGTTTGAGGTCCGCCTTTAGTAGTGGTGCGGGATCTACTCCCGCCACCAGGTTTGCCGGTACCGCTACCGGTCCTTGCGGCTGCCAGTCATGGCGGCGTAAATAATTGGCGACACTGCCGATAGCATCCCAGGGATTGTTCCATAGGTCACGGTGGCCATCTCCGTCCAAATCCACGGCAAAGTCTCGAAAACTGGTGGGCATGAATTGAGGTAAGCCCATGGCTCCGGCGTAGGAACCTTTCGGCAACAGCGGATCGATACCTTCGTTGCGGGTGAGGAGCAAATATTCTTCCAATTGATCACGGAAAAAAGACGCGCGTTTAGGATATTGGAAGGCCAACGTCGTCAGGGCATCGATGACCCGGTAGGTACCGGTTTTTGCCCCGTAACGGGTTTCTACCCCTAGGATGGCGACAACTATTGCAGGATCTACCCCGTAACGAGATTCGGCAACGGATAGGGCGTCCTGGTGCTCACGCCAGAATTCAATGCCACCTTCAATCCGTGCCTGCGTAAGAAAAATAGCGCGGTATTCAAACCAGGGCTTGGCCTCCGCGGGACGGGTGATGGTCTCGATGATTTCGGGGCGCAAGGTCACGTTATCGAACAGCGCGTACAAGGCGGGAACCACAAAACCATGACGTGCGGCCACCTCGGCGATGAATTCATTGACTTGGGATAACGTCGTGGCGGCTTCACCGTGCGCAAGGGGGGGGAACCACGCCAAGACCACGGCCATGACGAGGGCGGAGAGTGAGAGGGATGGTTGGAGCGGGATGGAACGGAAGGACATGGCTAGGTCTATGATTCAGCTGGTGGTGGTCGGCATAAAAGAAAAATCATTAATGATTTTGATTTCTACCAAAAAACATAAAAAATCAAAAAAACCTAAAGATTTTTCTTTTATGCCTGAAGTCAAACAACGAGAAAATAAATTCAACGGTAATCGGCGCTCTCCCTGACCGCCGCCAATACCCGCCCTACGCGGGCCTCCAAAACCGTATGCAGTTCGGCCGGTATCGGGCCGGTGGCATACCACGTCTGCAGCAATTCCATAAACTGGATACGACGCTGCTCGGGATTGGTAACCTCACGGCCTTGGCCGAGTCCTTCCGCAAGACGATTAACCTGATGCGAAAGGCGTGCCCGCGCCGACTCCGGTGGAGAGTCTACCCCTGCGAAGACCTCCAAACGGATGCAGAGTGTTTCCAGCGCTTCTGCCTCGTTCGGTTCTAGGGCAACTTGTTCCCGACGCTGCTCAATTGGGAGGCTTGCCCGGCTACAGGCTCGCTCGAAACGGGCGGTCAGGGGTGGTTCAACCTCCTGACCCAATGCATTCCAACGATTACGTGCCGCTTCTACCACCGTCGCTTGGTCGCCATCGGTCTCGGCCGACCTCTCCAGTTCTGTACACAAGGCCCCGCGTATGGCCAACGTCTCTACCGCCTCCCAAGCCTGTTGACGGCGTAAAGTTGTAACGGCCTCATGGTAGGCCGTAACCGCCTTCCGAAATCGATTGTCAAGGGCTGCGGCATCCTCTCGCGGTGCGGCGGGTAACGTCGCCCATTGTTGCTCCAACGTGGCAAGTTCACTCCGGGTTGTCGCCAATTCGGCGCCGTTCCGTTGGGCCAGAGTCTCGATCTGTTCGCATAGCGCCTCTCGGGCAACGCGGGCGGCGTTGCGCTCCGCCTCCTGGGCGAGGACCTGGGTATGGCGGCGTTCAAAAACGTCATCCGCGGCTGCCCGTAACCGTCGCCACAGCGCCTGTTCCTGACGTCGCGGGGCGTGCCCTAGAGACTTCCACTCGATCTGAAGCTGTTTGATCTCGTTTGCGGCCTGCCGTAGATCGGACATTCCCCGCGCGGCCTCGGCGCGAGCCACAAGATTTTCTTTGGCTTTGAGGGTACGCCGATGCTCTCGACGTATCTCCTGCTGAAGCGGCTCCAATGCTGCTGTAAAACGCTCCTGTAACCGATCCGACGCTCGTCGATCTACTGGTCCGGCGTTACGCCATGCCTCACGCATTTCCTGCAGGAAAGCATCGGCGGCCTTCCAGTCCATGTTTGTCCAGTCGGCAGCCGCAGTGAATGCCTCAATACGGGCAATCAACGCGGTACGTACCCCTGCGGCTTCCTCACGCCGCCGTGCCTGTTCTGCGAAATAGATCCGGCACGGCTCGAACGCAGCTTCGCAGGCAGCGTTGAAGCGTCCCCCCAAACCCGCGGCGGCAGACTCGCGTTCTGGTGGTCCCAAACGATTCCATTCCTCGCGCATCTCCCGGATCCTGGTCGCCAGCTGCTCCGGTGCCTCTTCCGTCCCCACCAGCGCCTCCACTTCAGTACATAAGCGCTCGCGCTCGCGGACGTTTCCCCAACGCTGCCACTCTTGGAGTTTATGGATCTCGGCAGCCCCTTTTTCGACACGGGCCTTTAGTGTTGTCGCCCGCGGACCGGCGGGCAGTTCGGCGACCGCTGTCTGGGCGATGGTAAGGAGCGGCGTTGCAGCCTTGAGTATCCCCTGTTCTAGGGCTTGCTCCAGTTCCACCACCGTTGTTTCGACTTGGGCATAGGTTTGTTCGCGGTGTTCACGGGCTTCCCGTCCCCGTTCGCGCAATTGATGCATGGCTGTTTGGAAGCGTTGCGCCAATTCGGCCCCTTCTGGGTCGTCGGTGCTGCCGTTTACACCCAAAGCCTGCCATTCCCGAGTCCACTCCTTGAGGGTACTTTCCTCTACGGTCGGTTTTCCTGCTAGGGCCTGTTCGGCACGCTCGCATTGGGTACGGCGGGCAGCAAGCTGTTCGGAACGACGCAGCAGGTCGCCAAGACGGGCACGAATCCGCGTAACCGCATCATGGAAACGCGCCTTGAGTCGGGATTCCTCGGGATCCGGCAACGCCGCGCTCTGTGCCCACCCGTTTTCGACCGTGCGGAGAAGAGTGCGCGCCACGGTGGCATCATCAGGGCCCAGTTGGCTACGGCCGGTCAAGTCATCGGCCAGATTCTCGACCGCCATGCAGAGCGATTGCTTTTCGGCACGCACCGGGACGAGGGCCTCTTCGATACGGGCCTGTTCGCGCCGACGTTCCTCTTCCTCCGCCACCCCACGCCGGATGATTGCCACCGCCGCCGTGAAGCGTTCCGCCAAGTCCGTCGGTGCTGTCCCTTCCGCAGCAGCCCAGCGGTTTTCCAGACGCTCTAGGGGGGTCGCCGCGTCGTGCCAATGTCCCCGGCGCACCAAGGCTTCAACATCGGCACACAAGCTTTCTCGGGCGGCGCGTTGTCGGCGTGGACGTTCCTCTTCTTCGATAATGGCCGTTAGGCGTTCCTGGACGATGCGGTGGACGCCTTTGTCACGATTGCGGGAAAGCTTGGCAACCCGTTCCAACAGGGTACGATTCTGTAGGCGAGCGGCGGCCAAAGCCCGTACCCTGGTATCGGGGTCGGCGACGGCGGATGCGGCGAGTACCTCATCGTCGGTGATGCGTTCCAGGACGGTACTGCGCAACGTCGATTCCACGCCATGGCGGGCGAGATAGACCAACAGCGTGGGGTCCTTGGTACGCTCGAGCCAAACCAGGCGTTCCGTCAGCGAGGGTGCGCCGGCGCCGGCGCCGGTAAATACCTCGCGCAGACGGCTAACCGCGCGTTCACGGACCCTTGGATCGGTGTCGGCGCGGGAGGCGAGGTCAAGGATGGTGAGATCGGTGAGGCGTTCGATGGCCAGGATGCGCAACGCCGGGTCGGGGTCCCGGCGTGCTATCTGGGTCAACACCTCGTGGTCACTAGCCAGTTCTTCCAGGGCTTGGCGTCGGACCCGGGGATTGCTGTGCTGCCAGCGAGGCTTGAAGAGGTTCTTGAGGATCATTTTGGGGAGGCTTCCTGGCGAAGGCGGGGGATTATAGCGCCCGAACCTAATTTTTTGCCCCCCAGCGGCAGGGAAAGACGCCGCCTATCGACAAGCTAACCGGTGCGTGCGTTGAAAACTCAAACCTTTCAGAAACAGTCCTAGAGCGCGCGTCCGGTTGAACGACTTGCTAGGCGGTTTTAACGTTAAAAACAATAAATTAAACAATTTCTTTTTTGAAAGTCCGAAAGCTAGGAACGAAGTAGTGATCCTGAACCACTATGCACGATTGGATTCTCAACGTGCATTCCTTCACTTGTTGCAACAGTTAATAGTCGGTCATCAGCAGATACAAATATAAAAAAACCAGGTACCATCTTGGTGTAGATTTGATGAATTTTAAGAGCTGAAGCCAATTGCACACTATCGTATGCCCGTTCGGCTAATATCTTATCAAACTCTACGATTTGATATTGAGTATCCCAGTCAAACTCAAAGGCTTGTAATGCAATATTAAAAACAGTTTCATCAATTGCGCTTTCACGTTTCAATCTTGAAAATGCACTTAACATTTCCACCCATGTAATTCTCGCAAGAATAACCTTATTTCCTTCTTGTGGATTAGTCGAAGCCTGTGTCCATTGCAAACCTATTTCGGTGATGTATCGCTTAACCAAGGCGCTCGTATCAAAGAAATACGCTTTCACCCTTCACCTCGATCATCAATGATCATTCTCGAAACTGGCTTTCGAATCGCTTTTCCAAGAATATCAGCAATTCGATTACGTTCTTCTAAAGATATAGGCATAACTTTTGATTGGCCGGATGGTGGTGTTACCCAACCCATATCAATTAGAAATTTAAAAACTTTCTCAACCGCATCTATTTGTTTTTCAGGTTCAAGTTGAATTCTAACTATCTGTTTTTCAGAAAGAATCAATGGATCTAGTGGGCGTAAAAGCCCATGTTCATATACAGCCGTGATACTTTGTAGCATTTTGCCATCCTTAATGAACTGTTGATAAGGATTGTGGATTGTGGCGCGAGGTTTTCCCTTTGACGCAACCCCTTTGGGGTTAAGATTTATGTCTTGAGTTACGAATCCAGGGTGGCGGCATAAATGCTGCAACCCTGGGCTAGAAATGATGCCCCTTTGGAGAAAATTCTTATCCTCCGGAATGCCACCTACACCAAAAACCGATGCAACATCTTGCTACGGAATTTCTTGCGTTTGCGTTTGGCTACCGCCTTGGAGCGTTTTTCGGCGAGTTCAATGAGTTGCTCTTGGGCGCCACGGGGCTCCTCTCCCTCCGCTACTGCCCGTTGTAGATAGCTGCCGTCGGATTGCATATCCCAGGCATTGCGCCGGTCATTGAACTGGATGTCGAGGACCAGGCGCAGATCTTCGCGTAACTGCTTATCTTCCACCGGCGCTACTACCTCTACCCGACTCTCCAGATTGCGTTTCATGCAATCGGCGGAACCGATGTAATACTCCTCGTGGCCGCCGTTACGGAAATAAAAGATGCGGCCGTGTTCCAAGAAACGTCCAACGATACTCTGAACCCGCAGATTTTCGCTCACACCGGGGATACCCGGGCGGAGCCGACAGGTATCGCGCACAATCAGGTCCACTTTTACCCCCGCCAGGGAGGCCCGATACAGGGCCTCCACGATGTCGCGGTCTTCAAGTGCGTTCATTTTGAATTGGATGCAACTGGGATTGTCGGGTTGGTGCAGCCGGATCTCCCGTTCAATGCGTTCCAATAGGCCGATCTTGAGGGTATACGGGGCTACCAACAGTTTTCGATAGCTACGCGGGGGTGAATAGCCGGTGAGAAAATTGAAGAGTTCGGTAATATCCTGGCCGATAGCCGTATCGCAGGTGAGCATCCCGAAATCGGTATAGAGTCGTGCTGTCCCCGAGTGATAATTGCCGGTACCAATGTGAACATAACGGCGGAGGCGGTCAAAATCTTTGCGTACCACCAGAATCACCTTGCTGTGGGTCTTGAGTCCCACCACGCCGTAGGTGACGTGAATTCCCTCCATTTCCAGACGCCGCACCCATTGGATGTTGGCGGCCTCGTCGAAACGCGCCTTGACCTCCACCAATACCGCTACCTGCTTACCGTTGTGGGCGGCATTAATCAGGTGGGCGATGATGCTGGAATCCGCGGAGGTGCGGTACAGGGTCATCTTGATCGCCATCACCTTGGGGTCCTCGGCGGCGGTACGCAGAAAGCGCTCTACCGAGGTGGCAAAGGATTCATAGGGGTGCTGGAGCAGAATCGGTCCCCCATCGCGAATGATGTAGAAGATACTCCGCGGATCCTGGAGACGCGGGTTGTCGATGGGGTGGTGCGCGACATCCCTTAGTTCTGGAAAATCCAGGCTAGCGAGCTGCATCAGATCACGCGGGGCGATCATCCCCGCTACTTCGTAGACATCATTGGCTTCGTTTAACCCCAATTCCGCCGCCAACATGCCGCGGTGGATCGGGCTGATGCCTTGCATCACCTCCAGCCGCACGATCGGGGCAAATTGACGATCACGCAACTCGGATTCAATCATCTCCAACAGATCATCGGCCTGCTCTTCATCCCGTTCGACATTGGCATTGCGCGTCACCCGAAACATCTCGCAGGCGTGAACCTTCATCCCCGGAAAGAGGAGATCCAGGTTATTGATCATAACGTCTTCAAGGGTCACATAGGTATGGCTATCCCCTATTTGTAAAAACCGTGCGGCAATCCCACTCCGCACCGGTACCTTGACCCGCGCCAAATAGGTCTCGCTATCGCCGGGGAAGCGCAGGGTCACCAGTAGATTGAGTGCCAGATTAGAAACAAAAGGAAAGGGATGCGCCGGATCCATGGCAAGTGGCGTGACCAGGGGAAAAATATTATTGATGTAGTGTTCCCGTAGTTTCGCCTGAACTTCATGATCAAGATCCGTATAGCGGCGAATGCAGATGCCGTGCTGCTCCAGCAGATTCAGCACCTCCACCATGGTCTCATGTTTGGTCGCCTCCAATTCACGCACCATCGTCTGACACGCGGCAATCTGCTGTGCAGGGGTCCGGCCATCGGAACTGAGGGTGTTTACCTTGGCCTCCACCTGTTGCTTGAGGCCACCGATACGCTTCATGAAGAACTCATCTAAATTCGAGCCCACAATGGCCACAAATTTGAGTCGCTCCAATAACGGGGTACGGGGGTCCTGTGCCTCGTGCAGCACCCGACGGTTGAAGGCAAGCCAGGTAAGCTCACGATTCAGATAGAGGTCAGCGGTTCGTAGGTTGATGACGGTTTCTGTGACGGCAGCTTCGGTAACGGGGAGATTGGGGGGGGAATCGTTCATGAGCCTCTCGGGTTACATTTCCGGTTGTTTTGCACCCCAAAGGGGCGACTCTTGCCTGTCACCTTAGGGAGTTTTTCCACTCACCAGATAGGCAAAGGCAATTACCTCGGCGACGGCCACATAGAGGGCACGCGGGATCTCATCGCCGAGATCAAGGCGGCCGAGCAGATCCAACAAGTCAGGGTCTTCATGGAGCGGAATACCATATTCCTTGGCTACTTGCAGGATGTGAGCGGCCACTTCGCCACGTCCTTTCGCCGTCACACGTGGGGCATTGATACCGTCATAGCGCAACGCCACGGCACTGGGTACAGGAGGGGAACTGCCGCGGACCTTCATGCGCGTAGATCCAGCAAAGGCATTGCGGGTTGCCGGCGGGGCAAGGCCGGAGGGGGACCCGTATAGGCACTCAGTCGACCGGGAGTCAATCCGGCAGCCGTCAGTGCCGTGCGTAGTTCTTCCAGTCGGCTGCCTAGGGCCTGCGACGCTTCCGGTCGTTCGGTTTGGAACGATACCGATACTTTATTAGTAACCATTACCCGACTTGATACCGGCCCCAGCCCTTCCAGATCGAAACGCAGGGTTGCCGTCCACGGCCGCAGGGCACCGCCATCACCATCCGGGGATTCCTCCCCCTCTTCCACGGTCAAGGTGAGGGTGTGCATCTCCTCTCCCCTGCGTATGGGTAGTTCCAGGGTTAGGATCCCTCCTCCGAGTAGGTTGATCTGATTCACTTCCAGGCGCGCCAAGGCACCCTGTATCGCATGTAGAAAATTCGCGCCCGATACCGAGGGCATCGTCGTAGCGTCTTCTTTATCGGCAAGACCGGTGAGAGTGCCCGCGGTGGCTGCTTCCAGGCGTAGTAGATCGGCTTTAAGGTCGGCGGCGGGAGGAGTTCCCGGTGGGAGGGCGGCTAGGTGTGCCTCCAGAAAGAGGCCGGACTCTTGCATCGCTTGCTTTAACCCAGCGGGGTTTCCGAGGTCACCGGCCTGCGGCAGGCGCGCCAATATCCTGACGGCCAGCGAGGAAAGGACGGAAGGAAGAGAACCATCGCCGGCTTTGAGGGCGGACTGGGCGAGTTGGGTCAGGCTGTCGAGTACCGGAGCAAGGGGACCCTGCTGAGGTAGAGCCATACGTAGGGTGCGCCCCTGGACCGCGCGCGGATCGGGGGCGTCTTCCAGTAGGCGCAATACCGGCTGTTCTCCAGGCTCGGTCACTTGTAGACGCAAGTGCTGTCCCGGTGAAAACTGTAGGCCACTTTGGGCTTGGACTCGGGTCCCCCCCAATTCCAGGGTAAGACGCCCGACCTGGGAGACTACCACTGTAGCTTCTAGGATCTCCCCCGCCTGCCAAGCAACTCGGGCGCGCGCCTCCGTACCGGTGGGAGGGAGCGAACTGAGTCTGATGCTGGAGATATCCATCGGCGTCAGAGAGCTAGGTTGCCCTCACTCCTTTTCCGCGGAACAAATCCATGAGGTGGGAAAGTCCACCACGCATGATGCTGGCATCGTAACCGCGTTCGCGGAGCAAGAATACCGCCGCGGAACTCCGCTCACCGCTGTCGCAGTAACAGATGCAACGGCTGTTTGGCCTCAATCTTCCGGCACCTTCGCGTAACTGTTGGAGGGGAATATTGATGCTGCCGCGGATCTTGCTGTTCATATACTCCTGCTCGGTGCGTACATCCAACAGTATCGCGCCTTCCTTCGCGGCCTGGGCCGCTTCTTTGGGGGATACCCAACGCAGCACTGGCTGTTCCAGCAGTTCGGTGAAATCCTTACAGGACAGCCGCATCAGACGTCCGCTGGTCAACATCGTGATCGTGGCGTTGCGCGGATTACGCGAAACCAGGGCTTCCTCGCCAAAACCGTCCCCCACCGTAAGTTCCGCCAACACCAAGGGCTGGGCCGAACCGACGACCTCGCGGGTCACCTGACAGCGGCCTTCGCAGATCACGTAGTAGTAGTCGCCTGGGTCTCCCTGCCGGACGATCACGTCACCCAAATTTACGACGACTTCCTGCATGCGGTTGAGTACTTCCTGGATGTGGGCGGCCGGCAGGTCCAAGAACATCTTTTTTTGAAGCAACCGCATTACCCAGGTGTTATCCCCGTTATCGGTATCGAGTTCATCCACCACGAAGCCACTTCCATTATCCCGAGCAGCACTCTCCCAAACCATCAGTTTATCCACGAAACGGCTGTCCATCCGTACCACTCGTAGGGGCGTACGGGCGATGCCGTTGTAACGGCGTGGCTTGAGGTTTGCCACGGCATAGCGGGTGTTGTCCTTCCCGCCTTCGAGCATGCTGCGGGTAGCGTCATTGGAGAGCAGCTCCAACCCACCGGAGATAAGATAGATGGAGAACGCATCGTCATCACCGATACTGAACAGTTTTTTCCCGATGGGAAGATCTTCCACCGAGACCTCGCTGCAGAGGCGCTGGAAGTTTTCCTGGGTAAGAGAGTTCAGTGGTACGCAGGAGCGTAGCCTTTCCAGGACCGCTTTCTCGGTAATCATGGTCGTAATGTTCTGCCCTAACCGGCGTACCTAACCAGGCGCCCGTTTATATACCCTCCAGGGTGAGGGGAGAGGGGGCGTAAATAATGACTAACCGCAAGTTAGGCACAAATAGTAAAAAGATGGCAGGTGCGACCTGCCCTGACAGGTGCTCACCTCCAGCCCTTCCTCGCCCGCCAGGAGAGGAAAACCTTCGGGATTATCCCAATTATCCACGGATTTGCCGGGGGAGGGCTAGATGGTTATTCATATCATATACTCAGCCCCCACGTTTGGTTCCGAAAACAGGTAAAAACGGTATTCCTGCAAAGGAATGGTGATTTTTCTTGGGGTGGCAGCAGTGTGCTGTCAGGCATGCTTGTCATTGGTAGGGTTATACCATGAAATTGCAAGTTCTTGGATGTAGCGGTGGGATTGGTGACGGTCGGCACACCACTGCCTTGTTAGTCAACGAGAGTCTTCTGATTGATGCCGGAACCGGGGTAGCGAGTCTGTCGCTGGATACGATGTGTCTCATCCAGCACATCTTTTTCACCCACTCACATTTAGACCACGTGACCTGCATGCCGTTTCTAGCGGATACAGTGTTCTCCCGTCATGAGGCGCACGTGGAACTTTGCGGTTTACCGGAGACCCTGGAGGCAGTGCGCACCCACATCCTCAACGGGACCATCTGGCCTGACTTCACCGCGATACCCCAGGACTACCCATTGTTGCGTTACCACCCTATCCAGCGGGGAGAAAAGGTCCGGGTGGGGGGGCTGGAGGTGACGGTTATTCCGGTGAATCATTCAGTACCCGGCGTTGGTTATTTGGTGGATGACGGCCGTCACGCCTTTGCCTTCAGCGGCGATACTACCAGCAATCGGACTTTCTGGGACGCCCTCAATGCGCACCCGCGGCTGGATTTGCTCATTGTCGAGGTAGGGTTTCCCGATAATCAGTTGCCGCTTGCCCGCATCAGCAAACACTACACCGCTGGGCTTCTCGCTAAAGATGTGGGCCAGTTGCGTCACAAAGTCCCGCTCTACATTTCCCACATGAAACCCGGTCTGGAAGAGCAGATTATCAAAGAGTGCCGGACCCAGCTATCGGGTTATAACCTTACCCCGCTAACCGACGGGATGGTTTTCGACTTTTCCTAACAAGAGAAGTTTTATCTCTGATTCAGACAAGCCCGTCGCTGCACTGACGAGGGTGATTGTTACTCCTTGTTTTGCCAGGTTTAATGCTATGTTTTTGGTTGCCTGGTTCATCCCTTCGTAATATCCATCCCCATAAGAAGATTCGAACATGCTGGCTTGGTAATGCAGGTCCTCTTGATAAATTTCGTAGATCTTACGTTCTTCTTCCAGCAGCTTCATGATGCTCAACTTTTCTTCCGCCTCCTTTAATCCTTTTGCGGTAAAATCCGGCTTGATTTCTTCATTTTTTAAAAAATAGATCCATTCGTCCAGAGTATCCCTTGCAATATCATTAAAGCGGTTGATTTTAATTAGATAAAATTCCGGATAAAGCGCCTCCACGCGATTACGATTAAATAGTGTCTTTTGTTTTTCGCTCAATTCAAGGCGATCATTTTGGTGAAGACCAGTAAAGTTGGTGGTTCCTTTGTAGATATAATCGGTGCCACTACCCAAATCAAAATATAAAATATTAACCGAAATCACTTTAGTGATTCATGAGTAGGCTTGGCCTTTTTCAAGATATTCTATGGCGGTTTTTGATGCGGCATAAAAGATGCCGCCGCAAATAATCAAGCTCTCTATTATATTGAATCTCAATGATAATGATTTCATCTTTACTGTTGCGTACCCTCAAATCAACACGGTTAAATTTGTCAGCTTGATAACCTTGATTCGACTCGCTCTCTAATACGTCGATGATGGTGATGTCTTCTTTGATTAATTCTGTCAGAAAGCCCTCCAATATGCCAAAGTTGGCTTTGCTGCGTAGTAAACGCTTGATGGCCCAGTCAAAGGTAATTAATTTTCTGGTCATGGTTGTCTATCCTGATGGGTTCAGTCTAGGTCTTGGAGGGGATCGCCTTTGAGTCGGCGTTCCGCCTCGTTGTGGATGGCGGCAGCGAGGTCGGAATGGCGGGCGGCGAGGTCGCGGAAATCGGCAATGTCGAGCATCAGCAATTGGGCTGATCGGGTGGCGGTGGCAGTGGCGTTGCGTCGGGCACCGGTGATCAAGGCCAGCTCGCCGAAAAAGGCACCGTCGTGCAGTAACACTCGTTGTAAGCCAATCTCAATCGTAATTTCGCCACTGACAATGAAATACATGCAGTCGCCGATCTCCCCTTTGCGTAATACCACCGTCCCGGAGGTGACCTCGCGGGGGCGGAGGCGTTGGGCGACTTCGGAAATCACCGTGGCGCCGACGTGATCGAACAGCGGTACCTGGGCCACCAGGTCCCAGGTCTTGAGGAAGGCGCGTCGCCGCATTTCCTGAGAAAAACCGGTAGCCAGGATACCGGCCCACAGTGCAAATACGATGATCCCGCACATCATCACGATACCGGCCAGAATTCGGCCGCCTACCGTCGTTGGGATCACATCACCGTAGCCGGTGGTGGTCAGGGTGACGATGGTCCACCACAGCGCCTTCGGGATTGTGCCGAAAGTGGCGGGCTGGGCCTTACCTTCGATTAGGTAGATCAGTACTGCTGCGCACAGCAATGTGACCACGAAAGCGAATAGGACGCCGGACAGCGGTTCGGACTCCAATTGGACCACCCGTCCCAATACCGCTAAGCCCTGGGAGTAACGCGCCAGCTTAAACACCCAGAGCACGCCCAGCGTGTCGGCCTGAATTGGGGGCAGCCCAATCAGCCAAGCGGTCGGAATGGCGATAACTGCCAGCCCATCAACTACACCCAGTGCCGAGGTGGCCCAGTGCAGACGTGCCCCACGGCGATTCTCCGGTGTAACTAATTCGGGCGCAATCCACAGGCGGCATAGGTATTCCAGTGCAAACAGCACGAGCGGGATACTGACCAAGAGAGGCGCTGCTGATTGATAGAGAGGATCGGAGAGCAGGACGACATTGATCACACCGATGATCACAATTGCCACACTGACGGCATGAACCATTCGCGCGGTCAGCGAGCGGGTGGTCGGATCCAGCAATCGAGCTATTCGTAGGCGTAGATTTGTCACAGTTTTCAGGGACGGCAATCTTGAAGCTATTGATATCGTGAAGGCGGGTTGACCGACCGAATCCAGTCAAAATGTCCAACGATGAGTGATACCTTGACAAATATCCAAATGGAAATCAAGCTCAATGGCATGGTACACGACTACACGGCATCCGTATTTGGGGCGAATGCGGATTCTGATCTCCCAAAAGTGGAGAGATATCTGGTCTAGTCAGGATCTCAGGCAGCCTCTTCGCGATAGTCATTTACCCCTCCCAATGATTGAAGGTAATTGATGTTACTCACGCAAAAAAAACTGGTAGAACTCGCCCGATCTCTTGAAGATCGCACCGATCTTGACCCATCCGACTGGTCAGCATTTCGGGAGGATGCGCATCGGATACTGAATGATATGCTGGATTATGTCGAGGGCATCCGTCATCGGCCAGTTTGGTCCAAGATGCCGAACGAGATCCGCAAGGCGTTTCATGCACCATTGCCCGGATCGGGCCGGGAACTGTCCACAATTCATACCGAATTCATGGATACTGTTTTACCCTATACCGTCGGTAATGTGCATCCGCGATTCATGGGGTGGGTACATGGCGGCGGGACTGCGGTTGGGATGGTGGGGGAAATGGTGGCGGCGGGGCTCAACGCCAATCTTGGTGGCCGCGATCACGCACCCATTGAAGTAGAACGGCAAGTGGTGCGCTGGATCGCCGACCTATTCCATTTTCCAGCCACGGCAACCGGTTTGCTGGTGACGGGGACTTCCATCGCCAACTTTATTGCGGTCCTAATCGCACGGGTGGCTACGCTTGGGGCAGAGGTTCGGCGTACGGGTATCGGTAGCCATGCGCTGGTTGCCTATGCCTCGACCGCCATCCATAACTGCGTCCCGAAAGCCTTGGACATGGCCGGATTCGGTACCGATGCCTTGCGTCTGATCCAGGTTGACGAGTCCGGCCGAATAGATCTGATTGCGCTTGCCGACACCGTGACCCGCGACCGAAATCTCGGGTATCGTCCGTTTCTGGTGGTGGGGAGTGCCGGCACCGTCAATACCGGTGCCATTGATGATCTGTTGGAGCTATCACGGTTTTGCCGCCGAGAAGGGCTCTGGTTTCATATTGACGGTGCCATCGGTGCGCTCGGGATGTTGTCGCCAACGCTACGGCCACGTTTTTCCGGTCTGGAACAGGCGGACTCCATCGCCTTTGATTTCCACAAATGGGGTCAGATTCCCTACGACGCCGGCTGCCTCCTCGTCCGTGATGGTGCTACCCAGGAATGTGCCTTTGCTACCGATGCCGCTGCCGCTTATTTGCGGCGAGAGTCGAGGGGACTCGCCGGAGGGGAAGCCCCTTGGCCATGTGACCTCGGCCCCGACCTATCCCGCGGCTTTCGTGCGCTCAAGGTATGGTATAGCTTTCAGGCATTGGGTGCCGACCGCCTCGGGGCCGCGATTGAGCGGACCTGCACACTCGCCCAGTATCTTTCCCTGCGGATTGAGCTGGAAACAGACCTTGAGCACATGACACCCACTACGCTGAATATCGTTTGCTTTCGGTATCGATTTTCTTGCGATGGCAATCGTCAGAATGCTGAACTTGCCGCGGATATCCAAGAAAGCGGACGCGCCGTTCTTTCGACAACCAAGATTGGCGGCAACACGGTATTGCGCTGCGCCATCGTCAATCACCGTTCCCGTGTCGAGGATATGGATATCCTGGTCGATACGGTGTTGGTTCTTGGTCGCCAACGGGCAGCCGAGACTGGTTCAGCTTGATTCTATGCGGATACCATTACCATCAATAGGTTACATTACTAACCCGCGGAACAAATCGCCCAGGGTTTCGGGCTCAGCTTGGAAGAGGTTAGGAAGATCTTATCGTTTTCCCGGGCAGAACCGGCGTAATTAGGGGCAGGCAGACAAAAAGACTGCCTGCCCATTCGGGCACCCTTTTACGGATTCTAGCTTGCATCAACCCCGAATAAGGGTACCTACCCCGGAGTCGGTGAAGATCTCCAGCAGCAGTGCGTGTTCAATCCGCCCATCAATGATGTGAGCACCCTTTACGCCACCCTGGACGGCATCCAAGGCGCAACGTACCTTCGGCAACATCCCGCCGTGGATGGTTCCGTCTTTGATAAGGGCCTCTACCTGATGGCGATCAATGCCGGAAAGTAGCTTACCTTCCTTATCAAGGACACCCGTGGTATTGGTGAGCAGGATAAGTTTCTCTGCCTTGAGTACTTGCGCGAGCTTTCCGGCCACCAGATCAGCATTAATGTTATAGGAGAGACCATCTTTGCCGACCCCGATGGGGGCAATGACCGGAATGAATTCCCCCTTGTCGAGAGTCTCGACCACGCTTGGATCAATGCTGGCTACCTCGCCGACGTGACCAATATCGATAATCTCAGGTACCTGAAGTTCCGGGTTGGTACGGGTGAAGGTGAGCTTGCGGGCGCGAATAAAATCTCCGTCCTT
Source organism: Gammaproteobacteria bacterium (assembly GCA_963575685.1). Lineage (GTDB taxonomy): Bacteria > Pseudomonadota > Gammaproteobacteria > CAIRSR01 > CAIRSR01 > CAUYTW01. Next base: position 23,775 of record CAUYUB010000688.1, on the reverse strand, counting down.
ACCGGTAAGACCCACTGCCCGCCCACCGACGCGGTTGAGTAGACCCACGATCTCCTTATTTACCAGCCCCCCCAGGACCATCTCTACGACATCCATAGTCTCGGCGTCGGTAACCCGCATCCCTTCCACGAATTGGCTCTGCTTGCCGATCTTGGCGAGTTGGGTACCGATCTGAGGTCCGCCACCATGAACCACCACCGGATTCATCCCGACCAATTTCATCAGCGTAATATCACGGGCGAAGCATTCCTTGAGGTGGTTATCGACCATAGCGTTTCCGCCATATTTGATCACCAGCGTTTTACCACGGAAACGTTGGATGTAAGGAAGGGCTTCAGTGAGAATGCGGGCAAAATCTGCGGGTCGAGAGGTCATCGTGGTCATGGCGATTCAAAATTCTTGCCTTTGATTTAGCTAACTGTTGAGCCCCTGGCATCCCTGGTCTTTCCCTTTCACGAAGGGAAGGACCAAAAACACCAGGGGCTCAAACCAACGACTCAATATGGCGGCTAATCCAGCGCGCAGGAAGGGCAGGTGCCGGTACCGCAAACGGGGGGAGGACTATTCTCCTTCTCTCGGGAACCACCGGATCGACTCCAGCCGCCGCCCTTGAAGACAATGCCGCTGGCGGATATGAGCTTTCTCAGTGCCTGCTGGTGGCATTCGGGGCATTCGCTGAGAGGGGCATCGGTTATCCTCTGGACGGCCTCAAAACGGTGGTTACAAGCATTGCAGGCGTAATTGTAGGTGGGCATAGTGGAAAATCTCCGTCACTCCCACGCATGATGCGTGGGTTTTATAAGGATCAACAAAGGGTTGATAAAGGCTATGAAAGTTCCATGGGTAATCGTTCGGTCTTCCCTCCGTTACCAGCACCTACCCATGGCCTTTCCCAAGGTTAGACATAGGGGATGGTTCGGCAGGGTTAACTGCGGTTACTCCGTAAGAGTTACCTAAGATTGAGGGCAGCGCGCGGGATTTTCAAGGGCTGCGCTGCAACCCAACCAGGAACAACCATATTAATGGATACGTTATCGCACCGGACTGTAGACCAACTCGTCGGTATTGCTACGCAACAAATTGCCTAGGCTCGTCTGCAAAAACCGGCGTCCTCCTTCAAAGGAGAATATCAGTATCCCAATCAGGAGAAGACTATAGACGATGCTCCAGGCAACCTCGGTCCCGCCTAAAGTACCTGCCGCCCATTTCGGAACCGTAGTAAAACGCGTTAACCCATGACCAAAGGCTACCGCATCGATCTGTTCCTTGAAAAAGGTATAAGGCAGATAACCAAAATAAAATCCCGGCAGCGCTGCTAGGGCGGTGGCATAGCCCAACCCTAAGCGGGCGTAGGTGCGCACCTCGCAACCGATCATAAATACCGCTCCCATCGCCAGCATTGGTCCGCCGAGAATATGCCCCCAATACAGCCCTTGTGAGCCCGCCGCGTTTGGAATTCTGCCATGGCCGGTCAACCAGGAGGCCAGGATGAAGAGGTTAAAGATCACTATTGCCACCATAAATCCCTGAAGTGGCAATGTACTACGGAACATACGATAAGTTGCTATCGGTACCCCTCCGGCGCGATAAAGTGCGGGGGTAGTGAGTGCCGCCTCTGGAGACATGACCGCACATTCCGTCCCGAAACCGCATTTAGCGATTCCAATCCCGAACAATAATCCCGGACCGAACAACCAAAGTATGTTGTTCCACCCCATATCGCTGATCCCGCCCACAATCTCATTGGTAAACAATGCAAAATAGAGCGGCACTAACAAAAACGTCACAAAGAAGATATTCAGAAACCAGCGCAATGGGTCCCGACGTGGGTTGTAATCTGGGTTATAGCCCGGCTGTGGTTGGTCCGGATCCTGGTGGTAGCGTTTGGCAATCTCCCAGGTCTCCTGATGGCGGAAATATCCTCCCATCCCGGTCCAGATCGCAAATTTGAAGGCCAGAAAGGCAAACGGGATCCCGGAAAAGAGGACTACCCAACTAGAGATACTCATTGAGGAAAGACCACCAATGAAGTGATGAGTTGTACAACCCTTCGCAAAGCGCGTCCCCAGCGAGAACAGAAACCCACCCATAAAAGACATCAGTAGCATCTGCCAACGATATTGGACCCATCCTCGTAATTCTTTTTCGCCAAGTGCAACCAATCGCGCCCCCAGGATCGCCCCCAGGATCACCCAATGGATCCCTGGTTCGTAGACCCTTCCCACCCAATCGAGATGGAAAATGTGTTTTTCGCTAACGGCGTACATCTGTGCAAACCCAGTAGTGACGCCAATAAAGTCATTATAATGGTAATAATACAAAATTTCAGCCAATCCCACGAAGAGTCCGCCAGCCCAGAACGGCCATTGTTTGGAAATTATGCTGTTCAATCGTGCCTGCATCATTTGGGGGATCCTTGCGCAAAAGTAGAGAAGATTGTCAACGGAACGTTAATCTTGGTGCTCGTCAAATGAGGCTATTGCTATGGTAACGGGGCCAGTTCGATGAAAACGTAATCGCTATCCTTGACCTGGGTGTGACAACCGAAACATTCTTGTGCAAAGTTTGCGTCATCGCCGTCTGGGGTCAATTTTTTACCCACCCACTTTGCAAAGCCCCATCCACCGGTCGTGGAAAACTTGTCGGTGTCTTTGATCATGAAGGCGACTTCCTGAAATTTGTCAGGAATTATCGCACTTTCCCAATTGGCGCGAATTTTGGTTCTCCACGCCAGTTTGCCGAGAATTGCCCCGTTCGGCCAAGGATGGGTCTGCCCTTCACGTACGGCATGGATGGCCGTATCGTTGCCGACGATGACTCGTAGCGTGTTGTTGTCAGTACGATTTAATACGGTAATGAAGCGCCAGTCCTTATAGTCGGAAGGCAGGGAGATACCGTTGGGGGCAGGTGCTACCGGTTCCGCAGCAAGGGGGAAGGTGGCGGCGAACAATAGCGTGGCGAGCGCAACGGTATGGAGATGATTCATAGCCGAACCTCTAATAAACAAATCGTAAAGGACTCCGGCTACCCACTTATCCGTCGTGGGTAGCCGGTTGTCCGGTTACCCAGCTATTCGGGCACCTTAATCGCCAGGAAGATCGGCCCACCGGCGCGCTGGATCAGCATGGGAATGGTCTTACCTGCCGGCAAATCCTTCACCAGATTTCGGAAATGGGCAGTATTTGAGATTCGTACATGATTCAGCGTGAGGATGATATCCCCTTGACGTAATCCGGCATGTCGGGCTGGCCCATCACCAATCTCTTTCACCAATACACCTCCCTCATCCTTAAGGCTCAATTCGGAACGCTGCTCGGCCGTGGGGTCCGTTACCATCAGTCCCAAGCGATTTTCTTTGGTAGCGTCGGTATTTTTGTTCTGGGCTTCGTCATCTTCATTGGGGAGTTCACCCACCTTAAGCGTTAAAGTGCGCTGCTTCCCACCACGCAGTACCTTGAGTTCTACGGAAGTACCGATGGGGGTGCGGCCCACCATGGGGGGCAGACCGGCGGATTGTGAAATGCGTTTGCCGTTAAACTCCAGAATGATATCGCCAACTTCCACCCCTGCCGCCCCGGCCGGGCCGCTCGGCAACACCTTGGCAACCAGCGCCCCTTCCGGGCGTTCCATGCCGAAGGATTCGGCCAATTCACGGGTTACATCCTGGATCAACACCCCCAGCCAGCCTCGGGAGACATACCCCTTGCCCTTGATCTGAGACATTACGTCCATGGCCACATCAATGGGAATAGCGAACGACAGCCCCATGAAACCACCGGTACGGCTGTAGATCTGAGAGTTGACCCCGATCACCTCCCCCTCCAGATTGAACAAAGGACCGCCGGAATTACCGGGATTAATCGCCACGTCGGTCTGGATGAAGGGGACATAATTCTCGCTCGGCAGGCTCCGCCCCAAGGCACTGACGATTCCGGCAGTGGCGGAGTGGTCAAACCCAAAGGGTGAACCAATCGCCAGCACCCACTCCCCGACCTTGAGCTTGGAAGGATCGCCCATGTGTACCACCGGCAAGTCCTTGGCCTCGATCTTGATTAGGGCAATATCACTCCGCGGGTCGCTGCCTATGACCTTGGCGGTCAATTCGCGTCGATCGCTCAAACGGACGATGACCTCATCGGCATCCTTAATCACATGGTGATTGGTGAGCAGATAACCATCCGGCGAGATGACAAAACCTGACCCCAAAGATTGTGCGTCAAAATCTCCGTCGCCATCCCCCTCACCGCCGCCACCGCCACCGCGATCTCCGAAAAATCGGCGAAATAGCTCCCCGAGTTCATCGGGAGAATCCGGCATCTCTTTTCCCTGGGGCAGACGAAAATGGCGTTGTTTGACCTTCTGGCTGGTGCTGATATTGACTACCGCTGGGCTGGCATTTTCTACCAGTCGCGTAAAATCAGGAAGATCCTGGGCAGTAGTGGGACCAACCATCAAAAAGAGTGCGGCAAATACCGCACCAAATCCAAAACGGGTAATACGCGTCATAGGTTCTCCAAACGGTTGTGGTGCGATGAAAGCAAAATTTCCAGAAAACTAAAAGGAACTTTCTTTTGTGCTTAAAAGAAAGATCTTTTAATTTTTATCTTTTATTGTTTGGTTGTTTCTTCCAGGGGGTCATGGCGACGTAACGATGTCCCGATCATTTCGACCGTAGCCTCCGGTACTTCCCCGACGACGGTCACTTGCCAATCCTTATAGCGGGTGCCATAGGCATTGAGTCCTCCCCGCCGCGAGGGCCCGCTCACCGCCTCATGGTCCGCCGGAGTATGTTCGATAAACACCGATACGGTGGCCAGTCCATCGCTGTAGACAAATTGTTGGGCCGGTGTTACTCCCTTCAACCCTAGGGGATGATGCTCGCGACCCTCCAATCGAAATCCCGGCGGCAGGCGTTCTACCGTCCAACGCAACGGTTCATCGCTCGCAGTCGTGGTGGTGACGGAAGTATGTAGGGCAGGTAACAGGCCGACCGTACTGGATTCAAGATGTCCGGCGGGGATGGTAGGGAGCACCGTGACCTGGGTGAACATGATTTCTTCCAACGTATTGCCTCGTTTCCCGATCAGCTCCGATTTGAGCAACAGCCCCGTGGCCATGTCCAACCATAAACGATGGCCGTAGCGCAGGGCATCACGGGGGCGGATTTCCAGCGACCACACTTCACGGCCAGCAACCCGATCGGGATGATTAGGGGTGAGGTCATAGTGTGCCATGACCTCGTCAAGGTGCTGTGAGAGATTCTCCGATAAAGCACCATCCGGCAGGTGGTGGGTATCCGCCACCAGAGGTTTTCCCTTTGGCAAGGTACAAGTCACCCGCTCCCGGTCACGGACCACCTCCCGCATCGGACCATCAAGGGCGATAAGACGCTCGCGGTCACCACCGGGTTCAGCCTGACGTACGATATGCAAGGTGGTGATCTGACCGCTGTGAAGGTAGACAAAATCCCCTTCGTAACTCACCGTACGACGGGCCTCGATCATCCGCTTCAGCCACTGCAACGGTTCGCCCGAGACCTGGGTGGCAGCCATTGCGGACGAGCCTGCGACCAGACCAACGACAAGAAAATATCCGGTGGTACGCCCCATCATCGCTATTCGCCGTAACTGACAACGTGAATAAAAGGTACGACATTCCCCATTCCGTTGCCCGCCAGGTACTCGCTGTGATTGACCAAGTAGGGATCGAGCTCGGCCTGATGGGTGGGATACTCGGAGCGGTCATCGGTCTCAACCGTCGGGAAACGCTGTTCTTGATCCGCGACCCAGATCACGGTGGACGGGGAGATACTCGCCTGGGGCGGTAGGACAGAAGATTGATGGGATGGGAACGTTAGTACCGCCAGGAACGTGATGGTAGCGACTGCGGCCGCCATGGCACCGACCCTCTTCCATGGGGACCACGAGAGATGCCGAAAACGGTGTCGAAGGAGATAGTAGGGTTCAGACTTCAGGGCGGCACTGACCCGTTCGGGAAGATCGGAACCTCCCAGCGGTGGGAGGGTTTGCTGCAGAACATCCCGGACCAAGTGATAGCGCGTCCAACAGCCCTTCAGGTCGGGATCCTCACTGATTTCGTGCAATATATGCTCGAACTCACGTGCGCTCACCTCGCCGTCCATGAGTGCCGATACCTCCTCGGCTCGCGATTGCACATTTCCTGATGTACCCATATCAATTCTCCAACAAGGGTTTAAGCTTTTGGTCAATGGTCTCTCGGGCACGAAAGATCCGAGATCGAACCGTACCCACCGGACACCCCATGGCCTGCGCGATCTCCTCGTAGCTCAGACCTTCCATCTCCCGCAAGGTAATTGCGGTGCGTAGGTCCTCGGGCATTTGGGCGATAGTTTGGAACACCGTTTTTTCGATCTCGTCGCGGAGGAGCAAATTTTCGGGAGTGGTAATATCTTTTAGCGTCGCTTCCGCTCCCTCCTGCTGCTCCTCTTCCGTCTCAAGGTGAGCAGTCCGGGGATGCCTTTCCTGGGTAATCAGATAGTTTTTGGCGGTGTTGACGGCGATCCGATACAACCAGGTGTAAAAGGCACTGTCACCACGAAAACCGGGCAGTGCCCGATAGGCCTTGAGGAAGGTCTCTTGGGCGACATCCATTACCTCGCCGTGGTCATGGACATAGCGGGAGAGGAGATGAACAACCTTGTGCTGATACTTGCGTACCAAGATGTCGAAGGCCTGCTTGTCCCCCCGCTTGACGCGATCGACCAGCGCCTGATCCACACTGGTCTCGCCCATATCGGTCTTCACGGCGTGCATCTGGGCCTTCTTATTGATGGGGAACGGGATCTTCCTACCAATGCGCGCCCATGTCTTATTGTCTCCCCTGATAGAGTGACCTGTGACTGGTGAATTAGTTCGCAACCGCTGGAGCTTGGCATTATATTTCGGGATTGTACTTGCTGCCGATCGACGGACAACGGCTCAACGGTAATAACCGCCCGGATTTTTTCCATGCACAACACTCGTTATGACGTCCTCATCCTCGGCAGCGGCCTCGCGGGTCTGACCACCGCCCTGCACTTGGCCGATCACGCTAGGGTCGCCATTGTCGCCAAGCGCGAATTTCAGGAGGGAGCGAGCCTCTACGCCCAGGGAGGGATTGCGGCGGTCTTGGACGCACAAGACTCTATAGACCTTCATGTCCACGATACCTTGGTGGCTGGGGCGGGGCTGTGCGACCCCCAAGTCGTCCGCTTTGCTGCCGAAGGGGCTGCTGCTGCCATCGACTGGCTGGTAAAACAGGGCGTGCCCTTTACCCGCGAGCGCCAACCCGACGGCCGAGAAGATTTCCACCTCACCCGCGAGGGCGGGCACAGTCAGCGTCGAGTTGTCCATGTCGCCGACGCGACCGGTCAGGCCGTCGTTACCACTCTAATAGAGCGGATACGTGCCCACCCCAATATCGATATCTACGACAACCACATCGCGGTAGAACTGATTACGGGGGCTTGGTTGCGACGCTCTACCGGGCGCTGCCTCGGGGCCTACCTGCTGGACCGGGCCAGCGGCCAAGTGAAGACCTTTGCCGCTCGCTTCGTCGTGTTGGCGACCGGCGGGGGTGGTAAGGTCTACCTCTATACCAGCAACCCCGACGTGGCCACCGGCGATGGTATCGCCCTCGGCTGGCGTGCCGGCTGTCGGGTCGCCAATATGGAATTTATCCAGTTTCACCCTACCTGTCTCTACCACCCGCGCGCCAAATCCTTCCTGATTAGCGAAGCAGTGCGCGGAGAAGGGGGGCGCCTGTTGTTGCCCGACGGGACCCCCTTCATGCAGCGTTTCGATGCCCGCGCCGAACTCGCCCCGCGTGATATCGTCGCCCGCGCCATCGACCACGAGATGAAGCGCCTGGGAGCGTCGTGTGTCTACCTGGATATCAGCCATAAGGGTGCTGACTTTGTCCTCCAGCATTTTCCCAATATTCACGCCCATTGCCTGGAATATGGCTTTGACATGACCCGCGAACCGCTGCCGGTGGTCCCTGCCGCCCACTATATGAATGGCGGATTGGTGATCGACCTGCGCGGACGCACCGATGTAGAAGGACTCTACGCCGTTGGGGAGGTAAGCCACACCGGGCTCCATGGGGCCAATCGGATGGCGAGTAATTCTCTGTTGGAATGCCTGGTATTCGGACGAGCGGCGGCCGCGGATATCCTCGCCGGACTTGCCACTGTCCCCGACACGGGAGAACTGCCTCCCTGGGACGAAAGCCGTTCGACCAATTCCGATGAATTGGTGGTGGTGTCCCACAATTGGGACGAGGTCCGCCGTTTCATGTGGGACTATGTGGGCATCGTGCGTACCAATAAGCGGTTGCAACGGGCCAAACACCGTGTTGATTTGCTCATGCAGGAAATTGCCCAATACTATCGCGACTTTCGCATCACCGGCGATCTTCTCGAGCTGCGCAATCTGGTTCTGGTGGCCGATCTAATCATTCGTAGCGCCCAGATGCGGCACGAGAGTCGCGGTCTGCACTATACCCTGGACAATCCCGTGCCAGACGATTCGATTCCGCCGCGAAATACCATCCTGATACCCCACCGCTATCGGCCGGCATCAAACTGGTAATGGCAATGCTCCGTACCCGTATCAAGGTCTGCGGTATCACCCGCCCGATGGACGGTATGGCCGCCGCGGCCTGCGGGGTCGATGCCATCGGTTTGGTATTTTATTCACGGAGTCCCCGCGCCATCGACCTGGAGACCGCAGAGCAGTGGTCGCGGCGCTGCCCCCTTTCGTTGCAGTGGTCACCCTGTTCGTGGACCCTGCGCCTGAGGAGGTCTCCGGGGTGCTCTCGCGCATCCCTGTGGATCTGCTCCAATTCCACGGTAGCGAATCCCCAGATTTCTGTGCCGCTTTCGGCCGTCCCTATCTCAAAGCGATTCCCATGCGTCCAGGGGTAGACTTAATGCGCTTGGCACGGGACTATGCCAGTGCGCGTGGGCTACTGGTGGACACCTATCGACCGGGAATACCCGGTGGTACTGGAGAGTCCTTTGATTGGGACCTTCTCCCCGTCCAACCTTCCTTTCCTCTGGTCTTGGCCGGTGGTCTGAATCCCGCCAACGTCGCTGACGCGGTACGCCAGGTGCGCCCCTACGCGGTGGACGTAAGCGGCGGGGTAGAGGCGGCTAAGGGTATCAAGGATCCGGTACTCATCGCGGCCTTTGCAAAAGCCGTGAATGGCAGTTGACTTTTTGATTAAAAGAAAAATCTTTTGTGTTTTGCTTTTTTCTTTAAAATAAAAAATTAAAACACAAAAGATTTTTCTTTTAATTCAAAAGTCAAAATATATTTAGTCTAAAGTGATGTGACGAGGCAAAATAACGTGTCGAATTCGAGTACGTCGCAAGACCTATGTGCGATGCCCGATGTCCGTGGCCATTACGGTCCCTACGGTGGGCGTTTCGTGGCCGAGACTTTGATGGCCCCTTTGGAGGAATTGACCGCCGCTTATCTGCATTATCTCGGCGACCCTGAATTCCATGCCGAATTGGATGCCGACCTCGCCCATTACGTAGGCCGGCCGTCGCCCCTTTACCATGCGGAACGTCTCTCGCGGGAGCTGGGTGGGGCGCAGATCTACCTCAAGCGTGAGGACCTCAACCACACCGGCGCCCACAAGGTGAACAACACCGTCGGTCAGGCCCTGCTGGCCAAGCGCATGGGAAAACGCCGGGTTATCGCTGAGACCGGCGCCGGCCAGCACGGCGTCGCCACCGCTACGGTAGCAGCACGGCTAGGAATGGAATGCGTGGTCTACATGGGTTCTGAAGATATTCAGCGCCAGAAGATCAACGTGTTCCGCATGAAGCTGCTCGGGGCTACGGTCGTGCCCGTCACCTCCGGTTCACGGACGCTCAAGGATGCGCTTAACGAGGCGATGCGCGATTGGGTGACCAATGTTGATACGACCTTTTACATCATCGGCACGGTTGCCGGTCCTCACCCGTATCCGGCCATGGTGCGCGACTTCCAGGCCATTATCGGGCGCGAGGCCCGCGCCCAGTGCTTGAAGCAGATTGGACGCCTCCCCGAGGCGCTGGTCGCCTGTGTGGGAGGGGGATCCAACGCGATTGGACTGTTTCATCCCTTCCTCAACGATTCAGGGGTCGCGCTCTACGGCGTGGAAGCGGCCGGCGATGGTCTCGCCACCGGACGCCATGCCGCGCCTCTCAATGCCGGCCGGCCCGGCGTACTGCACGGCAACCGTACCTACCTGATGGAGGATGACGACGGTCAGATCATCGAGACCCATTCGATCTCGGCCGGTCTCGACTACCCTGGGGTTGGTCCCGAGCACTCCTGGCTCAAGGACATTGGGCGCGCCACCTATGTTGCCGCAACCGACAGCGAGGCCCTGGACGCCTTTCATCGTCTCACCCGCACGGAAGGCATCATCCCGGCCCTGGAATCCGCCCACGCGGTTGCCTACGCCTTGCGTCTTGCACCCACCTTGCGCCCTGACCAGACCATCGTCGTCAACCTTTCCGGACGCGGCGATAAGGATATCCACACCGTGGCTGCCCATGAGGGGATTACCGTATGAGCCGAATCACCGACACCTTTGCCGATCTGCGTAGCCGGGGCCGTAAGGCCCTGATCCCTTTTATCACCGCGGGTGATCCCGACCGTGCCGAGACCGTGCCTCTGCTCCATGCTTTGGTTCGCGCGGGAGCGGATATCCTGGAATTGGGCGTACCCTTTTCCGACCCGATGGCCGATGGCCCGGTTATTCAGCGCGCCAGCGAACGGGCGCTTGCTCATCACGTGAGCCTGCGCGACGTACTGGAGATGGTGCGCGCCTTCCGTCGTGACGATCTCAAAACACCCGTGGTGCTCATGGGCTACCTCAACCCGGTGGAGGTGATGGGCTATCAGACCTTCGCTACTGCCGCCGCTGATGCCGGGGTCGATGGGGTACTTACCGTAGACCTACCACCGGAAGAATCCGGCCCGCTGGTTGCGGCCCTCCGTGAGTTTGACCTGGACCCCATCTTCCTGCTCGCCCCAACCTCCACCCCCGAACGGATTGCCATGATTGGAGAGGCCGCGAGCGGATTTGTCTATTACGTCTCGCTTAAAGGTGTTACTGGGGCTGCCAGCCTTGATATTGCTGCCGTCTCCGCCAAACTCAGCGAGGTACGTAGCGTTACGGATCTACCCATCGGCGTTGGTTTTGGTATTCGTGATGCGGCCTCGGCAGCGGCCGTGGCGCGTGTGGCGGACGCGGTAGTGGTGGGAAGTGCCCTGGTCTCCCGGATTGAGACCCTGGCACAGCAAGGAGTGCCGATTGTCCCCGAGGTTACGGCTTTTCTTGCAGGGCTGCGTGCGGCAATTGATGCTACGTAAAATAGAAACAGAATAAGGGGCACTCTCATGCGCTGGGAAGAGGTCTGCGCCGATCGTAGCCTGCAAAATTTACCTTACCGAATTGAACTCAATCGGGAAGGATTTATCGTCATGTCTCCCGCCAAAAATCGTCATGCCATTCGCCAAGGACGTATTCAGCGTATTTTGTCGCGTTTCATGGGAGAGTTGGGCGAGGTATTTCCGGAATGCCCAATTGAGACCGATGATGGCACCAAAGTGGCGGATGTAGTTTGGGTCTCACCACAACGCTATACAAAAATAAAAAACCAGGATGTCTGTCTCATTGCTCCGGAGATATGTATTGAGGTAATGTCCGCCAGCAACACTGAGAGAGAAATGCAATTCAAGGTTCGACTTTATCTGGCAGCGGGAGCCGAGGAAGTATGGATCTGCGATGAAACGGGACAGCTGCGGTTCTTTTCCGCAGAAGGGCAAATGGTCGCATCCCTGATGGTCCCCAATTTTCCGCTCTCGGTGCCGATTGATTGATTTTTCGAGTCCGCGAGTATGAGTGCACAACCAAAAATACAGTTTACGCCACAAGAATACCTGGCCTGGGAGCGCCAACAGGAAACCCGCAACGAATACGTCAATGGCGAAATCTATGCCATGAGTGGGGCGAGCCGGAATATAACCTGATTTGTGTCGGTTGCTTTTCGGGATGTACACCCGCCTCAACGGAAGCGGTTGGTAGCCGCGCCGATTGAGCGACAATAGGGCTTGAGATTTGACTTCCGGGGTAGACCAGGTTTCCCCATCCACTCCAGGCGTCTTCTTGCCTTGGTTTTCAGTTACTCGTTTGACGGCAATTGCTTTTCCGCTAAACGAGTGAGTCAACAGCCATTGCAAGGCTTTCACCTTACCCCAGCGGCCTTCCCGCGTTGCCTTCACGATACGCGCTTGCAGCCTTCTGACCTGTTGGTGACATTTGGCCCAGTCAATACCGTGCCAGCCCACTTTCACGTCGGAGGCCGCACACGCTACGGTTGTTGCGTTCATTTGCTTGTCCTCCTGTTAGGTTCTGCAAACTTTTTCGTGACGAGAGACCCGGCGGAAGTCTGCTCCATTTCTGGCAGGGTGATGTCGCTTTATTATAGCTCAACCCTTATCCGCCTCGTTACAAGATGGCATTCGCTTTTTCCACCATCCTATTACCGCACCGCCATCGGTAAACCTTGCAGTTTACTTTCCTGGGTAGGGGCGATACGGAGTTTCCACGTTTCGCTTACGGAAGTAATATCGGGTTAGGTGCCCACTCTCGATCGGGAGGTGAATGGGTCACGAAAGCGCATTCCAAAGGCGCTGTTCCCACCCCCGTTACCATTTTGGTTCAAGCGTAAAAGCCACTTCCGCTTGTTATAGGTGACGATCTTTATCGTGGATTCACATATGTTCACCATACCGACTATCTAGCACTCACCCGACGCGTGGCTGTCAGGAGGGTACGCTTCTCACGATTTATACCCCACGCCTTGCGGCGCTTCGTTACATTGTCAGAGTCGCTCTTTATTCAGACTCCTAGACTCACCCGGTGACACGGGCGGTTCCCTCCTGTATAATTCCTTCCGTTCCTTTATCCTTTACAGTGGGAACAACTTCTATAGGCTAACTTCGTGTCGCACTTGTAATTCCTATCCCTCAGCGCTTCGAGCGTGATGCCGGGTTTGAGCGTCACTAACCTCATCGTGTTTAAATGAGCCAATTGCTCAAGCGGGGTATTTACATCCTGATGCAGGTTTGTCCGCCGCGGGTTCCCTGCTAGAATGATTCGCGCCCTGCTTATACCGCCCTAGAGAGTAAATCATGCATGAAAGCCCCATAACTCCAGATTCGATAATTTGCCAGTCTCAAAGTCAAGTCGCCACGGAAATCGATGGCGAACTCGTGCTGCTGAGCATAGACAAGGGCAACTACTACGGAATGAACAAGGTTCTCACCGCTATCTGGAACTGGCTTGGGGAGCCGACGAAGGTTTCTGATATATGCAAAAAAATGACGGAGACTTACGAGGTCTCCGCAGAGGTCTGCGAAAAAGACGTCATGAAGGTCTTGGGCGATCTCCAGCAAGAAGGCCTCATCGATATCCGGCATCCCTAAAAACCTCATCCTGAAGACTTGCCTTGGCCGCGTGGGAAGCGCTCCGTCCTTTGTCAGTTCAGAAACCTGCCCAACGAAGCAAAAGCATGATGACGGGAATTACGCAAAAGCTCCGCAAGATAACCCTCCGGGATTCGGTTTGCTTTCTTGAAGCCGCATTCCTGCTCGTCGCCGCGGCCCTGTTCAAAACCCTGTTGCCCATGCGCTGGTATGCCCGCTACTTGGGAGAACACCGTACAAACTGGGAAGCCGCGCCGGTCGAGGTCGATATCGAGCGCCTGATTCCTGTCATCCGGACTGTGAATCGTGTGACAAAATACTCCCCGTTCAAGGGCAAATGCCTGTCTCAGGCATTGTCGGTTTCCTGATGCTCAGAGCGAGAAGACTGCCTTCGGATTTTTATCTGGGCGTCAACAAGGATGAAACCGGCGATGTGATCGCCCACGCCTGGGTGAGGTCGGGAAAATACTTCGTGACTGGTCAAACGGGACATCGAAAATATATCGTCATTTCAGTGTTCTCGTATCGGCCTTCCGAAGGGGAGAAATCTTCTTGAAGATGCAGCCCAAGACTGGCGAATTTCTTTATTACGTGCACGGCTTCACCCTGGAGTCGGAAATCGAGTGTCCAGGACTGTTGCCTGAAGCATGTACGATGCCCGATGTCCGCTTGCGGCGCGGTTCACTGGAACATATCTCTCTGGACGAACCGCCCACGGGGAAAAGCCTCTGCATCGGGGAGAGGCTCATCCTGCTGAACATCGAGAATGTGGGGCGAATTTCCATTTTTGACGGCAAAGAAATCATCGTCGATCCCGTTGCGGGGGTTGACCCGAAATTGCTCCGCCAATTTATTCTTGGATCGACCTTCGGATGCGTCATCCATCAAAGAGGGTTCCTGGCCCTGCATGCCAATGCATTCCTCCATCACGGAGAAGCGGTGCTGGTGCTCGCCCACAGCGGGACGGGGAAATCCACACTGGCAGCCGCGATGAATGAGCGGGGGTGCGCGGTGCTAGCTGACGATGTCTGCGCGGTAAAAGCCGCACCGGGAGAGGTACCTCTGGTCTATCCCGGCGTACCCCAAATCAAGCTGTGGCGGGACGCTGCGGAGCAACTGGGCAAGGACGTCGGTTCCATGCGGCGAATAGCGAACAACGAGGAAAAATATGCCATGCCGGTGTTGAGCCAATGCCACTGGCAGTCGTTGCGCATCAAAAACATTTATGTGCTGAACGTCCGCGATGGGGAGAAGCTCGAAATCACCGACATGAATCGGCTAGAAAAGATGCATGCCTTGGGAAATTACACCTATCGCAAAGGCATGGTATCCAAGCTGGGAATCGAGGCCGAGCATCGAAAATCCCGATTAGCCTTACTGGACAACGTCGGGATGCGCAGAATTTTTCGCCCTAAAAAAAGCTACCTGCTGGATGAACTGATCGAACTCCTCGAAGCGGACTTGCGATGACGGGAAATATCGTCTGGATCGCCTCCTACCCCAAGTCCGGGAACACCTGGTTTCGCGCCTTTATCACCAACCTTATCGCCGGATCCGGCTCGCCCGCGCCTATCAACCGGCTGCTCGCGGAGAACGGGATTGCGCGCTCCCTTTTCGATGCGGCGACCGGGATAGATTCCGCCCATCTGTTTCCCGAGGAAGTGGATAGCCTGCGTCCGGGCATGTACAACAAGATTTCCGCCTCGTCGCACGGCCCCCGTTTCCTCAAGATACATGCCGCCTATCAATACCTGCCGGACGGACACCCCATTTTCCCGACGAAAGCGACCCGCTGCACCATCTACCTGGCCCGGAACCCGCTGGACGCGGCATGCTCTTACGCCCGCTTCCTGAACCTGGGCCTGGATAGGGTCATTGCCAAAATGAACGAGGACGGACATGTCTTCAACCGCGAAACAAGCGACATGAGCAACGCGCTTTCCCAGCGAATTTTCAACTGGAGCGAAAATGTGCTGAGCTGGCTGGGCGCGCCCGCCGACATGAAGGTTCACCTGATACGTTACGAAGACATGCTGCGCAATCCCGCAGCGGCCTTCGGGCAGGCCGTCCGCGCCATCGGCCTGGACAAAAGCGAGGAAGAAATCCTGCGGGCGATCTCGTTTTCTTCCTTCGATACACTCAAGGAGATGGAAGACAAGGAAAGCTTCAAGGAAAAACCCCCTCAGGCCGATGCCTTTTTCCACGCAGGAAAGTCGGGAGGATGGCGAAATATCCTGAGCCACGCTCAAGCGTCCGCCATCGTGGAAAAACACCAAACCGTCATGCGACGACTGGGCTATCTCGATGCGGACGGCAATGTCCTCGACCTGTGAAAAACCGCGCATGAAATACAGCCTACACGGGATCACCGTCGAAACCCCGTTTCCGTGCCCGGAACTGCTACCCGCGTCCGGCGCGGCGGATGTATCGGTCAAATGGGGCAAGATGGAACCACCCGCCGTCCCCTGGCGCGACGAAGGCGTTTGTTACAAGGCCGCGCCAGGGAAATACCTGCTGTCCGTAAAGGGCGTGGCCGACTATTTCGTCGCGAACGGCGACGAAGTAATCATCGACCCTGCTCCGCGACCAGACGAGGATGCATTGCGGCTATTCTTCTACAACGAAGTCATCGGCGCATTGCTCATGCAACGGGGGGCACTGCTCCTCAAGGGCTGCGTCGTCGAACGGGACGGCAGGGCCTACGCTTTCACCGGGCCGACGCCGTCGGGAAAAACGATGCTGGCCGCCCGGTTGGCGCAACGCGGCTTTCGCATTGTCGCCGACGGCTTCTTCTGCCTGACCAACAATAAGTCCTCCGGCAATGAACTCTCCGGCAACGGAACCCCGCTGGTCCAACCGGGCTATCCCTCTCTCATGTCATGGGAAAAGTCGCTGAACGAACTCGGCATTTCGTCGGCAGAACTGAAACCGGTGCGGACCGGAATGCACCGCTACTACCTGCCGCAGCATTCATCGTTCCACAATGAAGCGGTCAACCTCGCAGCCATCCATATCCTGACCTCCCACAACCGGGCGGAACTGTCGATCGAGGAAGCCAAGGGCGCGGAAAAGCTATTCGCCCTGTTGCCCCATCGTTACCATCCCAAATTGGCGGCATCGCTGGGCATGGGGGAAACGCAGAACCGGATTGCAGCCAAGCTCGCCAACTCGGTGAAGGTGAGCATCGTCCGCCACAACGACATGCTGATCCCATTCAGAGAATTCGTCGAACGCATGGAACAAGAATTGGAGAAAACAACACCATGAGCATGATCCACGGCATGATCCGGTTCGATGGTCGCCCCGCAGACCCGGAATCCTTGCGTTCAATGCTGGAGGCGGGAAAGGATGCCTGCCCGGACGGTGCGCAGACATGGTTCAGCGGCGGCGCTGCGCTGGGGCTAGGCCTGCTGCGCACCTTGCCCCTAGCGCGGGTCGCGCCGGGGCCGGTGCGCGACCCGGAGTCCGGCCTGGTGATCGTCGCCGATGCGCGCATCGACAACCGCCCGGAACTGCGAGGCAAGCTAGGCATGCGCGGAAACGAAAATTTCAGCGACACGGAACTAATCCTCCGCACCTACCTGAAATGGGGGGGAGCCTGCGTCGAACACCTGACCGGCGACTTCGCCTTCGCCATTTGGGACGAGGTGCAACGCAAACTATTTTGCGCCCGCGACATTTTTGGCATCAACCCTTTCCATTATTTCCGCGCGCCGGACTGCTTCATTTTTTCGAGCGATATTTCTTCCCTGCTCGCCCTGCGAGAAGCCCCCCGCGACTTGGACGAAAACGCCATCGCCGACCTGCTCGCCGGGCTGGCCATGGAGCAAGGCAAAACCCTGTATCGGGGAATATCCACCCTGCCGCCGGCGCATTGCATGAGCGTCACGGCAAGCGCCATCACGCTCAGAAGGTACTGGCAGCCGCAAGCGGGAGAGCCCATCAGGTTCGCGCGGGAAGAAGAGTATGTCGAAACGTACCGGGCGCTGTTCGAAGAGGCGGTTTCCTGCCGTCTCGAAACCGGCGGCAAGGTCGCCGGCCTGTTGAGCGGGGGGCTGGACTCCGGCGCTATTGCGGCAGTTTCCGGACGTATGCTCGCAAAGCAGGGACACAGCCTCTCCACCTACTCCTTCGTCCTGACGGACGAACAAAGACAGCATGAACGCGACGAAAAAGAACTCATCGCACTGCTGCATGGCATGACCGGCATCAATGGCGGTTACATTACCACCCGCGATTTCTCCGGAGGCCCCGCCGACCTGCCCGCAATCCCGGATGCGCACCTCAATCTGGGTCACGCCCCCTATCTCGCCGTCCTGTTCCAGCGACTCGACGCCGAAGGGATGAGGGTGTTGCTGGACGGATACGGCGGCGACAACTGTCCGACCTGCGCAAGCCCCATCCCGCTGCAGGAGTTTCTCGACGGCCTCCAATTCGCCCGCCTGACGAAGTATCTCTCCGCAGCATCCCGCTCCTATGGGCTTCCGGCGATGCGGAGATTACTGCGCATGCTGCGAGAACATTTTCGGGCGACGGCGATAGCGATGCATTCCATCGAAGAACTCGTCCGCGAACGCTCCGTTCTGTCGCAAGCGCTCCAGCAAAGAGTCGATATCCGCGCACGGGCGCGAGAAAATGTGCGCTTTCAGACGCAGGGCTATCGGAGTTTGGCCGAGGTCATGATTCATCGCCTGCGCTGGGCCGAAAAAGGATTCCAGCACTCCCCGCTGTTTGCCCAAAGCCGGGTGGAAAGGCGCTTCCCCTTATTCGACAAGCGCCTGGTCGAATTCTGCCTCGCCGTTCCGGCAGAACAGCACAACTACGACATGAACCGCAGATTGATGAGGCGGGCGATGGCCGGACTGCTGCCCGACGCGATCCGACTGAGGCACGACAAGAGCGTGAGCAATGGTCCGGGCATGCCTTTCTTCCTGAGGGAAAACCGGGAATACTATATTTCCGTTATCGATGCCGCGCGCAATGACGCCGCCATCGCCGCCAGCATCGACGTGCAGAAATTGCGCAAGAGATTTTCGGACGCGCTCCCGGCCAGTTATATCGATTTCATGCCGGGGCCGACAATGCGAGCTTTCAATCTGCTGCTTTTTCTTCAAAAACATCGGTAAAGAATTAGCCCGGCATCCGGCTCGCCAATAATTACAGCATGAACCACCCATGGACATCACTCTCGCCGCAAGATTGAGCCACCCCTCGCCGCCTATTATTTGCTGGGCAATCTGGAGCGACGGGGACATGACACCGATCGCTACCTCAACGTTACCGCGCTGAGAAAAGAGCCGGAACTTTTGCCACGCCGGACGCCGAAAAAAAAGCCGAGGCCCTGTCGAGGATCAAGAAAGTCGGATTCTGAAGAATGCAGCCGGCGTTTCCCCCATCACGATTGCTTGTTTCGTCCATGGATGTTAGAATCCGAACCCTGACAGCCGGGTTTTCCCGCTTCCCGGAGACAACGAACCCAAGACCTGAGGAGAAAACTCCATGAAGAATGAACAAGCATCCACCGGAACACCCCAGCCTGCCGACTCGCGCCTCCCCTATGAAGCACCAGAATTGATCGCCTACAACCAGTCCGAAATAACCATGGGCGGGGTGGTCCTGAAGGCGGTCGATTCTCTCACCGGAGATACTAATTACAGAGCCTCCTGACTGCCCTCCAATCCATCATTTTTTTCGCTGTTCGCCACTAGGCGTTTCTTCCGCCCCGGAGACATGCCCGTTGACAGCCAGTCGCTCGGACCGAAAATCGTGCGACCCAGCCTTAACCGGCGTCACCGCATGGAAATAATGGCTCGGGAAGCAGCATAGGCAGTTATCCCGGGGAATCAGCCGGGTGAAGTTCTCCGAGCAACGGACACCGTCCGCCGAGGTGTCGAATACCAGCAAGTCGCCCCCCGCATACTGCTTTTGCTCTCCGCAGAGATAGTAGGTAAAGGTCAGCCGCCTCCCCCATATCGCGTCCGTGTGCATCCTGAAATATTGCCCATCCCGGTAAGCCCTCAGCTTCACTTCGATTTTTTTTATGGGGAAGGGATGAATACCCAAGTGTTGCAGGATGGCCGGCAAGGCGGCTGCCACCCTTTCCCGAAACGGCTGCTTGACGCTCCGGCTGCCCGCGAGTTCGAGATTGTTGCGCACTTCGGGATCGTATCCGCCGCAACCATCCGGGGCAGGCGTGAATTCCCCTTCGTGCGAGAGGAAAAAGTCCAGCAAACGTGCTTTGTCGTCTGCGGGGAGAAAGTCAGGGCGCAATACCAGCGGCGCGGGGCAAGGGCTATCCGACATTTCTAGAGGCGTCACTCCACCCAGTCCGCTCAGCCGGTCGGCAAGCAATTTCGCCTTCGCATTGCCGGGTTCCTGCTCGCAACAGGCATAAAAAAGATGGGCCGCTTCCGGAATATTTCCCGCTTTCCGTTGCACGTCGGCGTATTGAAACAACTCTGCGGCAAGCAAAGGCCGCTCCCGCGCAATCGCCTGGAAGCGTTGCCCCGCCTTGCGGTAAAGCTCTTCAACCCGAGCTAGTTCGTCGTAGGATTTTTCCGCTGTAATCATAGTTTGTCCCTGACTGCATCATTAAGATTTCTTGAAGGCAGCCGATGCGGGCTTGATGCCCGAGAGAACGACTGCATCGGATCGATTTGTGGCATATTGTGCGCCCCTTGCCAGTGCCGCATTATTCGCGATAATTGCCTGTCTCTCAAGAATCCCGTTACCAATGTCTTCCGTGCGCGCCCCTTATATTCTCGGCTTGAACGATTCCCACGACGGTTCGGCTTGCCTGTTGCAGGGCGAACGGATACTGGTCGCGATCAAGGAAGAACGACTGACGCGGCACAAACATCAGCGCCTGACCGTGGGCTCGACCTTGTGCGGCTCCATCATCTATTGTCTAGATGCTGTAGACATATCCATCGAGCAGATCGACCTAGTCGTGGTATGCGCGCAGGGACATTCCCGCAGCCCCAAACGCGACATCGGAAGGAACCGCTTGCTGGCCTCTTTGGCCGCCAACGGCAAGGTGCGCTGGTTGCCGCACCATGCCGCTCACGCCATCAGCGCGTATGCTCTCTCGGGCTTCGAGGAAGCGGCGGTGCTCGTGGTGGACAGCATCGGCTCCCATGTCTCGGATTTGTGGCCCAGCGAAATACAGGTTGCCCGTGGCCCGAAAACCGGGAGCTTCGAGACCAGTTCGGGTTACATGGCTCGCGGCACCAGCCTTGAGCCCATCCACAAGACGCTCACCCACACAAACGCCTGCGACCCCATGAACGGGCCAGGACTGTTCCGCTTCGGCAGCCTGGGGCGGATGTACGAGGCGGTATCCAAACTGACTTTTTCGAGCGGCAAGGAATGCGGCAAGGTCATGGGGCTGGCACCGCTTGGGCTGCCGACTCATTCCCCCACGGCCTTTTTCAATATCGACGGCGACGACTTGCATTTTCACCCGACCGTTCCCGACCTGCATTCGACGGTTGCGCCTTGGCCGGCGGAGCAGGAACGGCACCGAAATCTTGCCTGCTCAGCGCAAGGGGCGCTGGAAGCCGGTTTGCTGCACCTGGCCCTCGACCTGCGCGCCCGAACTGGCGCACGCCACCTCTGTTTTGCGGGCGGAACGGCGCTGAACGGCGTGGCCAACGAAAAGTTATTGCGCGACGCAGGCTTCGACGACATTTTCATCCCACCTGCCGCGGACGATTCCGGTTGCGCCATAGGCGCCGCCTATTGGGGATTGTGGCAACTGGGCGGACAGCATCCGGCCCAAAGGCTGCGCGCCGATTCGTTGGGTCGGCATTACGACGCCGACAGCGTGGTCGATGCCGCGGCCCGGACGCCCGGCGTGGCGCTGCTGCCGCATGCGTCGGCCAGCCGGGAGGCGGTGGCGCGCATGCTCGACGGGCAATATATCGGGTGGTTCAGCGGCGGCTCCGAATTCGGGCCGCGTGCCTTGGGGCAGCGCAGCATCCTGTGCGATCCGCGCGGAGCACACCGCAAAGACGAGTTGAATGCCCGCATCAAGCAGCGCGAATCGTTCCGCCCCTTTGCGCCCGCCATCCTGCGCGAACACGCACGGGAATGGTTCGAACTGGCCCAGGATAATGACGACAGCCCGTTCATGCTGAGGGTAAGTCCAGTCAAAACCGAGAAGCGCCCGCTGGTGCCGGCCGTGGTTCATGTGGACGGCAGCGGTCGCCTCCAAACCGTTGACGCCGAAGGCAACCCGGCTTTCCATGCACTTGTCGCCGAATTTTACCGGCGCACCGGAGTGCCGCTTGTTTTGAATACCTCGTTCAACGGCAAAAACGAACCCATCGTCGAGACCCCGAAACATGCGCTGGCCTGCATGCTCGCCACCGGCCTCGATGCCGTCATTTTCCAGGAGCATGTCGCCATCCCCCTGCGCTGACATCGTCCCGCCCATACGAACTCGCCACCAGACAATCTCCTGCTTGCAGAAACGGCAAGGTGTAATATTGTCGGGCTGTTCATCAAGTTTTCACGATTATTCCTTTCGTCATGCCCACCAATACCATAGACCTGAAAACCCACTTGAAGGATTTTGGGCTGCCCGGCGCAAAGTTCTCGGTTTCGGCCCGGAAAGTCAGCCCGTATCTCGACATGGGCGATTACCTGAAGCTGTATTACCCGTATGTCAACAAGGCGCAAATCGATAGCGTGTTCGGTTTCGTGCTCTACCCGTCCCCGTTCTATGGAGGCAGGCCCTACGACACCAAACGTGCCTTGACCAACATCCACCTCGCGCAACTCGGCGAACTGAGGGTTCATCTCTCGCTCAACCTGACCAACCATTATTTCGACGACGCCCTTTACGCGGGCAGCATGGAGTTCCTCGAACGGCACCACGCCGAAGGGAACTCCATCATCTGCACCTCGAACCGGCTGGCAAAGAACATCAAACGGGATTTTCCGCGTTATCTGGTGCGGGCCAGCATCTTGAAAAAGCTCAATACAAGGGAAAGAATCGAGGCGGCGCTGGATATCTATGATCAGGCGGTGCTGCCCATGGAGAAAAACGACGACGACCCGTTGCTGGAATCGCTGCCCTGGAAGGATCGCATCGTGCTGTTCGCCAATGCGGCCTGCGGTTACGCCTGCCCGGATCGCACCTGCTGGCTGGGCGTTTCCCAACTGAACCAGGGCCGGGAGGAAACCGCCGACTGCACCAAGACGGCCGCCGAACGCCAGTCGTTCGGCAAGGTGTTTTTCGATGTCGGGAAGTTTCACCGGATGGGATACCGCAATTTCAAGCTCGTCCCGGCATTCGTTCCCCAGCATACGGAAGAAGTGGCAAAGCGCTATTCGGCCCGCAAACCGGCTGCGGCCCTACTCCAACATTATCTGGGCAAATCGTCCTTCTACCTGTGCTCTTTCCAAAAATCGGGGAGAACCTGGCTGCGCTACCTGCTGGCCCATTATCTGAGCCTGCAATTCCGGCTCGGCCTGCCCGTCAATTTCAGAACCTTCTTCCAGCTTATCCCCCACGACATCCTGGACGAAGAAAAAGGGGTGGGCGTTTACGACTATTACGACGACCAACGCTTTCCCCTGATACTGGCGAGCCATGACGCTTATTCCGCAGAAAAATTCGGCGACCAGAAAATCGTGTTCCTCGTCCGAGCCGCAGCCGACACCGTCGTATCCCGCTATTTCCAGCATGCGCGGGTCTTCACGCCAGATCGCTCGTGGAAAGGCTCGCTCAAAGAATACATCCGCGCCCCGGAGGGCGTTGCCGCCTATTGCGCCCACCTCAACTCCTGGTCCGGCTTCCTCGACGGCAACGATGCCGCCCACTGCCTAACCTACGAGGACATGCACCACGATATTTCCGGCACGGTGCGGCGGGTGCTTGAATTCATGGACATACCCGTCGGCGAAGAACATCTCGCCCAGGCCGTCGCTCTGTCCTCTTTCGATGCGATGAAAGAGATGGAGACAAAATCGACCATCCCCGGCGTGAATTTCAGCTTCGTTCCGGATGACGCGGAATCCGCGAGGGTCAGGAAAGGCAAGGTCGGCGGGTATCGCGATTATCTCGATGTGGACGACATCGCCTATGTCCGCGCCTATTGCGAAGAGCATTTGAGCCCCCAGAGCAAAAAACTCATCTCGCAATCTGGACTGGAATAACCGCTTTCCGCATGAACCTTAAAAAAACAGTTGTCCGCAGATACTGACCTGTTTTAAGGACACCAAAGCATAGATGGACGAGTTTTCGCATAGCAGC
>CAUYUB010000687.1:0-15109 GCA_963575685.1 Gammaproteobacteria bacterium | reverse complement strand
TGCCGTGCTGCGGAGTGAGGCCCCAGACCAGCGCGCCATCCTGGGTGACGAAGAGCGGCCCCACGAGGGGGCGGGCGTGGAAAGCGACCTGTGAGTCGGACTGTCCCCGGTTTTCCTCGAAAGGAATGGCGAGTCCGGCCAAGGCATTGGCGGCTTGTTCTTTACTGATGGTCGGGGAGGAGGTGGAAGCGGTGGCGATGCCCGGCAGGGTAAGGGCCAAAAAGCAGAGGAAGATGAGGATAGAGCGTGACAGCAGGGAAGCGAGCGAGGCGAGCATAGGCAGTGCCTTCTTCGTCATAAATCCATGCTCGTAGCTTTTATGATGGCAACTCAGAATGTTAGTAGGGGAATCCCTACCTCATCATCAACTGCTCGCCGCAGTCCCGGATAGACAATCTCCAACGCTCCTATCGGGGCTACCTCCAACGATTGCGCTACTGGGCGCACCAAAGATTGCATGTCTTTCGTCATACCCACCAACTGTTTATACTCTCCCCCCCCTGTATCAAGTCGTTCCAGAAAGCCTAGCCAACCCTTGTCGGCCGACCCAATCGCGAGCAAATTGCCACGCACTACGGCCACTACGAGAGCCATGCGCAAGCGCCCAGCGTAGGGCGGCGTCGCGTACTTCTTCCGCATCAATTACCTCATCATCAATCCTGCCGACACCCAGTTGGATCAACCAGTGATTGACGATCTCCAGATATTGCTCTTGACGAAAGGGATAGAAAGATAGCCACAGACCGAAACGCTCCGACAGCGATATCTTTTCCTCCACCGCATCGCTCTGATGAATTTCTCCATCCACCATCCGTGCCTCGCGGTTTTCCGAAAGATACTCGGGAAGTAGATGGCGGCGATTGGAAGTGGCGTAGATGACCATATTCTCCGGCGGTGCCGCTACCGATCCGTCCAGCATCGCTTTGAGGGCCTGATAGCCAAGTTCATCGGCGGAGAAGGAGAGGTCGTCACAATAGAGGATGAATCGCTCCTTCCGACCTTCCAGGGCCGCCATGATGTCGGGCAGGTCCACCAAATCGTGCTTATCGACCTCGACCAAGCGTAGCCCCATGCTCCCATAGGTAGTCAGCAACGCTTTGATTAGGGAAGACTTACCAGTACCTCGCGCGCCCCACAGCAGGGCATTGTTGGCCGGTAGCCCATGAACGAACTGGCGGGTGTTGCGGTCCAAGGCTGATTTTTGGTCATCAATACCGAGTAGGTCGGAAAGAGGCAGCGCATGGAGACCACACACCGGATACAGATGGCCACGACCATAGGTCTTACGCCAGCGAAAAGCGATCATGGTGCCAAAATCCGGCACTGCGGGAACAATAGGAAGCAGCGCCTCCACACGGTCGAGCAGAGACGCCAGACGGGGAACGACGACATCGAATTTTTCGGAAGAAATCACCACAACACTCCTCAAAGCCTATGAAACAGACCCAAAATACCGAACAATCCATCATGCCATTATCACAATAAAGCCCAGTTAAGATAACCTTCCCATCGCCTAATCACCGCCCGCCAACCAATCAAACCATGACTGCGACTAACTTGTACATTGGACTGATGTCCGGCACCAGCCTTGACGGCATTGACGCCGCACTAACCAGTTTTGACGGCGAACACCCGCGTCTGTTGGCCGCCTATTGCCAGCCTTATCCCGACGCCCTGCGCGAGGAGCTTCTAACTTTGTGCCGACCCGGAGAGGGAGATCCTGACCGACTCGGCCCTATGGATGTAGCGCTGGGACGAAGATTCGCTACCGCCGCCCTGGAACTGCTGACGCGAGCAGCGGTAAACCCGGAAGCGGTGCGAGCTATCGGGAGCCATGGCCAGACCATCCGCCACCGCCCTACCGGTCCCAACCCGTTCACCTGGCAGATCGCTGATCCGAACATCATTGCCCAAATGACCGGTATCACCACCGTAGCCGACTTTCGCCGCCGAGATATGGCCGTCGGCGGAGAGGGGGCACCGCTGGTTCCTGCCTTTCATCGTGCCGTATTTACTGCCGCTCAGCCTCGGGTGGTGCTCAATGTGGGCGGGATTGCGAACATTACCTGGTTACCGGCCGACTCGGCAGGAGCAGTCACCGGGTTTGATACAGGTCCCGGCAATACCTTGATGGATGCCTGGGTCCGGCGGCACTCCGGGCAGGTCCGTGATGAAGGGGGGAAATGGGCGGCGGAGGGAGCGGTAGTGGAAGAATTGCTGGAAGCGCTGCTGGTTGATCCCTATTTTTCCCGACCGCCACCCAAGAGCACTGGGCGCGAGTATTTTGACCTGGCTTGGCTCGATGCCGTTTTGGCCACACACCGCGCCCTATCGCCAGGGGATGTCCAGGCGACGCTGTGCGAACTGACGGCCGCTACCGTTGCCGGTGCGGTACATGACCACTGCCCAGAGGCGGTGGAGGTATTGGTGTGCGGTGGCGGTGTCCATAACGCCACCCTAATGACACGCCTTGCCGCCCGCCTCGCCCCACGTCCGGTGCGTTCGACAATTACGGAAGGGATTGACCCGGATTGGGTAGAGGCGATCGCTTTCGCTTGGCTGGCTCGGCGCACGCTCCGGGGACTACCGGGAAATCTACCAGCGGTCACCGGTGCGCGACAGGAAGTAGTGCTAGGGGGGATCTACCTAAAAGGCTAAAAACACCATTACTCTCAATCCTCCCATGGTCACTACCGTTCCCGACGTTGCTACTCCCGCGCCGCCTGCACCTGCCGACGAACCGTTGGCGTGGGTGCGCGGTGAGCCTTTCATACGTCTCCCGGACGATCTCTATATCCCTCCCGATGCCCTAGAGGTTTTCTTGGAGGCATTCGAGGGACCGCTCGATCTACTGCTGTATCTCATCCGACGCCAGAATCTGGACATCCTTGATATTCCCATTGCCGAGGTCACGCGCCAATATATGGCATATGTGGAGGCTATGAAGGGACTACAACTGGAATTAGCGGCGGAATATCTAGTTATGGCGGCCTGGTTGTGCGAGATCAAATCGCGTTTATTACTACCTCGTCCCGAGGGGATAAAGGAGGAGGAAGATCCACGGGCCGAACTTATCCGCCGCCTCCAGGAATACGAGCGTTACAAACGCGCGGCTGAAGACCTAAACGACCTTCCACGATTGGAACGCGATCTATTTCAGTCCCACGCCCTGCTCCCCGAATACTCGCGCCCTCGGGTCCACCCGGATGTGTCCCTCGCCGAGTTGCTGACAGCCCTCCGTGAGGTCCTCGCGCGGGCCAAGATGTATGGGAATCACCACATCACCCGCGAACCGTTGTCGGTACGCGAACGTATGTCTCGGGTCTTAGCGGCGTTGGAGAAGGGCGAATTCATAATATTCACCACCTTGTTCACCTATGAAGAGGGCAGACGCGGGGTGGTGGTAACTTTGCTCGCCATCCTAGAATTAATCCGTGAACATTTGATCGAGGTGGTGCAAACCGAAGTATTTACTTCTATTCATGTACGGCTGGTGGCTGGAGACGTAAGAGAATCGCAGGGGACATCTTTTGTGGATTATCCGACATCTGGAGAGATCGAAGGTGATGGCGGTCATGGGTGATTATTGAGCGTGGTTTGGAGAGGAAACGGTGTCAGAGATGCTCCTCCTACCGAAATCTAGCCAACGCTTAGCCCAAACATAACAATATAATCCGCGTATAACAGATCACTTTTAAGAATATGTATTTTTAACCAATCTTTAAGGAAATTCATAATTGATATGGATAATACGTCTTCCTCACTGTCGAATTTATTAAACAATGCCATAACTTGATCTTTTAAAGCGTCGTGTTCTTTCTTGTGCGAATTATATTCAGGATAATGATGACGCATCATATGACTTTCTTCATCAGAAAAATGAGAAGAAGTATACTCTATCAGTTCGACAAGTATATCACCAAGAATATCCTTATCTTTCTTTTGCAGCATTGCATCATATAGCTTATCTACCAGATTGAAGAGTTTTTTGTGTTGATAGTCGATACTTTCAATACCAACACTGTATTTGTCGTCCCACACGATAAATGCCATGTATGCCTCCCCATATAGCTATTATTATGTAAACCGGAAGCACTGTCTTGTATAGACCAGAACAAATGATGACGAGCACCATTTAACCCTGCGAAAAAAGAAAAAGGCGGGCTTACGCCCGCCTTCTGGGATAGAGCGTCAAGCCGCCGCCTTCACCCATGTGCCGAAGTTATCGGTATTGCGTGCCTTGCCGTCATTGTAGCCGGCGCCGTAGGCGTCGGTTACTCGCTGCTCCTCGCGCATGGGGTGCAGCCAATAACCATTCTGCCAACCCAGGAGATACTCGGGGTTTATCCCCATCTTATCCATCTGGGTACACGCTTCGTAGTAGCTCATCATTTTCTCCCGTTGCCAGGCTCATCGCCAAAAATTGGGTGGAACGCCAGTATATTATTGGGCCACGGTGAATTTGCAAGACCTTCACCAGCTTTCTTGTTACCCATCAAATTTTATGGCTGTTTTTAGGAATTATTGATGGTGAGTTATTCTCTTCACACTCACAGCATCTCTCTTCCTGTACCGTGGATAAAATTTGAGCGATCTTCATATGCCCCAGAGGCAAGTGGCGGTGATGGTAGGCCTCAAGGGTCGCGCGATAACCAATGGTGAGGACCGTTGCATCAGGTAATTCCCGTGCCAACAGCCGCATCATGGCCTCCTCCTCCGCGGGATCGAGGGCATCGGTGGCCTCTTCGATAAAGATCCACTGAGGTTTATGCAGTAAGAGTCGGGCAAATCCCAGACGTTGCAACTCGCCGAGTGTCAGTACCTGGTCCCAGGTACCGCTCTCATCCAAGCGTTGCGCCAGCGGTCCCAGTCCGACTCGCTCCAAGGCAGCCGCCAAGGTAACATCGTTGATACTGCGAGAAGGTGTCGGGTAGCTCACTATCGCGCGTAAACTACCTTTTGGCACATAAGGTTGTTGTGGTAGGAAGAATATTGGGGCATCGTTGGGTAGTTCCACCCGACCACGCCCCCAAGGCCACAACCCCCCTACTACTTTGAAAAGCTTCGCTGCCGCCTCGGAATTATCCGAGATCAAGACCCGCTCCCCTTTCCGTACCTCCGCACTAAAACAACCCAGAATTACTCGACCATCCGGCATGGAGATGCAAAGATGATGAAAAACCAATGCGGCACGATCCGCCTGGGTCATCACGATCCGATGCTCAGGATTACCTTTATATTGTTGCAGATTCGCCAGCGCCTCATGGAGCCCCAACACCCGTTCTGCCGACCCCCGCCATTCCGCCACCTTGGCTGCATTGTCCACTGGCCAGGAAAGGCCCTGAATCATCTGCTGGAACGCCTGTGCCGTCTGCATCAGTGCCCCTAGCGTCAACGTCCCGGTGATATAGCGTGGTGCCGCAACCAATAAGGGAAAGGCGGTCGAGAGCACCGAATAACCGGAACTGAACATCAGGATTCTAGTCAGCGCCCAACTTTGGATTTGCCACATCCCTACCACGCCCCGAAATAGACTGCGGAAGCGTCGCCGTTCATTGGGTTCGCCACGCCATAGGGCAATGGTCTCGGAATTCTCTCGGGCGAGCCCCAGCTCGAAACGAAATTTTGCCTCGGCCGCTTGCCGACGTTGCGCTGCAACGACCAAAGGTTGAGATAACCACAAGGCCAGAGACGAGAACACCGCTGCATACAGCAGTGCAATTAAGACGAGATGGCCAGGAATCACTAAAAGGATATCGGCAATCTCGATTTTCAAACTCCCTGACAACGACCAGAGAATTTTGGTGAAACCTATCAATAGTAGCAAACAATAGAGTAGCGAATGCGTCAGATCGATGGCAACCTCAGTAGCGTTGCGAATATCCTCTGCAATCCGTCCATCAGGATTATCATGTTCGCCGGAGAGATAGGTCACCTGATGTTGATGACCCTCGGCCATCCAGTCTCCCAACAACTTATCGGTCAACCAAGATCGCCAACCAATTTGGATCTTCCGTTTGACCCACATATGGCTGGAGGTGATGATCATATTAGAAACCAAAATAACCCCAAGCATTTCAACCTGTATCAAGAAATTTGACCAGGATCTGTCCTCCACGGCATTAAAGAAATTAGCATTCCACTGGTTTAGCCATATCGGCATGATGACCTGGATAATAGTAAACAGCACCAATACTGCCGTCCATCCACGTACTTTCCATTTTTCTCCAGAGTTCCAATAATATCCCGCAAAATAAAGAAATTTACCAATAAATCTCAAGAAATTCCGCATATCCTCAAAGATATTGGAAGAAAGGCGGACTTCAGGAGTAGGTGGTATTTCGGGGGTAGGTGGAAGTTCAGGAGAAGAAGGTGTTTCAGTATTAGCGGTAGTCATAGGATGTGTTTGTGGCGGTAGCTACCAAGTTGGAAATGTAGTGTATGTATACAAACCATCGTATGGAAAGGGTAGGATCCTTATTGTCACTTTTAAAGTACCTCTACCCGTAGCAGGTCCTCCTGCGCCCGCGCCCGAACAATACGCACCCGTAGCCTGCCCACACGATTACGGACTATCCACTTAACCTGATTAATGATTAAGTGGATAGCCATATTTTCTTCACAAAACTAAATCGCTAGCAGTCAGCGAGGTGATCCCCGTTAACTGGATAGCGAATTCTGCGGCATTGTCGGTATCGGTATTGCCATACAATATCCCACTCACAAACTTCAATTGACCGGCAAGGGAAAAACCGACGTTTCCCCCAATAAAACCGGTAAAGCTGTCATTGGTGGCCGTTGCGGTATTGGCGTCCAAGGTGGAGAGGTCAATCTTATCTTGTCCACGTGTGAAGTCGCTGATGATATCCCAGTTACCACTGGACGTACCCAATTCTGACAGACTGTTGAAATCAAAGGAGTCTCTTCCACTTCCCCCAAGGAGAGTGTCATGGCCGACACCGCCGATTAGGGTATCATTGCCATCCCCACCTGAAAGACGGTCATTGCCGGTATATCCGTCTAGGAGATTGGCTCCCGTGCTACCGGTAAGGATGTCGTTATTTCCTCCACCAATGGCGTTTTCAATTAGGGTAAGCGTATCGGCACCAATACCACCACCGCTAACTTGACCCGTCGCCAAATTTAGATTGAGGGCGACAAGGGCAGCAATGTAATTAACGGTATCAATTCCGGCGCCCCCGGAATAGTGGTCGTTCCCAGTACCACTTCCTGCGATGATCCAATCATTACCGTCTCCACCATTGACGGAATCATTGCCGTTGCCATCGTAGAGGGTATCGTTCCCGCCTCCACCGTTAATGGTGTCGGCCCCATCGCCACCGCTCAGGATATTATCGGAGGCATTACCGGTGAGGATGTTATTACCGGTATTGCCAGTCAAAGCGGTATTGTTGGCCTGCGCGTCGAGTATCCCATTGTCAATTCCTGCTCCTAGGGTATAACCACTCGCAAGGAAGCTGGTGACATGAACAATGTCCCCGACTCCATCCGTGCCGCTATCCTGGGCGATATCGAGGGCGTTGTCCACGTAATAGATGTCGGCGCCATTACCACCGTCCATGGAATCGGCGTTGCTGGAGCCATCCAAAACATCATTACCGTTTCCACCGTAGAGGGTATCCTGCCCCGCACCGCCAGTGAGGGTATCGTTGCCGGCATCACCGTACAGAATGTCGTCACCCTGTCCACCATCAAGATGATCACTGCCAGTGCTGCCGTGGCGTATCTCGCCCCGCGTAACCACCGTGGTATTTCCGCTAGATACGATTTCGTGTGTTCCTTGTCCGTCGGTGTAGTTCGCCACCACGTGGACATACTTGCCCACTTGCGCCTGAGTCAAGGTAAAGATATTTGCCGTCGCTCCCGCGATGTTGGTCCAACTACTGGAACCATTCGTGGATACCTGCCACTGGTAGTGAATTGTCCCCAATCCATCGGTGTCGGCCAGAGTATTGGTGGCGGTTAGGATCTGACCTTGGGTTGCTGTGCCACGGATGGTAACTCCGCCGGTTGGCACGTCATTAATGTTGGCTACCGTTGTGGTCGCCGCACTTGCCACGCTTTCCACCGTCCCTTGTTGGTCGGTGTAATTCGCCACCGCGTGGACATACTTTCCCACTTGGGCTTGGATCAAGGTATAGGTATTCGCCGTCGCTCCCGCGATGTTGGTCTAATTGCTGGAACCATTCGCCGATACCTGCCACTGGTAGTGGATTGTCCCTAATCCATCGACATCGGCCAGGGTGTTGGCGGCGGTTAGGACCTGACCTTGGGTCGTTGTGCCACGGATGGTAACTCCACCGGTTGGCACGTCATTAATGTTGGCTACCGTTGTGGTCGCCGCACTTGCCACGCTTTCCGCCGTCCCTTGTTGGTCGGTGTAATTCGCCACCGCGTGAACATACTTTCCTACCTGAGCTTGAGTTAGGGTACAGGTATTCGCCATCGCTCCCGCGATGTTGGTCCAATTGCTGGAACCATTCGCCGATACCTGCCACTGGTAGCGGATTGTCCCTAATCCATCGACATCGGCCAGGGTGTTGGCGGCGGTTAGGACCTGACCTTGGGTCGTTGTGCCACGGATGGTAACTCCACCGGTTGGCACGTCATTAATGTTGGCTACCGTTGTGGTCGCCGCACTTGCCACGCTTTCCGCCGTCCCTTGTTGGTCGGTGTAATTCGCCACCGCGTGGACATACTTTCCTACCTGAGCCTGAGCTAGGGTACAGGTATTCGCCGTCGCTCCCGCGATGTTGGTCCAATTGCTGGAACCGTTTGTGGATACCTGCCATTGGTAGCTAATTGTCCCTAACCCGTCGATGTCGGCCAGAGTATTGGCGGCGGTTAGAATCTGGCCTTGGGTGGCGGTGCCGAGGATGGTAACTCCGCCGGTTGGTGTGTCATTGACGTTGGCTACCACTGCGGTCGGTGCGCTCGCCACGTTTTCCGCCGTTCCTTGTTGGTCGGTGTAATTCGCTACGACATGAATATACTTACCTACTTGGGCCTGGGTCAGGGTAAAGGTATTCGCACTGGCTTCCGCGATGTCGGTCCAGTGCATGGAATTATCCGACATCTGCCATTTATAGCTAATCGTTCCCAATCCATCGGGATCATCCAACGTATTGGCGGCGGTTAGGGTTTGCCCCTGAGTGGTCGTTCCCGTGACACTGACTCCGCCGGTTGGCGCAGAATTAGTCAGGGTGTTGAATTGCGATAACGACAGCGTGCCATCGCTGAACTGGAATGACTCAATATACCAATCGGAGTATAAAAACCCGTTGGAAATGGTTAGCGTTTCTCCACTGGATTTGATGGTGGCAACCAAATCGTTGCTATTGTTGGCTTTCGCAAAGCTGATATCGGCCTGATTCAGCCCTGAAAAGATCACTTGGTCGTTTCCGCCTGAACCATAATAAGATACGCCAGAGTATTCCGCGATGGTGTCGTTCCCTGAGCCGACGCCGAATACGTAGGTGTCGTCGCCCCCTTGCCCGTTTAGGTAGTCGTTACCCGCTCCGCCATCCAACGTATCGCTACCGTTGCCGCCGTACAGGTTGTCATTGCCGCCCAAACCGCTGAGCGTGTCACTACCCGGCCAACCTTGCAGGGTGTCGTCGCCCGAACCGCCCACCGCATTCGCGATATCGTTCACCTGCGCCAGTGACAGCGTGCCATCGGTAAACTGGAACGACTCGATATACCACTCGGAATTGGCAAAAAACGCATTGACGATGGTCAGCGTCTCACCGCTGGAGTTGATGGTGGCGATCAGATTGTTTCCACCATTAGCCTTGGTGAACGTCACGTCGGACTGTCGCAGACCGGTGAACACCACTTGGTCGTTGCCGCCCGTGCCATTCCACCCGTTTCCGTTATAGTCTTCCGCGATGGTGTCGTTTCCAGATCCAACGCCGAATAGGTAGGTGTCGTCGCCACCTTGCCCATTTAAGTAGTCGTTGCCCGCTCCGCCGTCCAACGTATCGCTACCGCCGCCTCCGTACAGGTTGTCATTGCCACCCAAACCGCTGAGCGTGTCACTACCCGGCCAACCATATAGGGTGTCGTCGCCCGAACCGCCCACCGCATTCGCGATATCGTTCACCTGCGCCAGTGACAGCGTGCCATCGGTAAACTGGAACGACTCGATATACCACTCGGAATTGGCAAAAAACGCATTGACGATGGTCAGCGTCTCACCGCTGGAGTTGATGGTGGCGATCAGATTGTTTCCACCATTAGCCTTGGTGAACGTCACGTCGGACTGTCGCAGACCGGTGAACACCACTTGGTCGTTGCCGCCCGTGCCATTCCACCCGTTTCCGTTATAGTCTTCCGCGATGGTGTCGTTTCCAGATCCAACGCCGAATAGGTAGGTGTCGTCGCCACCTTGCCCATTTAAGTAGTCGTTGCCCGCTCCGCCGTCCAACGTATCGCTACCGCCGCCTCCGTACAGGTTGTCATTGCCACCCAAACCGCTGAGCGTGTCACTACCCGGCCAACCATATAGGGTGTCGTCGCCCGAACCGCCCACCGCATTCGCGATATCGTTCACCTGCGCCAGTGACAGCGTGCCATCGGTAAACTGGAACGACTCGATATACCACTCGGAATTGGCAAAAAACGCATTGACGATGGTCAGCGTCTCACCGCTGGAGTTGATGGTGGCGATCAGATTGTTTCCACCATTAGCCTTGGTGAACGTCACGTCGGACTGTCGCAGACCGGTGAACACCACTTGGTCGTTGCCGCCCGTGCCATTCCACCCGTTTCCGTTATAGTCTTCCGCGATGGTGTCGTTTCCAGATCCAACGCCGAATAGGTAGGTGTCGTCGCCACCTTGCCCATTTAAGTAGTCGTTGCCCGCTCCGCCGTCCAACGTATCGCTACCGCCGCCTCCGTACAGGTTGTCATTGCCACCCAAACCGCTGAGCGTGTCACTACCCGGCCAACCATATAGGGTGTCGTCGCCCGAACCGCCCACCGCATTCGCGATATCGTTCACCTGCGCCAGTGACAGCGTGCCATCGGTAAACTGGAACGACTCGATATACCACTCGGAATTGGCAAAAAACGCATTGACGATGGTCAGCGTCTCACCGCTGGAGTTGATGGTGGCGATCAGATTGTTTCCACCATTAGCCTTGGTGAACGTCACGTCGGACTGTCGCAGACCGGTGAACACCACTTGGTCGTTGCCGCCCGTGCCATTCCACCCGTTTCCGTTATAGTCTTCCGCGATGGTGTCGTTTCCAGATCCAACGCCGAATAGGTAGGTGTCGTCGCCACCTTGCCCATTTAAGTAGTCGTTGCCCGCTCCGCCGTCCAATTCATCATTACCTGCACCGCCATTGAGCGTGTCATTGCCAGAACTGCCGGTCAACGTATCGTCGCCATTCATGAAATTCTCCAATTCTCTAACACTTAAATAATTTAGCTTATTCGGAATCTATTCTATAGTAGGCATTACTCTGCCATTACTGCTAGAAACGCCTGAACGATTATCGGGTCGAAATGAGTTCCAGACTCACTATTGATTAATTGAATCGCCTCCTCGCTGGAAAGTTTCTCGCGGTAAGGTCGTTCGGTGGTTAACGCATTGTAGACATCAACAACGGAAATAATGCGGGCACTCAACGGAATTTCCTGCCATTGCAGGCCATGGTATCCAGTTCCATCATAATGTTCATGGTGAAATTCGGAAATTTCTGCTGCTAGGTTGAGGAACCTTTTTTCTTCGACTTGCTCCGCGGCTTTTGTAAGAGCCTTAGCGCCCTCGGAAACATGACACTTCACTATTCGCCATTCTTCCGATGTTAGGTGTGACCTTTTTTCGAGAATTTCCTTGGGAATGCTTTCGTTACCAATATCACGCAGGGTTCCAGCGATAATCAAATTATCGATAAAATCATCCGTCAATTCCTCCGAGAATTTTCCCCATTCTCTTAATTTGTTCGCCAACTTTGCCACCAATATCTGCATACTGCTAGGGCACAAAAAATTATTAGTATCGGGGTTGCTAGTCAACGTTATCAACCCCTTAGAGGCCACCAAATGAGCCTTGATAAGTTGATTAAATAGAAGGATGTGCTGAACAATTTCGTTATTCTTGTTACGGAGGCGTTCAGACATTTTTCGCAATATCATGATCGCCAAGAAGGGATCGTCTTGAATATTTCTAAGTAGCGTTTCTCCATCAATAGTGAGAATGCGGGTATTAGCCTTCGTTACTCGTACTGATGCTGAACGAGGAGCATTCTCAAACATTGCCATT
Source organism: Gammaproteobacteria bacterium (assembly GCA_963575685.1). Taxonomy (GTDB): domain Bacteria; phylum Pseudomonadota; class Gammaproteobacteria; order CAIRSR01; family CAIRSR01; genus CAUYTW01. The sequence goes on along the minus strand of CAUYUB010000687.1, from coordinate 2,814 downwards.
TCTCCGACGATTTCTCCTTGGCCTACGCTGCCGAGAGATATCCTATTATTATTGGGCAGGGTGCGAAATACCTCGACGCAGCCCGACACAATAAAATACATATTTTTGTCGGTATCTCCTTCCTTGATAATTAATTCTCCAATTTTACGGATTCTTCCCAGCTCCTTTTGCTGTCCGATGAAAGAAAATTTTGAAAGGTTAGCGCGTATTTTAGAAAACATGTACTATCCCCCTAAAGTGTCGAAGCCTAACCCTGAACCATGCTACGGTCAGGAATTTTTGCAAGAAAATTTTGCATTGAACAACCCCTTCAACAAATTCCAAAAAAGGCGCATGAGCATTAATGGGCTCCCCAATACATCCAGAAAAATATCTACATAGGAGTGGCTGCCAGAGAAGGCCGACCATAGAGCTGAACTCATTGGTTTTTTCTCTCGGTTATCTCGCTGCTCTGCGGCAGCAGTGGCTAGAATTCCATAACGGACGAAACCGATGGTGCGGGCCAAACCGAAGGCATCTAGCACCAGATGACCGACTCGGTTGTCAAAAGATATTTTTTTGCATACTGGTTCGTAATGATCCCGAAAATCTTTGGTCGAAATTCCCCACAGCACTGCCGTAGTAGCACAGGCCTTGGCCATTCGATAGGCGGAACCAATGCCATCTTTGAATAATCTGGCTACACCGCAGTCCCCTACCATAACTACTCGATCCGTATAGGGATTGATGGCATCACCTACATTAGTATCTGGGTAGCAGAGACAGGAATCAATGTTGGCAGGTCGTTTCCAATCTGGAGGAAGGCAACCTTTTACTTCGGGATGGGAGAAAAACTGTTCAATTAACTCATTGGTGATCGTCTGCGCCACAAAACAGAAAGTTGCGTAATCTCCCTTGGGAATGATGGCCCCTTGATTGATACCAGGGATGTTGAGCAGAAAGACATGCATGGAATTTCCTACATATTTCTCCACTACTTCCTTCCCCAGATAGAGATCTTGGATGAAGGTTTTTGACATTTTAGGAGGAGAGTAGCCCCACCCCATACTCTCGAATAGTTTGATCCCAGTGCCGTTGATCCCCGTCGCTCCTACCAATAAGTCATAGGTCCGCCGGTCATTTTTGACAATAACCTGCGGGCGGCCAAGATCCCAATCCAAGTTGGTGACTCGTTCCCGAATCAGATTTGCCCCGTGGCGGCACGCTAACTCTAGCAGATATTCATCCAATCCTTTGATGGGAGCGGTGGCAACGACGCTCTTGGATTGTTTTGGTCCGCCTCCCCGAAAAATGGCAGCAATGCGCATCTCCTCGAAGGGGGTATGCAGGGCGACATGACCGGAATCGGTATGAAGAGTATATACATCAATGGTGTTTGTAATTATTTCGGGGGGAATTGTTATTCCTTCGGTAGCCATGAATTGGACCAGGGACTCCGAAACTACGCCACCGCAGTGGTTGCAACCTTTGGCTCCCCGTTGGGAAAAATCCTTTGGTTCGTAGATATCAACCTGGATCTCCATTTCCACCAGATAGGAAAACAATTTTAAAAAATATGCGGTGAAAGCACCTGCCGGTCCGCCACCAACTACGGCGACGGTTGAACCATTAGTTAATTTCATATCGTCCTCTAGTGAATGGGAAATGCAACCGTAACGAATCAATGGGTTCCGAGTTGGAAAGGTCAAGTTTATCCTGCCACGCACGAAATCCGTGACAAGTGGCAAGGTTAACTGTAATCTGTAATATTTCTGTGGACGCTTCTATAGATAACGGTATCAATTTCCGTTTCCGCCATCATAGAAATCCCTTATTTTGTTTTTTTAACTTGCGGATCCAAATTCGAAGTGCAACTCTTGAATTAACATCATGTTCGCCGGAGAGATAGGTCACCTGATGTTGATGACCCTCGGCCATCGATCCTTATTGTCACTTTTAAAGTACCTCTACCCGTAGCAGGTCCTCCTGCGCCCGCGCCCGAACAATACGCACCCGTAGCCACTGACCGGACTGAAGGTTGGGATGAGTCCCTGTAGATAGCGTAGTTTCCAACATGAACTCCGGGAGGGCAATCTGGACCCGCTGTCCCTGAATCCCTATCACCAAGGCCGCTGCCTCCAGACCACTCTGCTGTTCAAGCGTGCGCAGCAGCCAATAGCGGCGGCGATTTTGCTCCAAGAGCGGGGCTTGACTCACCGGACGTTCAATAACGGCCAGGAGCGCGTTAAGGTCCGCGATGGTATAAGGGGGAGGTTCCCCCCGCAGGAAGGCGACGAGTTGGCGTTGATTGACGAGGTCGGCGTAGCGGCGGAGGGGGGAAGAGGTCGTAGCGTAGATCGCTACCCCGAGGCCGTGATGAAAAGTAGGCTCTACTCCGGTCTCGGCCCGAGAGAGCTGCATCCGCTGACGGTAATTGAGCCAGAGATCGTTCGGGACGGCGCCCTCGAACAGGCGTTCGCGGGGTGCAGCCTGACCGCGATAGAGACCGGGTATCCCCACCTCCATCGCAACAGTGGCGGCAAGATGATTGACCTGGATCATCATCTCGCTTACCAAAAGCTGAGCGCCGGTCTCACGATCCTCTTGCTCAATCCTGACCTCTCCACCCTCCCCCACCGTTACCGTAACCTCAGGAAAAGTGAGAAACAACGCCCCCCGCGCTTGACGCGCCGCACGCCAGGTCCGAGCGATGGTAAGCAAGGTATGCCATGGTAGTGAAGTTTCATCGCTCGCTAGAACGGCGTCTACCTCTTTATAAGTAGTACGCTTGGTTACCCGCAGCACAGTGAGTGCAAAGCGCCGACCGCGTACCAT
>CAUYUB010000686.1:0-15541 GCA_963575685.1 Gammaproteobacteria bacterium | reverse complement strand
GTTGGTCGTAATCTCTCGCTTGCTGAACTCGATCTTTCCATCCTGCCTATCTTTGGGAAGGACGCCTTCGATATCGTCGATCAGATTGAGGTGTTTGAGCAGCACGGCGCATACCAGCCCGTCAAAGTCGCTACGCGTAACCAAACGGAATTTATTGCTTTCGGACATGATTGTTCTCCTCTATTAGTTATCCGCAAGATATTTTCAAGTGGATTGGATGCGGTCGCCAGGGTTTAACGTACCGGACCGGTCAGTGCTGCGGTAACACTGCGGTAGTGGCGTACTGCGGCATTGTGCTCCTCTAGGGTAACCGAAAACTGATGCGTCTTGTCTCCCCGTGATACGAAATAAAGTTCCTCCCCAGGGGCTGGGTGCAGGGCCGCACGCAAGGAAGCGAGACTGGGCAGAGCGATGGGGGAGGGGGGGAGGCCGTGGTGGATATAGGTGTTGTAGGCGGTATCAGTCTGTAGATCGGTGCGTCGTAGGCGACCGGTATAGGCGTCGCCCAAACCGTAGATCACCGTGGGGTCGGTTTGGAGGGGTATCTGACGCTGCAAACGGCGGATAAATACCCCTGCGATACGTGGACGCTCTTCAGGGACGGCCGTCTCTTTTTCTACCAGCGAAGCCAAGGTGAGGGCTTCGTAAGAATTACGATAGGGTAAATTCGGGGCGCGTTGCGCCCATTCCTGGGTCAGATGGGTTTGCATCGCTCGCCGCGCCCGTTCCAAGAGGGCCACATCGGTGGTTCCGGCAGGGAATCGATAGGTGTCGGGAAAGAGCAGGCCTTCCGGTGCCGTTCCCGAGGCATGGAGGGCGGTCATGACTTCGCGGTCATTGGCCCGATCCAGGTGGTGTTCCAGCCGATCGTGAAGGCTCACCGCTTCTCGTGCCTGGCTAAAAGTCCACCCTTCCACCAGGGTGAGGCTGTGGAGGGCGACCCGGCCGGCGGCCATCATATCCAAGAGTTCGTCAGGGGTCATTTGGGGACGGAGTAGATATTCCCCTGCCTGAAACCGGCGCCAGTCGCCGCGCCACCAGCCCAGCGCCACCAGATAGAGCGGACGCTTGATAATCCCGAGCTGTGCTAGGTCTTGGGCCAAGGCAGGGAGGCCGGTGCGTGGTACCACCACGTAGTAACAACGTCCCTCAGGCAGATGAAGGGGGCCCGTGAGAAAACCCTGCACGTCGGAGACGAGGGGCAGCGCGATGGCGCCAATGGTCACTATCAGAATAATCAGCAGGTAGAAGAATGCGCGCACGAGGAGGAAACTATCGTAAAATAATCATCTGTCGTGAGAGAATCACGGCGAATCATAGCGCGTTGCGCTGGGGATGTGACCCTCACAGCGAGTTTCCCGGGATGGTTGCTTTCTCCCCATGCCAATGGTAGTTTTCATCATTCTTCCGCACCGGCGAGACTGAGATCCGTGGAGGACACATACCCCCGCGAGCGTTATACGCGCCGCGTTGTCGCCAAGCGTTATGCCGACTATGTGCGTCTGCATGTCAGGCCACAGAAGATCGTCTTTTTGGAGCATGAGCGTGAGCTGCTCAAGGCTGGCCTTACGGAGTTTGGGCTCAGCCTGAAAGAAGCCGGGGCTCTGCTCCATGAGACCACCAACGCTGATGGCGTTTCCCTGGAAAGTCAGGTGGAGAAGCATCTCCACACGTTTCTATCGGAACCACGAAGTGCCAGAGAAGCCCGGCTTGCTGCCAGAGGTAAAGGCAAGGTCAAGATCTCCCGCGTGCGTTTTGAGCAAGCGGTGGATTTTTACCAGGCCCTGACCCGAGGTGCCCTCCCTCGTGAGGAAACCCGCAAGCGGGTAAAGGTCGTGGTCCAACGTATGGGTATGCAGCCCAGACGCGACTGGACACGCCTTGGCTCTCGCAAGTGGTTCAACCGTATTGACCCTCCTGATTAATTCCGAAGTCATGAGATAAATCCCCTTTCGTTGCCTAGTGCAACGAAAGGGAGTTATTTATCGGTAGGGTCTCTTCCGAGTAGCCCAATCCTAGCCTGTCATCCGTTCGATGCGCCGAATCTCGTCGCGCAGGCGTGCTGCTTCCTCGAATTCCAGATTTTGGGCGTGGCGGTACATCTCTTGTTCGAGTTTTTTGATTCGTAGCGCCTGTTTGGCGGGTGAGAGGTCGGCATATTCGGCGTCTGCTGCTGCCTGTGCGGCGGATGTCTGGGTCGCGTGTTTCTTGGTTGGCGGTGAGGTATCGCTACCTTCCAGGATGGCGGTGACGGCCTTTTCTATCCCGCGCGGGGTGATGCCGTGGATTTCGTTGTGGGTCTGTTGCCGGATGCGGCGGGCTTCGGTCTTTTCCATTGCGCGCCGCATCGAATCGGTCACCGTATCGGCATAGAGAAGGGCGCGGCCGTCGATATTACGGGCCGCCCGACCGATGGTCTGGATGAGGGAGCGCTCGGAACGGAGAAATCCCTCTTTGTCCGCATCTAAAATGGCCACCAAGGCCACCTCGGGGATGTCCAGCCCCTCCCGCAATAGGTTGATCCCGACCAGTACGTCGAAGGTCCCGAGGCGCAGGTCACGAATGATCTCCACCCGCTCTACGGTATCGATGTCGGAGTGCAGATAACGCACTTTGACGCCATGTTCTCCCAGGTATTCGGTAAGGTCCTCGGCCATGCGTTTGGTGAGGGTGGTGGCCAATACCCGGAAACCGGTACTCGTGGTGCGCCGGATCTCGGAGAGTAGGTCATCGACCTGGGTACGGGCGGGGCGCACCTCCACCATCGGATCGACCAATCCGGTGGGGCGCACCACCTGTTCCACTACTATCCCGGAACGGCCCAGTTCGTAGGGTCCGGGGGTGGCGGAGACATATACGGTGGGTGGCGAGAAGTGCTCGAATTCTTCGAAACGCAAAGGGCGATTATCCAGCGCCGAGGGCAGGCGGAAGCCGTACGCCACCAGCGTTTCCTTGCGCGCACGGTCGCCGCGATACATGCCGCCGAGTTGCGGTACGGTGACGTGAGACTCGTCGATGAAGAGCAGGGAATCGGTGGGTAGGTACTCGAACAGGGTTGGCGGTGGTTCTCCGGGCGCACGGCCCGACAGGTGGCGGGAATAGTTCTCAATGCCTGAGCAGTAGCCAAGCTCCACCATCATCTCCAGGTCAAACCGCGTGCGTTGTTCCAGCCGTTGGGCCTCTACCAATTTGTTGGTGGCGTATAGCTGCGCCAACCGTTCACGCAGTTCCTCCTTGATCTGCTCCACCGCGGCGAGCACTGTCTCGCGGGGGGTGGCGTAGTGGGTTTTGGGATAGATCGTAACCCGTTGCGCTTTGCGTAAGGATTCACCGGTCATGGGATCGAAAAAACTGATCGACTCCACTTCTTCATCAAAGAACTCGATCCGGATGGCCTCTTTTTCCGAATCCGCGGGAAAGATGTCGAGCACATCGCCGCGTACCCGGAAGGTGCCACGGCGTAGTTCGAGTTCATTGCGAGTGTATTGAAGTTCCGCCAAGCAGCGCAGGATGGCCCGACTGTCTACGCGGTCACCGCGTACCAGGTGCAGGATCATGCGTAGGTAGGAATCGGGGTCGCCGAGACCATAGATGGACGATACCGAGGCCACGATGAGGGTGTCGCGCCGCTCCAGGAGGGCCTTGGTGGCGGAGAGGCGCATCTGCTCAATGTGGTCGTTGATGGAGGCGTCTTTCTCGATGTAGGTATCGCTGGAAGGGACGTAGGCCTCGGGTTGGTAGTAGTCGTAATAGGAGACGAAGTATTCGACCGCGTTGCGCGGAAAGAACTCTTTAAACTCTCCGTAGAGTTGGGCTGCCAGGGTCTTGTTGGGGGCAAGGACCAGTGTAGGACGCTGGAGGGCCGCGATGACATTGGCCATGGTGTAGGTCTTGCCGGAACCGGTCACCCCCAGCAGGGTGATACTGGTCAAACCGTCGTCCCGCAGACCCGATATCAGGGTACGGATGGCCTCGGGTTGGTCGCCGGCCGGAGGGAAATGGCTGTGCAACTCAAAGGGGCGGGTCATGGGGGGAGCGATAAGTACCAACAAAAAAGGGCTACGCTCACGCGTAGCCCTTGTCTGGGTTGGCTGGGGGACTAGGATTCGAACCTAGATTGACGGAGTCAGAGTCCGCCGTCCTGCCGTTAGACGATCCCCCAACAAAAAAATGCGCGACAATTTCGGCTTAATATCCGCTTCGCGTTATTATCCGCCCATCAGCAGCCTGTAGCTGAAACGCAGATTGATATTAGCGCTTGGAGTACTGTGGTGCCTTACGAGATTTGTGAAGGCCAACCACTTTGCGCTCTACCGCACGGGCATCACGGGTAACGAAGCCAGCCTTGCGTAAGGGGCTCCGCAATACCTCGTCGTATCCTATCAACGCACGGGTAATGGCGTGGCGGATTGCGCCTGCCTGACCAGTGGTGCCGCCACCGCGAACGGTAGCCTGAATGTCTACCCGGTCACTCAGTTGAACGGTTTCCAGAGGTTGACGTACCACCATACGGGCAGTCTCGCGGCCGAAGTAATCTTCCAAGCTGCGGTTGTTAATGGTGATCTTGCCGGTGCCCACCTTGAGGAACACCCGCGCCGTGGAGGTCTTGCGACGTCCGATCGCATGTTCGATCTGCTGTACCATTGCGTTGCCAGGTTAATCTGCGGTTAAACGGCTAGGGGTCTAAAATCCGAAAAAAAGAATCAGAATGTCTGTAACTCTCTTAAACGGCAAGAGGTTTGGGCTGCTGGGCGATATGCAGATGATCGGCGCCAGGGTAAACCTTGAGCTTACGGAACATCGCCCGACCCAAGGGATTCTTGGGTAGCATGCCACGTACCGCATGTTCAATCACTTCACCCGGATCCTTCTGGATGAGCTTGGCGAAATTGGTCACCTTCAGCCCACCGGGGTATCCAGTGTGTCGATAATACAACTTGTCATCGACCTTATTACCAGTGACCCGCACCTTGGCGGCATTGATCACGATAATATAATCACCCGTGTCTACATGAGGGGTATATTCCGGCTTATGTTTACCCCGCAGACGCCGTGCGATCTCGCTGGCCAAGCGGCCAAGGGTCTTGCCGGCAGCATCCACGATATACCAATCGTGTTGGACGGTCTCCGGTTTTGCACTGAAGGTCTTCATCCGAACATACTCCACGCCACTGCGCTATGAAAGAATCGGCAATACTAAGGACAGGTGTCAGGGCTGTCAAGGCTCAGTCACTAAGGAGGCGTCAGAAAATAACTGCTACTACCCGATCGACCCCTGGCGGTGGATGGGAGGTGCGGAGGCCCCGAACCAGAATCAAAAACCGGATGGGTAACCGTGTTTTCTCCGCTGATTACCGGTTGTACCTTAGCCCCATGAAGAGGTAAGCTTGCCGACCTTTTTCTGGTTGAGAGATTTCTGAATGCGTAGACCACTGGTAGCCGGCAATTGGAAGATGAACGGATCCCGCAGAGAATCAGGGGCGTTGGTTGCTGGGATTTCAGCGGGATTGGATCGTGTCGCCAACGCCGAGGTAGTGGTTTGTCCCCCCTTTGTGTTTCTTGCCGAAGTCAGCGCGCAGCTTGCCGGCAGTTCGGTTGCTCTGGGGGCTCAGAACTGTTCCGCCGAGAAGCCTGGAGCTTTCACGGGAGAAGTCACCGTGGCAATGCTCGCCGAGGTTGGCTGTCGCTACGTTATCGTTGGCCATTCCGAGCGTCGGACCCTCTATGGTGAGACGGATACCGTCGTTGCTGGGAAATTTGCCGCGGTACGCGCAGGGGGGTTGGTCCCTATTCTGTGCGTGGGTGAGCGATTGGAAGAACGCGAGGGAGGAGTAACCGAGGCGGTGGTGGCACGTCAGCTTGATGCCGTAATGGACGCGGAAGGGGTAGCAGCGCTGGGGCAAGGTATCATCGCGTATGAGCCGGTATGGGCCATCGGTACCGGTCGCACCGCAAGCCCGCAGCAGGCCCAAGACGTACATGCCTTCATCCGTAGCCGGATCGCGGCACGCGACCCGGAGACTGCGAAAAAGGTTCGTATTCTCTACGGTGGCAGTGTCAAAGGTACCAATGCTGCCGAATTATTCGCAATGCCCGATATTGATGGCGGGTTGATTGGTGGGGCATCACTCAATGCCCAAGAATTTCTCACCATCTGCGCAGCCGCTTGACGCGCTGATTTTCCTTGCCGGTTTTGTTTCTTACTTTAAGAGTACGAAATGCGTACTATTTTGATGTTTATCCATATTGCGGTATCGCTGACGCTGATTGGGCTGGTGCTTCTCCAGCATGGGCGCGGTGCGGATGCCGGGGCAGCCTTTGGTAGCGGTGCGTCGCAGAGCCTGTTTGGGGCGCGGGGGTCATCGTCTTTTCTAACCCGAGCTACGGCTATCTTGGCGGCGGTGTTTTTTACGACCAGCCTGACGCTGGCCTATCTGAGTGGCCAAGTGCATCAACGGCAGAGTGTAACCGATTTGGTGGCGCCCTCTCCCGCGAGCAACTTACCGACGGAAACCACCCCGAAAGCGCCCGCGGAACCCACCGATCTGCCGACGTTGCCGACAGCACCCCAGACACCGGCCAAGGCTACAGAGCCAGCGAAGGGGGCAGAACCGGCAGCCCCGGTTGCACCAGCTCCAGCGGCGCCTGCCGCGCCTGCTCCGGCGGTATCTGCTTCGGGAGTCTCGGCTGACCTACCGATGGTGCTCCAGGTCTCACCGCAGGCACCTGTTACCCCGTCAGCACCGATTCCGGCGGCAGCGGAACAAGCGCCGGCGACGACGCTGGAATCGGCACCGGTTCCGATGCCTTCTCCGCAAACTGATGAGCAAGTGAAACCTTAGTTGGTATGTCTTTTGACATAAAAGAAAATTGTTTATAATTGGCTCCGTGTTTTGTCTTTGCCGATGTGGAGAAATTGGTAGACTCGCCATCTTGAGGTGGTGGTGGCGCAAGCCGTGGCGGTTCGACTCCGCCCATCGGCACCAGTAAATGATGTATTGTATGACATCGTAGCGTTTTAAAATTAAGCATTTCATAAGGTTGCGCTACGTAAGTAGACTCCATAAACTACAAAAGTAGACAATGCGTTCCCCGCAAGCGGGAGGCTGAGAACTGGGCGGCAGCAAGGGAAACGGAACTACGCAACGATGCGAAGAAGCCCCCCCTCCCGCAGAAAAGCACACCCTGCGTAGATATGGGGAGAAGGTCTCTCTAAGTCATTGAGGGGCGCGCTGGGAGCAGATACGGGTGATAGTCTTTATGGATGCCACGGAATGGGCGTAAAAAATTGCGTAATCCTGTCCAAATTCCCTCCATAGTATTGCAATGCACCTCCCTTATGCCGTCACCATTGTCATCACAGGCATATTTACGTCGCGAATGACATACTGTTCCGTGTTTTCATCCTGATTTCCCAACTTTGTTGTATGCCGACGATTCGTCGGTATAAAAAGTTATTCCAATTTTAGTTTTTACCTCCACTTCCAGTTGAATTGTTTTTTTTGCTGGGTGTTTTCGCAAACAGTCAACCGAATTTGTCCGCTCTCCCTACCAACGCCCCCTTGAATTGGTGGGCGGTCCGTTGCCAGCGTTTCTATGTCTCGTCTTTTATTGGCGCGGACGCGTGGAGGATCCTCTGGATCTGGATGACGCTCACCCTTCTCTCCTGCGTTTTAAAATATCTCGTCGCCTTTGCTCACCGTATCCGTTAATGGTTCCGTATTTTTACCAAAAAATGCGGTAGCTTTTGCTTTGTTCCGTATATTCAACAAGTTGCGCCTCGCTCGCTCAACCAGCTGTTAATTCAAGAGTTGCACTTCGAGTTTGGCTCCGCACTTGTGTAGCACTACCGGATAATGCATTGACGGAAGCCATTGAGGTGCTGAAGCGTCTGGCAGACTCCTTTCGATTCGCCTTGACCGGCACCGGAACCTTCCGTATTATCCAACGTTTTTTGCAGTAATCTATTCCTTGCGTGCGGTACCGGAGGGAAGCTCCGGCAGCGGCACGCGTAAGCCTATGATGAGGTTGACCCATGAAGCCGGATATCCACCCTGCCTACCAAGATATTACCGTAACTTGCGGTTGTGGCAATAGTTTTCAGACTCGCTCGACCATCGGCAAGGATCTCCATGTCGAGGTGTGTTCCGCCTGCCACCCCTTCTATACCGGTGAGTTACGCAGTCGCGTTCTGGACACCGCTGGACGGGTAGATCGGTTCCGGCGCAAGTACGGGAAAAGATAAAGGAAAGATATGCCCAAAGCATTGCATGGGGCGGCCCTCGAATACCACGCCCAACGGCGTCCGGGAAAGATCGAAATCGCCATCACCAAGCCGTGCGATACCCAAAAGGAATTGGGTCTTGCCTACACCCCCGGGGTTGCCGCCCCGGTGCGGGAGATTGCTGCCGACCCGGAGGCCGCCTATCTCTATACCGCTAAAGCCAATTTGGTGGCGGTAATCACCGATGGGACGGCGGTCCTCGGTCTCGGCAATGTGGGCGCCCTTGCAGGGAAGCCGGTGATGGAAGGAAAGGGCGTACTCTTCAAGAAGTTCGCCGGCATTGATGTCTTCGATATCGAAGTCAATTCCAAATCACCGGAGCACTTCATTGATGTCGTCACCGCCATCGCCCCGACCTTTGGGGGTATCAACCTGGAAGATATCGCGGCACCTCATTGTTTCGAGATCGAAAGCATCCTAGCGAATCGTCTGGACATCCCGGTCTTCCACGATGATCAGCACGGTACCGCTATTATCGTTGCCGCCGGATTAATGAATGCCCTTGAACTACAAGGGAAAAAGCTATCCGATGTCCGTATTGTGTGCCTAGGTGCGGGGGCGGCGGGCATTGCCTCCATGCGCCTCCTCGTTGCCTTGGGGGCGGATCGGGACAATATGCTGCTGGTCGATCGCCAGGGGGTCCTGCATGGGGAAAGTGACGACCTCAACCCCTACAAGAGCGAATTTATCTGCGAATGTCCTGAGCGTACCCTCCGGGATTCGATGGCTGGCTCAGACGTTTTCATCGGTGTGGCCGCTGCAAACCTGGTTGATGAAATCATGCTGTCTGCGATGGCTCCGCGCCCGGTGGTCTTTGCCTTGTCCAACCCCGACCCCGAGATCCATCCTGCCCGCGCCCACGCCGCACGCAATGATTTGGTGATGGCTACCGGTCGAACGGATTTTCCGAATCAGGTCAATAACGTCCTCGGATTCCCCTATATCTTCCGGGGCGCCTTGGACGTACGTGCTCGCCGGATCACCCAATCCATGCACATCGCCGCCGTCCACGCCTTGCGAGCCCTTACCCATGAGCCGGTACCTGCCGAGGTGCTGGCGGCCTATCACCTCGATCACCTGGAATTCGGGCCGGATTACATCATTCCCAAGCCCTTTGACCCACGCCTACGCGAACGTATCCCTCCGGCCGTAGCCCGGGCGGCCATTGCCGCAGGGGTTGCCCGTCTTCCCTACCCCGCCCACTATCCACAGGACGGCCTCGCCCGTTTGTGAGAGCATCCTACCGTGCAAAATAACCCGTTATTCTATAAAGAGGTTGTCCCCCTCGACCGCAGCCAGCATAGCGACCTTTTTCTAGCTCCGCGCGGGGACTATCGCTATGCTGCCGATACTAATTCGGTATTTATGGCGACGGTAGAATTCGCACGGGCCTGCCGCGAATATCCGATTGTCTTCGGAAAAGATGGCCAGACGACATTTCCCTTGGCGATATTGGGATTGCGTGAGGGGGAAAATTTGTTCGTTACGGCAGCGGGGGGGTGGAGTGCGGCGTACGTGCCGGCCTATGTTCGACGTTATCCTTTTATCCTGTCTACGCAGCCCGATTCCGATACCCTTACGGTTTGTATCGATTCAGCCGATTCTAGCTTTAATAATGAACGGCGGGGGCTGGCTTTGTTTGAGAATGGTGTCGAGAGTGCCTTCCTTAAAAATTCCGTAGATTTTCTTAAAGATTTCCAGGTCCAATACGCGGCGAGTATACAAATCGCTACCCGAATCGAGGAGTTGGGGATATTGGAAGCCATGCAGGCCAATGTCGAACTCAAGACCGGTTCACGGATGAATATTGGAGGTTTTTTGGTTGTCAACCGCCAACGTTTATTCGATCTTTCCGCCGAGCAACTCGCAGGATTGGTGCGGGATGGGATCCTGGAGTTGATCTACCTCCATCTCCATTCGATGGACAATTTTTCCTATCTGGTGGAGCGATTAGCTACCCACCCTACGGGAAGTTTGGTTGCTACCCCCACTGCGGGCAGCGCATAACCGTTTAGTCCTCTTCCTTCCCGGAGTTTTGGGAAGAAGGAGGACTAAACGGTCATTTCTGGGATTGTTATCCCATTTACAACCGCATCGGCATTACTACGTAGCGGGAGGCCACATTCCCTACCCCATGGATCAGGGCACTGCTGTCGGCATTGGTCAACCCGATCATGACCTGTTCATCCTCGATTGCCCCTAGCGCATCCAAGAGATAGCCTACGTTAAAGCCAATCTCCAAGGGTTCGCCTTGATATTCCGCGGCCAATTCTTCCTCAGCCTCTTCCTGCTCCGGGTTTGCCGCAAGTACCCGGATCTTGTCTTCCGAGACATGGAGCCGTACTCCGCGAAACTTCTCGTTGGAGATGATGGCGGCGCGGTTGAGCGCCTGGCGTAGATTCTCTCGGGCGGTGGTGGCTACTTTGGTCGTAGTTTGCGGAATGACTCGTTGATAGTCCGGGAAGCGACCATCAATAAGTTTCGAGGTAAACGTAGTGTCAGGAAGTGTTATCTGGATATGATTGGTGCCGAGCATTACCTCTACCGGTACTTGCGAGTCCTGCAACAGTCGCAACAACTCCCCCACCCCCTTACGCGGAATGATGACCTGGGTTGGATTTGGCGGATCCACTTCCGAGGCGATTTCGCTTAGTGCCAGCCGATGACCGTCGGTAGCACAGGCCCGGATCCATCCTTTCTCAACTTCCAACAATAAGCCAATCAGGAAATAGCGGACATCGGCAACTGCCATTGCGAAATGGGTTCGGGCAATGAGCCCCTTGAGTACATTTTGGGGCAGACTAAATCTCATGCCTTCCTTCATCTCTTCCACATTCGGGAATTCTTCGGCCGGCAGGGTAGCGAGGGTGTAACGACTTCTGCCGGCCCGTAGCCATACCCGTTCGCCTTCCAGCGTTACCCCTACCTCCGTACCCTCCGGCAGGGCGCGGCAGATATCCAGCAACTTGCGCGCCGGTACCGTGATTCGGCCAGGTTCAGCCGCCATCAGCGGTATCCTTCCCACCAGTTCTACCTCTAGGTCGGTTGCGGTCACCGCAAGTTCATTCTCCGTTACCGCCAATAGCAGGTTCCCCAAGACCGGCAATGTTTGTCGCCGCTCAACCACGCTGGCGACTGCCTGCAAAGGTTTGAGTAAGGCCTCTCTCTGGATCGTGAACCGCATCGTTTGTCTCTTTATCTTTAATTTATTACGCCATCATTACACTCATCCCGAGAAACAGCGCGGGAATCAGGTAACTATTTGATTTATAATTATAATATGTGTTACCATGGCGCTCGCTTTCCAAGCTGAGCGAATCCCTGTCTTTGGTTACCGTCAACTCTACATTTTTGCCCTGAAAAACGCCATCACACATGAAGGCTGATGCACTTGAAGCGGCAAGGGGGGCTAGGACGTTGACAATCCTATCAGAGCTGATACCCTCCGGCACTTATCACCGTACGGTTGGATTTCCTCTCCATACAAGGTTCAAGTCTGTGGAAAGGGTAAGCGAAGGTGTGACTCTGGAGGCGATTCGCCGCCAGGTAGAAGATTCGATAGCGGTCAAGCAAGCGATACGGGCGGATGGCGCGTTACTGGTACAGCTCCAGGCCGTGGCAACGCAGATGGTGGCGGCCTACCGCGCCGGAGGAAAGGTGCTGCTGGCTGGTAACGGCGGTTCCGCTGCGGATGCCCAACACATCGCTGCGGAATTGGTCGGTCGTTTCTATTTTGACCGCCCCGCGCTGGCGGCGCTTGCGCTCACCACCAATACTTCCATTCTTACCGCCGTTGGTAATGACTACGGCTATGAGGCCCTATTTGCACGCCAAGTTGAGGCTCATGGAAGACAGGGGGATTTGTTTATAGGTATCACTACCTCTGGTCGTTCCCCCAATATCCTTGCCGCACTGACCGAGGCACGCCGGTTAGGCATGATCACGGTGGGGCTCACCGGGGCCAACGGACAAGCCATGGCGCCCCTTTGTGATCACTTCCTCGCTGTTCCCTCCGCCGATACTCCGCGCATCCAGGAAGGCCACATCCTCATCGGACATATCCTTTGTGCCTTGGTGGAGTCGGCAATGTACGACCGGCCAACCGTAACGAGCGCCACCCGCACCGGATGAGAAGGATACGCGGCGGCATTCTCCCATCTTGTCGTTAAGGAACGAGAATTTCATCACTTGGGCAAGGAGTGCAAGGCTTGCCTTGCACGTGCAAAGCAAGCTTTGCACTCCTATGTTTCCGTTGCACAAGTTAATAAATTACCGTTCCTAAACTCTCCCTCTCTCTCAAGCCTTCTCTTCGCGGAAGGGGCTGGGAGAGGGGGAAAGTCCCATTGTTGCACCTAGTCAGGCAGCAAGCTCTTCCAGCGTCTTGCCCTGCTGAATCAGCATGATCAGCCAATTCGGCTTCCGGCCTTTGCCGGCCCAGGTCTGCTCGCTATTAAGCGGATTGCGGTACTTGGGTGGTGCTTTGGGTAGATCGGCTTCCTCATTGCGACGTCCTCCCCGCAAGCGTTGCGTCATTACATCTTCCAGATCGAGTCCGTAGGCCCCAACCAGCTCATGAACCTGCTTCACGATGGCGCGGCGCTTTTCTTCGTGTTCTTTCTGGACAGCTTTTTTCTCTTGAACGGCACGGCTCTTCAGGTCAAGTTCGAGACGCTTGCGCAGATCGGCCAGTTCGGTTACGGACAGTTGTGACAGGTCGAGTTCCATTGGGTCCTCCTTAGTATTGTGGGCGATTGGAAATTTCGACGGTTCATTGTAATCAAAAAATGCAGCGCATTCCAAATATAGTGACACCGCACATATCCGTCAATGAAAAATAAGGAGGAGGGTGATGAAAGGATTGCAACCGGTACCGAACGCTGAAACGGTGGGAGGTAGCTGAGTCTCGATGTTTTGGGTGGGTGCCGAAACGGCACCATAAAGAACGCGACATCTTGGGATTTCCTTCCAACAAAACCACATCATGTGGTGGCGCACCCGGTATTTCGATGCAAGCTTTCAAAGCGACATCGTTTCGTCACCTCCCCAAAAAAAAGAGGCCCCCACAGGGGGGGCCTCTCGGCAGCAGCGCCCTGATACTCGTTTTTATCGGCCTATCTCGACCAACCGATCACGGTAAGAGGGAGGCAAAACAAGTATCAAAGCAGGTGGTCGCGGGGATGATCATCCTGCCGCAGTGATACGCTCGAATTTCTCCATGAGCTCTTCCTGCGTCTCCGGGTGGTTGGGGTCCTTAATGATGCAGTCCACGGGACAAACCTCAACGCACTGGGACTGGTCAAAGTGACCTACGCATTCCGTACACAGGTTGGGGTCGATGACGTAGGTCTCATCGCCTTGAGAAATGGCGCCGTTAGGGCACTCGGGCTCGCAAACATCACAATTGATGCATTCATCGGTAATAATCAAGGACATTGCCTGACTCCTTACAAGTAAGAAAATACTCAACTCAAAAAAGTGAAGCGGTCGCGGCGTACGCATTCCTATGCGTCATGGTACCCCCCATTTCCCGAGTTGAGTAAAGGGAACGGGGTGTTACCGTTACCAGGATCTAGTCCTTGCGACGCTCCCGTAGCGCTGTCAGTACTTTGGCGTGGACGAACTCTGATACATCCCCTCCCAGGGCTGCGATCTCCCGCACCAGGCTTGCCGACAGGTAGGTATAACGCTCCGCCGGCATCATGAACAGGGTTTCTATGCCGGAGTACAAACGGCGGTTCATCCCCGCCAATTGGAATTCGTACTCGAAGTCCGATACCGCCCGAAGGCCACGCAGGATAACCTGGGCACCACAACTCTGCGCATAGTCTACCAACAATCCCCGAAAGCCATGGACTTCCACGCCGGGAAGACCGACCAGCACCTCTTCGGCCAAGGCCACTCGCTCTTCATAGGAGAAAGTGGGTTGTTTGCCGGAACCAGCGGCCACCGCAACCACTACCCGACTGAACAGGCGCGAGGCCCGTTCGATAAGGTCGGAATGACCATTGGTAATCGGGTCGAAGGTTCCAGGATAGACCGCAGTCACCCGCATTGAAGGGAGGAATATGCGATCTGGTGCATCAGGAGAAGTGAGCATATCGGCGAATAATACAGGACTCACTTGTTTCTTGGATTGCAAGGATAAAGAAAATTATTTCGCTAATATGCTTAAAAATAGGAAGGATTCCGAAAAATCCTGATGCCGGGATATTCTGCCTGCACTATCCAAAGGTTGCAGGTGAGGATCTTACTTTTTCTCATAGGGATAACACTAAGCGACTTAATGGTTGCAGGGGAACGATTACAGGAAATCTGCCGGTAGATACCGTGCCAGGTGATAACCCACCTGTCCGGCATGGCGGGAGCGAACCAGCTCCCAATTCGCAGGTAGTGGTTGAAGGGGAAGCCCGACCTCTGTTTCCAGATAGATCCACGCGCCTCGGGTGAGCCAGCCACGTTCTTCCAGCAAGGCACAACAACGGGCGATCCAACCTTGATGGAAAGGGGGGTCGAGAAAGACCAGATCAAAAGGTCGGGAAAGCCCTTGCAGGTAGTTGATGGCATCTGTTTGCACTACTTGTCCGTGTTCCGCCGCCAAGCGCTCGAGGTGCCCGCGCAGGGTCATGGCCACGACCGGGTTGTGTTCCACCAATACGGCCTCGGCAGCGCCGCGCGACAGTGCCTCCAGCCCGAGAGCACCGCTACCTGCGAAAAGGTCCAGGCAACGGGTACCGGTCACTACGCCTTGGAGCCAGTTGAACAGGGTTTCACGTACCCGATCCGGGGTAGGACGTAGGCCCACGGCATCGGGAAAAGGTAGGAGACGGCCTCGCCACTGGCCGCCGATGATGCGTAGTCGATTGGGTCCCCTGCTGCCCACTTCTTCCCCTCGTCGCGGTGCGCGACAAAGATAGTTATCCTCTCCTTTCCTCTGTTTTTCGGTCACTCGGCATCAATCGCCGCACGCAGCCCCGCAAGAAAAGCCACAACCTCGGGGACCATCGGCACCCCTTGCTGTGCCAGGGTCTCAATCCGGGAGACCAGGGCACTCCCCACCACTACCAGCGGGCCGGATTCTTCTGGTGGCAGGTCTACGGTGAGTACCCCATCGACTCCGGCCTCGGCGGCGGCAGTGGCGAAGGTCTGATAGCCCATCACCGCCACCGGGTTGAGGTAGCCCATGAGCACAACGGGTGTTTTGGGATCGTCACGACGGAAGGCGCGCACCATCTCCAGTACGTCGCGCAGGCTCACGTG
>CAUYUB010000685.1:0-15550 GCA_963575685.1 Gammaproteobacteria bacterium | reverse complement strand
GTGTAATGTTTTGCTGAAGGCCGACATGGGCCTTGATTACTTGCATCTCTCCGAGGATCAGTATGACCATGGTCAAGACATCATCTGGGACCACGTCTTCGCTCTTGCGGAAAATACTGAGGTCCACCGGCGTAATTCCCACCAGCCTTTGGAGGCGTTGGACCTCGGCAAGTACCGCAAAGGCAGCCTCCAGGGAATCGCGGGGGATGGCATCGTTGTGTCGGGGGGGGGGGAGTGGCGCTGTCGATGATGCCGAGATGGGTAAGTAATGCCCTGGTTTCCTCGATTAGGTGAATTGCCTCCCCATAGACATGGGCGGGCAGGATCCCGCCCCCAATCAATAAAGTCCATTCTGCGGAAAGCTGCCTCAGGTGATTAAAGGAATCGACCGGACGCTTGCCGGAGACTGGCGCCACCGGTTCGCTCTCTCCTGAAATATCTAACCATTTTTTTAGAATGGTGATTTCGCTAAGGATGCGTTGGGTTTGTGCCCAGCTATAAAAGGGGTCTAGGTCGCGGTAAGGTTCAATGGTTGTCGGTAAGACGGCAAGCATCCCACGCTGGTGTTTGAACAGGCTGATCTTGGTAAGCACCACGGTGGCCTGTGCCCAACTGTGGCGGGGCAGTAGGTTGGCCTCAACGGCGGTGGTCCGCGCCCCACCGGAGATTTCCAAGCTGCGTTCGATCAGCGCGGTTTCGCGCTCAATGCGCAGGACCTCGGCATAGACCTCGTTGGGGGTGATGGACGCGCCGGCAGTGGCGTAGGCCGCAGCAGGCAACAGGTAGAGGAACAAGACCCACCACGTGGAGGTTATTGATCTCGCCAGTCCAATCGTAGTGATGAACGCTCGGTACATTAGGATCCTCCGGTAAGCAACAGGAGAGGTTGACTCCCTCAGGGGAGGATATCGCAGAAGGAACTGTTTGGATCCTTGTCCTCTTTGTCCCATGGGTACCGAGCGGAAGGTCTACCTGTTGGAAGCAACGGAGGTCCCGGAGGACCTCCGGTGTGGCGGAAAAGGTTACTTGGCTGCTGCGGGTGTGGCGGGTGCGGCGGGTGCAGCAGGTTTGGCGGGGGTAGCCGGGGCGGGAGCAGCACCGGCAGTCATATTGGCACGATTGTTATCAACGATTTTTTTGCTGATGCCTTTAACCTTGGTAAGGTCATCAACTGTGGCGAAAGGACCATTTTTTTCGCGATAACTCACTATCGCTTGGGCTTTTACCGGACCTACTCCATCTATCGCTTTGGCGATGGAAGTAGCATCTGCGCTATTGATATCGACCGAGGCACCAAAGGCAAGGCCGGAAAGACCCATCAGAATGAGTGCGGATAACCAGGTACGTAACTTCTTCATGGAATACTCCTTATAACAATGGAAGACATCAGGTAATTGCCGAATATACCTGACCGCAATGTTAACTCCTCACGACCAGGGTTACTTACCCTAAGCCTGAATAAGTCTATAAAGAAATAGATTATTTCCCTTATTCAACATAGGAAAGTTATCAAGAGCAGCAATGGTTATTACTACCCCTATACTTACCACTACCGACCACCGCCGCGACCGCGCCGGGTTGATCTACGTCTACCCGGTCGTTTCCCGTCGTTCCGGGGGGCTCTCCATTGGGATCAATCTCAATTCCAACAACGCCTGTAATTGGCGCTGCGTATATTGCCAGGTACCAGCGCTGACGCGCGGTACGGCACCGGATATTGATCGGATACTACTGGAAGAGGAATTGTGCGGACTCTTAGAAGATATTCTGCACGGAGATTTTTATGTGCGTTACTCATTGCCGGAGGAGCAGCGGACGATCCGTGACATTGCCATTTCCGGCAATGGCGAACCCACCAGTTGTCGGGAGTTTGATATCGTTATTGATATTATTGGTCGAGTCTGTACGAAATTCGCGCTATGCAGCTCCATCAGGCGGGTGCTCATTACGAACGGCAGCCTAATCACACGGCCTGCGGTCCAATGCGGATTGGTGCATTGGGCGAAATTGGGCGGCGAGGTTTGGTTTAAGCTGGATAGTGCCCTGGAGGAAGGGATCCGCCGCATCAACAATGTCCGTCTTTCCCCGGCAACGGTGTTGCGTCATCTGGAAAGCTGCGCTCGCCGCTGTCCTACATGGATCCAAACCTCGCTGTTTGTCTTTGACGGGGAACCACCCAGTGCCATGGAACAACAGGCCTATCTGGATTTTCTGGCGGAGGCGCGACGGCGGGGAATCCCGATTGACGGCGTGTTGCTCTACGGTCTGGCTCGTCCTTCCATGCAGGCGGAAGCGCCGCGACTGTCGGCTTTGTCGGGGGGATGGCTGGAGGCGATGGGGCAACGAGTCAGGGAAATAGGGTTGCGGGTTCGGGTAAACGAATGAACCGCCGCCCTGATCCGGTCTTATTATGGATTGCCTGCTTTTGGCTGCTGGTTCTGGGCGGCGGCTGGTGGTTTGCTGATGATTGGATGACATCTCAAGCCAATCCGAATAGGCAACCCACCATCACCACTAAGGGAGAGGTCGTTTTGAAACGCAGTCGAGACGATCATTACCTTGCCGGTGGCGAGATTAATGGCCATTCCGTGGTATTCATGGTCGATACCGGGGCAACCGAGGTTGCCTTATCCTCAGCACTGGCGCGCAAACTCGGTCTTCCCCACGGCGAGGAAATCTTACTCAATACCGCCAATGGAACGGCAACAGGGTTCAAGACGCGCCTGGCGACGGTGCATCTGGGTACCATTGAGATGCATAATGTGAACGCGGTATTTTCCCAGCAAATGATGGATAATGTGGTGTTGCTGGGGATGAGTTTTTTGAAGCATCTGGAATTCACGCAACGTGAGGATCGGCTCTTTTTGTATGCGCCGCGAGTAGAATAAACTAGCGGCGACCCGGTCCGGCAAGGTCGGTTCGATCCAGTTCCTGCCCGTTTGGACCAAGAGAACGTATCGTCGCGCCATCCTTACGCAGTTGAACTACGTTGACATAATCCGACTGCGCAAAAGCCTTGGCTAAAAGCCTTGATTCCGCACATTGCTGCGGATGCGCCGCCACTCCCAAGGCGCCATTTCCAAAGAAAGTGATCTTGCGGCCGCCTTTTCCCTCGGTTTCCACTCTTTGTAGGTTGTGATCATGATGATTGAAGACCCCCGCCACTTGGGAGGCCTCTAAAACAGGAAGCCATTCCTCCCGCGTCTGGATAATTTCTTTCTGATCATTCCAGGTTCTCGTGGAAGGGAAAGCAGGAACATGCCATGAAGCAAACACCCACGGAACCGACTGCCGATCCTTTAGATTTTTCTTCAGCCATCCCGTTTGGGATGAAATCGGTAAAACATGTCCTGAATCCATCAGCAACATCGAGAGATAATCTCCAAAATCTAGCGCCACCGGCTCTGCCTTTTGATATAGCCCGCCAAACAATGCATAAAAAAACGGCGCCCGTGCCTTCATCTGCGCAAAACTCGCCCCTTCCTGGACATATCCGCCGTTCACCTCATGATTTCCAATCCCCGCGACAAAGGGGATGAGCCGACCATCAGGAGCCCGAGCGGCCCGGTTCCACTGCTGCCAAAAAGCAATCTCCCTGGTCACATCATGACCATCTCCGTAGGCCAGATCTCCACCCACGCTGATAAATAATGGGTCCTGCTTGGCCCCCATCGACAGGATCGTCGCGGAAGATTCCTGGATATTGACATCGCCGCCTTCCGTAAAAGTGATCGGTTGCTGGAGATGTTCCGGCGCGGTGCGGAATTTCATTTCGGGCGAATTGCCGATTTTGAAAGAATACTCAGTATTGGGCTCCAGCCTTTTCCAACGGACCTTGACCAAGGACCAGCGCGGCAAACCCTTATTATCCGGGTCGGGAAACGGCTGTACTTCCGCGGTGAGGACTTTCCGTTCTTTCTTGCCCGATTTTCGCCACACTACTTTTTCCGGGTTTTTTCCCTCTGGGCGTTCTCCCAGCCCCGGTCCACGCAACCATTGCGCCACCATCATCCGACAGGGATCCCCTTCCCAGGTCAGCATCAGTGTCTGCGGGGCCTCCTCAGCCCGCAGGGAACTCATTAGCAGAAAGAAAAAGAAGCCCAGTCGCTGCCAACTCTTCATGGTGTCAACTGCCTCTATTGTGGTGGTGCTGATGTTAGGGAAAGAACGGCGAGAGTGATGTCGTCTTCCTGTGGCATATCACCGCGAAAGGTGGTCAACCTTGAAATAATCTCCTCCAACGTCCGATCCTCGGTCAAAATCTCCTCCAATAGCTTTTCAAGACGGGCGTCGCCGAACATCTCTTCCGTTGGCGAGCGGGTTTCAATGATGCCATCTGTAAAAACGATGACGTGGTCGTCCTTTTTCAGATCGAGCGTGATGCCGTTTGGATCAAATTGGGTGGGTGTCAGAATCCCTAAGGGCAGGGTATGGCTTGGGATGCGGGCGAAGATTGCGCCTTGGCGCATGATTTTTACTTCGGGAAAGGCACCATTCCAGACGAGGAGACGCTGATGAACCGGATCCAATTCCAGAAAACAACCTGCCAGAAACAGCGAGGCGGGTAGCTTGTTATGGAGTTGTCGGTTTATTTCGCTCAGGATCTGGTCTGGGGCAAATCCCTTTTTAGTCATGGTATAGAAAATATCCGTTACCAACGGGCCGACCAAGGCGGCGGAAAGCCCATGACCGGTAAAATCGCCGAGAAAAATATGTTTGCTTCCATTGGGTCGGGAGGAGGAGAGCAAGAGGTCTCCCGAGGTCTCCTCCACTGGTTTTTCTAGGAGGCGTAGCCCCGCGCCCTCGTATGGTGCCGCTCGATGCATCCGTCTGAGAATATCTTGAATGATCTGGCGCTCTTCCTCCATCCGGTCATTTTGCTGACGTAGTTGATTTTCGATCCGCACCCGTTGGCTGACGTCGTGCAATATGCCGGTGAACAAAATTTTCTTTCCGGACCCGATGGGTAGTTGGGAGACGGCCAGACGTGCTGGAAAGAGCTGTCCGTTCCGGTGCCGAGCGGTTACCTCGCGACCGATACCAATGATCTGGGCACGCCCCGTCTGTAAATAATTTTGAAGATAGTGGTCATGTTCGGAGGACCAAGGTTCCGGCATTAGTCTATTTACCGTACGCCCCACCAGCTCTTCCTTGGAATAGCCGAACATCTGCGTGGTGGCATGGTTCAGCGATTGGATGATGCCCTCACTGTTAATGATAATAATTGCATCGACCGCGGTATCAAATACCGAACGAAAGAGTTGTTCGACCTCCTGTTGGGCCTGTTGGGCCTGTGTCCGTTCCAGGAGAACCCGAATTCTTTGCCGGATTACTACCCAGTTTAGCGGTTTACTGAGAAATTCATCCACTCCTGCGACAAAGGCGTCTTCGATCTCGAAATCTTGTTCGATGCCGGTGATTATGATGACCGGCAGTTGTTTTCCCCATGGCGTACCATGAATTTCCCGGCAGACATCAAAATTCTGTAGGTTGGCGTCTAAAATAATGAGGTCGGGCGTTGCTGTTTCCCGACAATAGGCAAGAATTTCATTGCCATTCTGGAATCCGAAGGTGCGATAGTCCAGTCCGTTCAGGAAATCGACAACCATGTTTCTTTCTGGTTCGGATCTGTTGGCAACCAAAATAGTGGGCATAGTAAAAAATTTTCTAGGTTAATAGGTTGTTATTTCTTTTTGTTTTAATTTTTAAAATTGGAAATTTTTTTCCATCGCCTCTTGCAGCAATTTCGCTTGTCTGAGACTTTCCTTGAGGATTCGACGGTCGAGGTCATTGAGGTGGTTGGGATTGAGGCGGTTGTCGGGTTCCTGGTCGTCCCGGAGTTGGGTGCGCTGGTGGCGTAGACGTAGACCCTGGAGGAGTTCGAAGGCGCGAACCCAGGCCTCGGTTGCCGCTTCGTCCTGGCGCCAGACCGCTGCTGCCCCGCGTAGCCGGCGTGCGGTACTGGTCTCGGCGACCCCTGCGGCCAGGGCAAAGACTCGGGCGGCATCTACAAACAGGGCGCTGCCGTTGACCTTGAGGTCCAAGGTGTGGGCCTGCGCCCCTGTACCATCCAAGGTGAAATCATGCAACAGTCCCCCCAAGGCCGGGCGGTTGGTCAGGGCATTGTGGGTGAGTTTGCGCAGAAAGAGCCAATTGGACTTGAGGTGGGTGTTGAGCCAGTCCCGGAGTTCGGTGACCAGGGCAGTATTGCCGTACAGTGCGCGAAAATCAAAAAAATAGTGGCATTCAGCAGCACTGGCGCGTCACCGCGATGAATCCAGTCGGCGAAGGTATCTTTCCATTCTGAAAGGGATAGGCACCATTGGGGATTGCTCGCCATGATGCCCCCCTTACACAGAGGAAAACTGCAACGGTCTAGGATTTCGTTAATCCGTTGCGCCACCGGTAGTAGGCGTGCCCGGAGTGCTGCCGCGGCGCGTGCTCCTCCCGGTGGGTCAGGGAAGACGATGGCGTTGTCCTGATCGGTAAAGAGGGTCTGCTCATAACGGCCCTCGGAACCTAGGGATATCCAACAGAACTCGATATTGGTACATTCGGCGGTCGTGCATTCGAGCTGGAAGATGCGCAGGGTGAGCTGGTCGTTCAGATTGGAGATGAGGTGGGTGATTTGTTCGGCCTCAACCCCCTGGTCCACCAGGGTTCCAGCCAGCAGGCGAATATCGGCGGCGGCCTGGACGAGGTCGTCGAGGGATTTGGCCTCGTGCAGGAGCGTACTGAGCGGGGGCAGCCCGATACGTTGCAAGGCAAAGAGGTCGCGCCCGGAGATGACGCCCAGGAGACGTCCGCCGTCTACGACCAGGACGTAGTGGATGCGGTGTCGGGTCATGGCCAGTGCTGCTTCCCAGGCGGGGGCCTGGCGCGGCAGGGTAACCAGTCGGGTACTCATGACCTGTCCGATCGGAGTGTCTAAACTGATCCCTAGAATGTTTATGCGTAATAGGTCGTGGAGCGTGAACATCCCCACCGGTCGTTCCTCGTGATCGGTCACGACCATGGAACCGGCTTCGGCTTTGCTCAGGGTAATGAGCGCCGTACGGGGTCTGGGGGGAGCAGTGGACTGGGGCATGTGGCAATAGATCCACCAACGGCACGCTCAGGGGCTGGGTGTTGGTGGTCGCCTCGACCGGAACGGGGAGTGGATATCGGATAATGGGAGTATTCATCGGAGTTAAAGAAGATGCCAACGACGAGAATGTAGCAAAATTTTATCGAAATTGCCGAACCGAACCGCAGTTTTATCTCATGCCGGCGTTTGTGGGGAAACTTACAAAAATGATACCTTCAGTCATTGGTTACCCTCCGGTGTTTTGATTTTCTATCCATCCTTGGTGAGATCCTTATGGCTCTGTATTCCTGTCATTCTGTCGCTTGTTTGACCATGGGGGTATTCCTCTACGCCACCATGACGGCGAATGTGTTTGCCGACAATAATAGCAATAAGAGCGAATCAGACAACGAGTGGTTTGAATCAATCCTCGGGGTTCCCCGAGCGGCTAAACTCAAGGTTTCAGACCCGGAAATACAAAGTTTGGGTTGTCTTATTGGTGGCGGCAGTATTGCCATTGGTACTATTGTGTTGAGCAGTACTGCCTTTATCGCTACCGGTGGTCGCGGTGCTGCCACGGTAACCGAAGTGGCGGTACCGGTGCTTGCCGCAGCGACGATGGCCGGATGTGTCGTTGGAAATTCTGCGGCACTTGGTTTCGCCTGGATTTCACGTAACAAAGAAAAACTGTTCGGCAAGATGGTGGATGTTATTCCGATCGAACCGTTGACCAAGATATTGCCGAAATCTTCGCTGGTGGCCCCTTAAAATATCCGCTCATGTGGTAAGCGGTGCGGAGAGTAAATTAGCATGTTGTATTCCTGTCAACCAAGGAAAATTATGCGTATCCTTATCGTGATTATGGTATTACTGTTGCTTCCGGCAAGTGAGCGTGTTGAGGCGGAGTGTATATCAAAGGATGGGGAAAATATTAAAGCTGGATTTTTGGAATGCGCCAAAGACGGCAATCGTTATATTGGAGAGATTGATCGGTCAATCGTCGATTTTCTGGTGGGGACGTGGTCAACCAACTGTAGTGCCATGAAGTCAAAAATCGTTTACCAATTTAATAATCTGGGGCAGTTTACTTCGCAAATCTATCATCTTGATAGTAAGGATAATACGCTTAAATTATCGGTATTTCTTGAGATTCTGGGGTTGAAGCTTTCCGGTGGGTTGGTTTATATGGCGGGCAAGAGTCATATCCCGCTTGGGCAGCCACCATCCGGCCTGCGGAGCAATGTGGCGGATTATGTGCTGGTGGTCTATCAAAATATTGATAAAAATACACGTTCGATTGAGGATGGTTATACGATTAAGGATGGGGTGGTTGAACAGGAGATTAAAGATGGCGCTTTGGCCGCATCGGGAACAAAGGTGATATATTTTCGTTGCCCGGAAGAACTGAAGAAAAGATAAGTGTGCAAAGGCCGCTAGCGTTCCCAGCTGGTGGTTGGTGTGGTGGGAGGATTTCAATCCAAGGAACGTTGGCGTTGATTATTCTATCTCGTTAGTGACGGTTGGAAACATCAGGATGGTAGCCGTTCACCCTCTCCCAGTGGAGGGGGGTTAACCTTATTGAATGCTATCGTCAGAGATGATACTTTGCTGTGGCTGGATTCCCTCTCCATCACTATCATACGGGAGGCTGCATATGCTATCTTTGTCGCGTTCATTTGCTCCTTCCGTGAGGTTGGGTTCTACAGATTGTTGTGTGACGGTCATAAGCTTTATGAAATTACTACGTGGGTTGCTGCTTTTGTGTATGACCGGATTGAGTTTGTTGACGGAAGCAGTGCAAGCAGACGATGAAGATGTGTTTCTGGGACGGGTCCAGCCACCGGTGGCCCAAGCCATCGGGAAAGGTAAAAGTGCGCTTTGGACTTTGTCTGATGTGGCGACCCAATACCAGCCATTGCAACTCACCCCCGCGATGCAGGCGGCCATGCAGGCGCAGCAGGATGGCCGTTTCCTCGAAGCACTGATCCGGTTGGACGATGCAGGACAAAGTGGGCAGGCCAGCGCGGAGACAAAGGACGAGATGAGTCTGTTGCGCACCAGTTTTCTGCTGCAAGGTAATGAGTCTCAGCAGGCGTTGGAAACACTTGCTCCCTTGCTTGGTAACACTCGGCATGCTGCGGATGCCTATGCGCTTGAGGCCATGGCGTACCTGCAACAGGGACAAATGCAAAAAGCGCTGGAAGCGGCGCAACGTGTGCAAGGTTTAGCGAGCGGTATGTTGCCTCAATTGGCATTGTCCTACGCTTTGCAAGGCGCGGGGCGTTTGGCGGAAGCGCGAGCAGTGATGCATGATTTTAATACCCGGAAGCCGCAATTTGCGGTTGCGTTGGCGCGCGAGGCCGAACTTGCGTTGACCCTCGATCAGATTCAACCAGCCACGGCGCTGGTGAAGCAGGCGCAAGCGGCGGAAGCTACGCACCCCTACGTTATTGCTGTGAGCGGCCTCACTTGGTTGATCGATGGAAAAGCGGAAGAAGCCAAAGTTTCATTTGACAAGGCGTTGCAGTGCGATCCCAAAGATGCCAAGGCATTATTGGGTTTGGGCTTGGCCGAAATAAAAATCGGTAATTTCCAATCCGGGCAGGAAAAATTGCAGGCGGCGGATAAAGCCGACCCCAACAATGCACTGATACTCACTTACCTGGGCCGCGCGCAACAGCAAAACGGCCAAACTGCAGCGGCAAGAGAAAGTTGGCGTAGCGCCCAACAAGCCGATCCCAAAGACCCCACCCCATGGCTGTATCAGGCGCAGGCAGAGCTGGAGGACAACCGTCTACTGGACGCTCGTGAAAGTTTACGCGAGGCACAGGCGCGGACAACGTATCGGCAGGTTTATCGCGGCGAACACTTACTCCGGGAAGATGAACAATTGTTGCAGGCCAACCTCGCTGAAATACAGCGCAGAGAGGGATTGGAGAGCCTCGCGTTTCACACCCTGTCCGATTCGGTCGGCGAAAAAGATGCGGCCAACTTGAGGAACCAGGCCGATGTATTGCAAGGGCAGCGTTTCGGCGAATCGGCGCGGCGCAGTCTGCTCCTGCAAAGTCTGTTCAACGACAGGCCAGGGAACTTGCCGTCGGTATTGGACATCTACGGCGATGGTGCGGGTCAGGCCGGTGCTGCAACTCCGCAGCATGGCGTAGTCAGTATGCTCAGCGTGCAGCAAACCAGCTATAACAATTACGATAGTCTGTTTACCCGGCACATCATGTTGGATGCTGACGCTACTAGCGGTACCCAAAATAGTAACGGGGAACAGATTCGTTTGGGGGCGGGCGATGAGGTGCTGGGGTTGAACTTGGCGCAACGTCAATTCAAGACCGACGGTTATGCGCCTTTTAATGGTCTTGATAACAACGTGTTCCAGGCTACCTTGCAATGGCGACCGATCCAGTCCACGCAGGTGTTTGTATCGCGTCAGACCTTTAATTCACATCGCGGCGAGACATTTTTTCCAGCAGACCCGCTGGTGGGTCTCAATGCCATGATTGAGGATGACAGCCAGATAACACGCCTGGGGTTACGCCATCGTCTGACGGACGATAGCGAATTGCGCGGCTTATGGAGCAGTCAGCAGACCAAGCAAGCGATCGACTACAATGATTTATCTTTGTCACCAAATTATATATTTTCGCAATATGGCGATGGCAGTGCACACAGCGAGGAATTGCAATATCGCCGCAGTGGGGCGACCTATGTCACACAATGGGGAGTGCAGCAGACTCGTGGGGAAATAGATTTTTTGTATTTATTCCCTTACAGTCCAGACCCTTATAGTTTTGGTGACACGCAATATTCGCGACAATTTTATGCGGCCTGGCAGCAGATGTTGAACCCGCATTGGCAACTAGATGCGGGATTGGGTTGGGGGAAAATGGACGAGAATGTTTCAGGTGGGGTGGGTAGCCATACCAGCCTGCAACATTGGTTGCCAAAACTTGGCGTGGTTTTCGCGCCGGATAGTGGGACACATGTACGCCTCGCGGCATGGCAAGGCATGGGTGCTTTTGCTGTGGGTGATGCCATGCTTGCGCCGGTTAGTCTCGCGGGTATTTTGCTGACCCGCCCCAGTGATAACGGGAAATGGGTACACGCCGTGAGTCTGGGTGGAGATAGGCAACTGAGTTCTGATTGGTTGGTGGATGCAGGAGCACAGCGGCGCAAGACTGACCAACCGGCTATAGACAATACAACGCAGGATCAAACTTTGTTGAGACAGCAAGTTGATGAATCCAGATTGGCCTTGCACTGGCAACCGCGGGGGCAGCGATGGGATGTGAGCCTTGCCTATGACTATGAGCGTATCTGGAATGATCCTTCATTTGCCTCGACGGATTCTCTCCATGAACAAAGCTTGCGCTCGCAACAATTGACCATGCACTGGTTTGCCAATGCGCAATGGATGGTGAATCTGGCATGGAGCCATAATCAGGTTGCCGCTACACAAAGGATTGTAGATTTTTCTTCTTCCGCAGGCTTTTGTATCCTTCCGGCTAATCAGGACCAATTTAACCAGTTGGATGCCGATCTGAGTTGGAGATTCAATGGGGCGCGTGGTTTGTTGACTGCCGGCGTACGCAACGCCACCGATAAACGCTTCCAGTACACGGATATAGACAGGCTAAACCCGCGATTCAGTAATGGGCGGCTGATGTATGTCAAACTCAATTTTTCCTGGTGAAACGGTGAAGTTTGTCTTGTTTGTGAATGATGAGGATGAGTGCTGTTTTTGTGCCGAGGAAGTTAGGAAGTTAGGAAGTAGGAAGTAGGAAGTAGGGCGATGCTCGCATCGGGCAAGCCGCAGATATATCTTTCAACCACAAAAGAGTGTAACTATGAAAATGAAACCCCTCTTGCTGTTATTGTCAACCTTGATCGCTACACCTATCTGGGCAGAAGATGCGGCGACCGCACCATCCACCCCTCAACCGTCCACGCAGACAATACAGACCGAGTCCCAACCGCTTGGCTGTTCCAGTGGATGTACAATGATGAGTTGTCCGCCTCCGAGTGGGCCTATTGTGTGTTGCCACGTATCAAACTATACGCCTTGCTAAACCAGTGGGCACATGCCATCACGCTCTGGCATGACGGATTTAACCGGCAGCTTGCTGCCGGTTTTTACTGGCTTTGTCCAGGTTGTGGCTGTTTAGGTCAATAAGTAGATTACAAATTACAAGAAAGAACTACCCACTCCTCACCCGAAAAAACGGTACCAGATATACCCCTCGAAGTGAGGAAACCCGCGTGTTGGAACGAATCGAACCAACCCATTAGCATGGAGTCGGCTCGTGGAAAACGAGGCTATCGCCCGAAATGGGCGCACGGCATGGCGACAGGGCAATCATACGGGATACAACGGCCACCTATTTGATGGGTGCGCCTATCTCACTACCATAGTCAATTTCTACCGGGCAGGTGTGCGGCTGACCCCGGTTTTTCGTTCTGCTAGCCGCGTCGGTATCTGGTTTGTTTCGGCATTCTTGTGGTTTTTCTGTTCGACAAACTACGTTCATGCCGAACCACCTAATTACCTCAAACCGTTCATTGTCGCCGTGGTGCAGAGCGAAAACAGTGAGTCTTATCTGGAATTCACCAAGGCGCTACGTGACAATATTCTCAAGCTGGATATCGATCTGGTCGTGGTCGATGATCCCACCAAACCGCTGCCGAATTCCGATCTCGTCATCAGCGTTGGGATGAAAGCGGCAACTGCGGTGGCGGCCAGCAATGCAATCACCGTCCTGAATGTGCTCATTCCAAAAGCTGGGTACAAAAAGTTGTTGCGCGATTTTTCGGCGCGGGCGAATTCAAAAACCTTTTCGGCGATATTTCTGGATCAACCGTTGGCGCGTCAGCTCTATCTGATCGCAGCAGTACTGCCGAATAAACGCCAGGTGGGCGTGCTGTTTGATTCTTTTCCGAAAGACGAGCAGGCCCAACTCCGCCAGCAGATATCCTTGCAGCGGCTCAGTCTACATGAGCGTGTAATCAGTGCGACATTGCCGCTTCATGAGGCATTGCAAGAGGTGTTGCAAGAAAGCGACGTGTTGCTGGCGTTGCCGGATTCCACGGTCTACAACAGTTCGACCCTGCGCAATATCTTGCTGGCGACCTACCGTAGAGGCATCCCCCTGATCGGTTTCTCACCCGCTTATGTCAATGCGGGCGCATTGTGCGCCATATTCAGCACCCCGGCGCAGATTGCTGCGCAGGCTGTCCTGTCGGTCCGGCAATTTCGGGAAATGTCCACCTTGCCGACCGCCCAGTACCCACAGTGGTTTGAGGTAATGGTCAACGAGCAAGTGGGGCGGTCGCTTGGTTTGAGCATCAAGAACGCGGCTGAATTGCGCAATGAAATGAGCGCGCTCATCAGAGAGACGCCATGAAGCATTCCGGAATCAAACAGCAAACCCTGTTGGTCGCGTTGATCCCGATTCTGGTGATGATAACGTTGCTGGCGGGTTATTTTATTTACGAGCGTTTTGCCGACTTGGAGTTTGCGCTGCTCGAACGCTCGCAAATGATGGTGCGTCAGCTGGCTAATTCCAGTGAATATGCGGTCTTTTCCGGCAACAAGAACTTATTGAAGCAGGGGGTCGATGCTGCGCTTACGCACCATGAGGTGGTTGCCGTGGCGGTGCTGAATGCGGATTTGAAACTATTGGTGGCGACTGGTAAACCAAACGGCAGCCGTGAGCATATTGTTGCCAAGGTGAATGCGTTTTCCCCGATTTATCAGGATAGGGATATCCTGGTGTTATATGAACCTATTGTGGCCACCCAGATTAAGCTGGACGAACTGAACAATGAAATTGCTGACGCGAAACCGGTTTCGGACAAACTGCTCGGCGCGGTCATCATTGAAGTCAGCAAGCAACACATGAATAGCCAGTGGGAAAAGATATTGGTGTATAGCCTGCTATCCATGCTGTTTGTTTTAACGTTGTCCTTGATGGTGGCGTTATGGGCGGCGCGCCGGATTACCGCTCCCATCCTGGATATGGGGTTGGCAATTCGTCGTATCGGGGAAGGGGATTTAACCGTGCGCGTTTCTCCGCGGCTCAACGTGGATGAACTGGACGAACTGGCGGTTGGCATCAACCAAATGGTGCAGCAATTGCATCAGGATCGCAGCACGTTGGAATTTCGCATCATGGAAGCAACCAAAGAACTGCGCGCGAAGAAAGAGGAGGCGGAACGCGCCAGCCTGGAAAAGGAGTTGGCCAAGGAGGAAGCCGATAAAGCCAACCAGGCCAAGAGTACTTTTCTCGCCAACATGAGCCACGAGATCCGTACGCCGATGAACGCCATCATCGGTTTGTCCCATTTGCTCCTGAAAACCGAACTTACCCATCGTCAGCGGGACTACCTCCTGAAGATCCAGAGTTCCGGCCAGCATTTGTTGGGTGTCCTTAATGACATTCTCGATTTTTCAAAAATCGAGGCCGGCAAGCTGAGCATGGATTCGATAGAATTTGGGCTGGAGAAGGTTATCGATAATGTCACCAATCTGATCATTGAAAAAAGTAAATTAAAAGGATTGGAACTGGTCATCGATATAGATCCGGCAGTTCCCCCTTATCTCGTTGGTGATCCGCTACGGTTAGGACAGATCCTCATCAACTACGCCAACAATGCGATCAAATTCACCGATCAGGGGGAAGTCAGCCTACGGATCAGGGTATGCGGGGAGACGGACCAGAAAGTGAAGCTTCACTGTTCTGTTATAGACACTGGTCCAGGTTTGACCGAGGAGCAGAAAGGGCTGCTATTTCAGAGTTTCTCACAGGTGGATCGGTCGTCTACCCGCCGGTTTGGCGGCACCGGTCTAGGGTTGGCCATCTCCAAGCAATTGGCGGAATTGATGGAAGGTGAGGTAGGGTGCGACAGTGTAGTTGGTCTGGGTTCGAAGTTCTGGTTCACGGTGTGGTTGGGTCGCAGCAGGAAGGAAAAACATGCCCAATTGCCGGAATCTACCCTGCGTGGCCGACGGGCACTGGTGGTGGATGATCACGACTATGCCCGTGTAGTTTTTACGGAGATGTTGCGGCGTATGACCTTTACCGTCGATGCGGTGGCGTCGGGAGAAGCGGCGGTAGAGTTGGT
Organism: Gammaproteobacteria bacterium; assembly: GCA_963575685.1. GTDB lineage: Bacteria > Pseudomonadota > Gammaproteobacteria > CAIRSR01 > CAIRSR01 > CAUYTW01. The sequence goes on along the minus strand of CAUYUB010000685.1, from coordinate 354 downwards.
GCAACGGTCCGCTGGCGATCAACCCTATGACCTGGTGATTATCGACTGGGATATGCCTGGAATGGATGGCATTGAAACGATGCAGCGGATTCGCACCTTGGGTTTGGATAAAACGCCGCGCTCCCTTATGGTCACCACTCTTGATTCCGAGACGTTGTTCAAACAGGCCAGTGAAACGGGTATCAGTGACGTTCTCATCAAACCGGTTACCCCCTCGGTTCTGTTTAATGCTGCCATGCGGGCACTGGGTAGCCTCTCTCGGGAGAAGTCTGTCACCGCATCACCTCAAGGGACGGAGGATCTACAGATTTTCAGATAAATAATTTCCAGACAAAATTACTACGTCAACAGTAG
>CAUYUB010000684.1:0-15723 GCA_963575685.1 Gammaproteobacteria bacterium | reverse complement strand
TACCTTCATTAATTGTTTAGGTAGTTTGTGTCTCGGGCATATTGGCACAGAGGGGCAGTCCAATTTGTACTAGCCGCTTGGTTAGCGGCCACAGTGCAAGTGCCACCAGCAACGCCAGTAACGGTACTGCCATTAGTCCCACCAGTGGTGCAGATGGAAGATGTTCTGGAGCTGAAGGTTACTGGTAAACCAGAAGTCGCTGTAGCACTGGCCGTTGTGGCACCACCAACTACTAACGTAGTTGGATTGAAGCTAATAGTGCCAATCGTGTTGGTGCCTTTAGCGACAACATTGCTGCCATTTCTCGTGGCAGAACTATAAATGGTGTTACCGCTTTGGGTAGCAGTAATTGTACAAGTTCCTACAGAGATATTAGTTACATTCCTTCCATTCACCGCGCATATATTTGGAGTAGCGGATCGAAAGCTTACGGCTAACCCCGAGGTTGCCGTGGCACTGACCGTATTGGAACGGCCTACTGCCAGTGTTGTAGGAGTAAAGCTGATGGCACCGATAGTCTGGTTACGCTTATCTACCGTAATGCTTTCAGTCTTCCTTGTGGCAGCATTATAAGTACCATTGCCAGATTGGGTGGCAGCTATGGTACAGATTCCAGCAGCAACCCCAGTGACGGCGTCACCGTCAGCCCCACCAATAGTGCATATGGTTGGCGTGGTAGAGCTAAAGGCCACAGGTAATCCAGATGTCGCATTAGCAACAACTATCGTCGTTCCATTTACCTTCAGTGTTCCTGGTTCAAAGTCGATGGTGCCAATGGTTTGGCTACGCTTACTAATCGAAATGCTTCTGAGTGTTATTTGGCTTGCATTATAATTTAAGTTGCCTGTTTGGTAGGCGCCAACGATACAGTTGCCGGTGCTAATAGCATTGATGTATTGGCCATTAACTCCAGTGGCGACACATATACTGCTATTGTTGGTTGTAAAACTTACTGGTAATCCAGAAGTTGCCGTAGCGCTGGCGATTATCGAATCGCCCACCGTGAAAGCGGTCTGGCTAAAATTAATGGAGTCGATGGTCTGATCGCGTTTGGTGGGGAGGTGCTTATTTATCGGCGTATCGGCTGCCGCCATCGGAGGCCAACTGATAAGGCCATACATACATACATACATACATACATACATACATACCAAAAGAGCGTTTCATGATTAGCTCCATAAGTGATGCGGATTGGTCGATTTTCGGTCGAGTTGTCGAGTTGCTTGGGCATTGCCACCGAATAGTGATTATACGTCCTGCGGTACCATACCTACCACCCACCCAAGACGGGGTTCGTCGTCACCTACACGGCGGCCGATGTAGCGCTACTGGCCGGACTAATGCCCTGTCCGGTCCGGCCACCTGCGCCCTCATGCGTCAATTGAACCACCTCCGCTCACCGTCGCGCAGACTCATACCTGGATAGGAATTGACTCGCCCGACCTCCACCTCATCTGCTGGCAGCAGTGGGGAGATCCGTTACAATTGAGGCCGTCCCCACCTCCCCTCCCCTTCTCTGGAGCCTAACATGTCAAAGATTGTAGACATCCGCGCCGCCGAGATTCTGGACTCTCGCGGCAACCCCACCATAGAAGCGGAGGTAACCCTCGCTTCCGGAGCACAAGGGATGGCAGCAGTACCTTCCGGGGCATCTACCGGCTCGCGTGAGGCCATTGAGCTACGTGACGGTGACACTACCCGCTATGGCGGCAAGGGGGTGCGTAAGGCCGTCGGATATGTGAAGGGAGAGATCCGCGCCGCGCTGTTGGGCCAGGAGGTGAGTTCCCAGGCCGCACTCGACCGGTGCCTGATCGAGCTGGACGGTACCCCCAATAAATCGCGGCTGGGCGCTAATGCCTTGTTGGCGGCATCCATGGCCTGCGCCAAGGCAGCAGCGGTCGAGACCGGGATACCGCTGTACCGTTCTCTAGGAAGCGGTCCCTATCGCTTGCCTGTTCCCCTCATGAACATCCTGAATGGCGGCGCTCATGCCGACAACAGCGTGGACTTCCAGGAATTCATGATCGTGCCGGTGGGTGCCCCAACCCTGGCCGAGGCCATTCGTTATGGTGCCGAGGTCTTCCACGCCCTCAAGAAGGTCCTCCATAGCCGCCGTCTCTCCACCGCGGTAGGTGATGAAGGTGGTTTTGCGCCTGATCTGCCCTCCAACGAAGCGGCCATTGAGGTAATCCTGGAGGCCATTACCAAGGCCGGTTATACCCCCGGTCGTGAGATCTGGTTGGCCTTAGACGTAGCCAGTTCCGAACTCTACCGCGACGGCCGCTACCAGCTCGCTTCCGAAGGGCGTAGCCTGAGTGCTTCCGGATTGGTAGGACTGTACGAAGATTGGGTGAACCGCTACCCCATTCTCTCCATTGAGGATGGGATGGACGAAAGCGATTGGGAGGGCTGGAGCCTCCTCACCGAGCGCCTGGGCGACCGAGTCCAACTGGTGGGTGACGATCTGTTCGTAACCAATACGGAGATCCTACGCCGGGGTATCGCTTCCAATATCGCCAATTCCATCCTGATCAAACTCAACCAGATTGGCACCGTCACTGAGACCCTAGAAGCCATTGAGATGGCTCGGGGGGCGAACTATACCGCCGTCGTCTCTCATCGCTCCGGGGAAACCGAAGATACCTTTATCGCCGATTTAGCGGTGGGTACCGCAGCCGGCCAGATAAAAACCGGTTCGCTATGCCGTTCCGACCGGGTAGCCAAGTACAACCGGTTGATACGCATTGAAAATCTTTCCCCCGAGATACCCTACGCCGGCCGCAACGCATTTCCTCACCTTAAGTTAGGATGATCGGTTATCCGCCCCATAAGCAGCGATGCCCTGAGATAATCAATGATGAAATGGCTTGCAGCGTTACTGGTGTTGCTGGTGGTAGGGCTTCAATACCGCCTATGGAACGGTGCCGGCAGTCTGGAAGAAGTAACCGCCCTCCATCAGGCCATCAAGGACCAGACCGGAGAAAACAAGAGATTGTTGGAGCGTAACCAAGCCCTGGAGGCGGAGGTACGCGACCTCAAGTCGGGTTTGGATGCGGTGGAGGAGCGGGCGCGCATGGAATTGGGTATGGTAAAAAAGGACGAAAGCTTCTTCCTGGTAGTAGAGAAGTAATCGAAGTCCTGGTTACCATTGGGGTCGAGCCATCTCTGGGTGCCAACAGGTTCCCAGTCAATCACCTCGCCCTAAAGGGCGGGGCTTGTGAAAGCAAGTTCGAGATTGACCAGCCTTAGTCCGAGAAATCGGACTACGTTGCAACGAAGTACAAGACTCACCTTGGGGCGCTTCCTCAACTCCAAGCTCTGAAAGCAGCAGAAGCAGACACGCGACGGGTACGCACGAAACGGTCTGCTGCAAAGTTCGCAAGAATCGAAGCTGCGTTGCAACATTGGCGAGGGGAGCGAGCCGAAAGGCTCCGTCACTAGGCGCGTAAGCGCTGACAGCCGGGAAAGACCGGCAACTAATTTTCTTGGTGGGACGGCGAAAACCGTCCCCTTTCCTCCCCGCCCTCAAGGGCGGGGTTTCTCGGGGACACTGATGACCAGGACGGTAGACAAGTCAAGGTATCACCATGACCACAACCGGATCGCACCACGCCAACCCTCCTCTAGGTCCTGAGGCCGGTGGCGTACCGACAGCAACGGATGCACACCGAATAGACCTCTCGGTTGTCCCTGAATTTTTTGACTGGAATTGTGTTACCGATAGACTGCTGTACTCTCCGGGCATTCCTGTACTCCTCGGCTGCTCCTCTGAAACCGCGCCGGACACTGGACAGACGTTCCTGGATCAGCTTGCACCTACCGACCGCGAACGCCTTATCCACCTGCGCCATAGTCTCACCGCTGCGGCCCCCACCTATACCACCCGTTTCTCCATCACTCCGCCATCTACCGACACCGTACTATTGGAAGAGCAGGGCTGTGCATTTTTCGATGCGATAGGGCAGCCCCTTCGGATCATCGGCACCTTAGCCAAGGTACCGTCTCCAGCCCTCCCCTCCTCTACCCAACAGGCAGTACAGGAGGCTCGCTCTCGCACTGAAGAGGAACAACAAAAATATTCCTTTGTCATCCTGGAAACGGTGGACTCGGGATTCTGGATGGTGGATCCGGAAGGACGACTCCTGGAAGTCAACGACGCCTATTGCCAGATGAGTGGCTACAGTCGTGATGAGTTGCTGCGGATGCACCTCTGGGAGCTTGAGGCGTCGCAAGATTCCAGCTCAGTCCGAGAACATATTCGGCGCATCCGGGAGCGGGGCAACGACCAGTTCGAAAGTCGGCATCGGCGCAAAAATGGAACATTCTTTGATGTTGATATTCGTACTACCTGGATGGAGACGGAGGGTGGTCGGATCGTGGGCCTCTGTTGGGACATCTCCGAGCGCAAGGCAATGGAGCAGGCATTGCGTGAGAACGAAGAGCGGCTGCGACTGGCATTACACGGTGCGAAGGCCGGAGTCTGGTCATGGGACCTGCATACTGGTGCGTCGGTATGGTCTCTGGAAAACTTCGACCTCTATGGTATTGACCCTGCCCAGGGTGCCCCAAACTACAACGAGTGGAAAAGCTGTCTACACCCCGACGATCGTTCCACCGTGGAGCGGGCAATCCGTACCGCGCTCGATCAGCGAGTTCCGGAACAACGTACCGGCGTACTTCGCATCCTTCGTCCCGCCTTCGAGCGACGCGCCCCGGAATTCCGTGCCGAGTACCGTATCCTGCATCCGCAGTATGGTATGCGTTGGCTGCTGGCCATTGGCCGTATCGAACGTACACCGGATGGCTCCCCATTGCGTCTGTCCGGCCTCAATCTCGACATCACCGAACGTAAGCGGGTCGAAGAAGCCCTGATGGAGAGTGAGCGGTGTTGGCGGGAATTGGCCGAGGCTATGCCCCAACTCGTCTGGACCGCGAACAACGAAGGAATGGTGGACTATTACAATCGCCGTCACGAAGAATTCTCCGACCCACACCCGCATACCATTATTCCCTGGCACCCGGTGCTCCACCCGGATGACCGTTGGCGTACCACCGAGGCTTGGCGCCGCTCCGTCCAGACCGGCAATCCCTACGAGGTTGAGCATCGTGTCCAGCGTTCCGACGGCACCTTCCGCTGGTATCTGACCCGTGCCGTACCGGTGCATGACGCTATCGGCCAAGTAGTCAAGTGGTACGGGACCTCTACTGATGTCGATGACCGCCGCCAAGCCGAAGAGGCATTACGCACCGCCGACCGACGTAAGGATGAGTTTCTGGCCATGCTCGCCCACGAGCTACGCAATCCCCTGGCGCCGATCCGCAACGCCGTCCACATCATGAGTCTGATTGACCTCCCCGACCCCAAACTCAAGTGGGTACGGGAGGTCATCGACCGCCAAGTGAGACACTTGGCCCGTCTGGTGGACGATCTGCTGGATATCTCACGGATCGTACGCGGCAAGATCACGCTCAGAAAAGAGCGGGTAGAACTCGCCTATCTTGTGCAACAGGCCCAGGAATCCGCCCGACCCGTCATTGAGGCCCGCAAGCACCGGTTGACGGTAAAACTGCCCCCCTATCCGGTAACACTAGAAGGCGATGCGGTGCGTCTGTCCCAGGCATTGCAGAACCTATTGGACAACGCCGCCAAGTACACTCGAGAGGGGGGTGAGATTGAACTGACGGCCACGGTGAGCCGACGCGAACTCGTAATCTCGGTACGAGACAACGGTACTGGTATTCCGCCGGATCTGCTGCCGCGGGTGTTCGACCTATTTCAGCAGGGAGAACGCAGCCTAGACCGTTCACAGGGCGGACTCGGCATTGGTCTGACCCTGGTCCAACAGATGGTGAAGCTCCACGGCGGGCAGGTGACGGCGCAGAGTGCCGGACTTGGCCAAGGTTCGACCTTTACCATCCACCTACCGCTACCGGATTCACTCCCCCTGAATACGACGACAGAGAGCAGGGCTCCGAACCGTTCAAACGGTGGAGTACGAATATTGGTGGTGGAGGATGATGTCGTTGTTGCTGAAACAACCGTCCTATGGCTGACGATGGAGGGCTATGAGGTACGTGTCGCCCATACGGGTGAGGCCGCGCTGGAACAGGTCCTCCCCTTCCAGCCCCAGGTGGTACTGCTCGATATCGGGCTACCAGGCATGGACGGTTATACCACGGCACGCCGACTGCGCGCATTGCCCGACGGGGAAGACCTATGTCTGGTGGCAGTAACCGGCTACGGCCACGAAGAGGCCCAGATACGTTCCCGTGAGGCTGGTTTTGACTACCACTTGGTCAAACCGGTAGACCCCGCCGCCCTCAGTAATTTGCTGGCGACTTTGGGTGGAGAACCGCCAGTAACGACAATCAACCATAACCATATTGAGAAAGACGATGGCTCCATCCGAATAAACACACACTTACCCCCTACTGACTCCAATTAGGACGAAAAAACGGTAGTGGGCACTGACCTATTTCTATTTATGCGTTAAGGTAGTGTTGTGACCTTGATCACCGAAGAATCGGTAGACCGAATTGGTCACGTCTATTGAGGTAAATTTAACAATGTGATGAGCCAATGTGTGATAAAGTACTAACCTGCGCGTTGGTTAGGGGACAGGTGCTAATGGCGCTTTGCAGCTCTCCTGCCAGCTCGCAACGAACTTGGAGCACAAACCAAGCAAGATCAATTAGTTGACGTATTGCAAGCAAGGGGTGGGGAATCGGAGGCCTGGGGTCGGGAGGGTGCTATTTAGCACCTGTCCCCTAACCAACGCGCAGGTTAGTAATCAGGCGTGAGAATATTTCGATTTTCGCTCCAGGTGCGCTAGAGGCTAGGACAAATAAAATGCCATATAGTAGCTTTACTGTTAAGAAAGTTCAGAAAGAATTTGGCGTTCAAATAATAGAAAAAACGGAACTATTTTCACATATAAAGCCGCACGATATCAGTGATCACTTAAAAGAAACGCTACTTGATAATGTATCTTTGGCGATATCTATAAACACAGAGAAAGCACGTTCAGAGTTAATTATTGCGCCAGTTTTAATTGAGATCCGAAAACTGTTTAATAAAAAAATAAGTTTCTTTTCTGGGATTGAGTTGAATGTGGATAAAGAACGTGATTTAGCTGGTTTTTGCGATTTTATTATTAGTCAATCATCTGAGCAACTGTTCCTGACAGCGCCTATAATCACTATTGTTGAAGCAAAAAATGAAAATATAATGAGTGGGTTAGGGCAATGCGCCGCTGAGATGATTGCCTCAAAGATATATAACGAACAAGAAGGTGTATTGTTAGAAAATATTTATGGCGTCGTAACATCCGGTAATATATGGAAATTTCTGAAATTTCAAAAAAATTCTATTTATATCGATTTAGATGACTACTCCATTAAAGAAATAACAAGGATAGTTGGCGTGCTACATTCTATGATTGAGCAAAATGCCTAAAAAATAGTTTAAGTGGAAGGGGATTAGGTACCGGTAGTAAAACAGCCCACGTATCGGGGTGGGTAGGTACGTAATGTCCCACGACCAGACCTCGCATGGCTCCATGGCACAGCTCGTCGGCGCATTCCGCCGTTGGGGTGCTTGGTCACCCCCACGATGATGCTCTCACGCTCCCGATTCCGTCGCCTGCTCACAGGCTACCCGCCATTCCTTTACCTGCTCCGGGGACAGACCTCGCTTCCGACAGTACTCCGATAATTCCATCTCATTCATCGCGGCAGTTTCCACTACCGCACAGAATTTATCCTTTGCGCTCCTCCCCTCCGGTGTTTTATCCGCATCCGGTAATCGTGCCCCCATATTTGATTATCGTTGCCGGGAATGCGGAGCGGTATTCAATCTATTCACTGGAACACTGTGGACAGGTACTCATTTTCCTTGCTCGAAAATTATACTAATCCTGCGGGGATTCGCGCAGGGGACAACAACCGGGAGTAATCTCCTACACGTTAAACTGGAGAGCAGGTCTAGATCAGTCTGCAAATAGCTCAAATTGACCGCTACGAGTGTTTAAATAGTTTGCGGAAAGCGGAAAGATTCTATTACGGAGGGGATGTGGCCCTATTGAATTTAAAAGATATACACCTCGCCTATGGCGGTGCATCGCTGTTGGATGGGGTGGATTTGCAGGTGGAACAGGGTGAGCGTTTGGCCCTGGTCGGTCGCAACGGCAGCGGTAAGTCTAGCCTGATGCGGCTCATCGCCGGTGAGATCAAAGCAGATAGTGGCGAGGTGGTACGCACTGCCGGCCTCAAAATGGCGCGTCTGGCCCAGGAAGTGCCCCCGGCACAGGAAGGAACCGTATTTGACGTGGTAGCTGCGGGCCTCGGACCCATCGGCCAATGGTTAGCCCAATACCATCACCTCAGTCAGCAACTGGCGGATACCGACGACACGAACGAGAGTACAGTCGTGTTGGGGAAGCTCGCCCAGCTTCAGCACGATCTGGAGGCGGTGGGCGGCTGGCAGTGGCGCTCGCGGGTCGAGGCGTTGGTCTCGCGTCTAGGGTTGCCTGCAGAGGCGACTTTCGCCAACCTCTCCGGTGGTTTTAAACGTCGCGTCATGCTCGGACAGGCCCTGGCCGATGCGCCGAACCTGTTGTTGCTGGATGAACCGACCAACCACCTGGATATCCCAGCCATCGAGTGGCTGGAACAGTTTCTCCTCGAATTTTCCGGCACCCTGTTGTTCGTCACCCACGACCGGGTATTCCTGCAACGGCTGGCTACTCGTATCGTCGAGTTGGACCGCGGACACTTGGCTAGTTACGAGGGGAAATTCCACCTATATCTGGAACGTCGGGCCGCACTCCTCGCCGCTGAAGAGCGCCAAGCCGCCTTATTCGACAAGAAACTCGCTCGGGAGGAAACCTGGATCCGCCAGGGGATCAAGGCGCGGCGTACCCGTAACGAAGGACGGGTACGTGCCCTGCTCCGTTTGCGTGAGGAGCGCCGCGCACGGCGCACGCGCGAAGGAACCGTGCAGATGCGCATTGAGCAGGCAGAGAGTTCGGGTCAGATCGTGGTGGAAGCCGAAGACGTGTCCTTCTCTTATGATGATGGTCGTCCCATTTTTCAGGGACTCACGACGACCCTCCTACGTGGTGATCGGGTGGGCGTAATCGGCCCCAACGGGGTAGGTAAGACCACCTTACTGCGTGTCCTCCTCGGCGAGTTACCCCCTACGGCCGGCCGCCTATGTCTGGGGACACGTTTGCAAGTAGCCTACTTCGATCAACTCCGGTCAAGTCTCGACGAAGAAGCGCGCGTACGCGATACCGTAGTCGATGGTGCCGATTTCGTCAGCGTGGGGGGAGAACGGCGCCACGTGATTGGTTACCTCCAGGATTTCCTATTCACCCCCGACCGCGCCCATACGCCGGTTAAGGCCCTTTCCGGCGGAGAACGCAACCGTTTGCTACTTGCCCGCCTGTTCGCTCGACCCTCCAATATCCTGGTCATGGACGAACCCACCAACGACTTGGATATTGATACGCTAGATTTATTGGAAGAACTCCTTGCAGACTATCCCGGTACCCTGCTACTGGTAAGTCATGACCGCGAATTTCTCGATCATGTGGTCACCAATTCTCTGGTCTTTGAAGGAAACGGCAGGGTGGTCGAGTCTGTGGGGGGATATGAAGATTGGCTACGCCAGCGTCCGGCAATATCGACTCCCTGCGCGGCACCCAACCACGCCGCGTCGATAGTCGCCCCCGCTTCCATTTCACCACCCCGATCTCGGCTCGAACGTCCTCGTCGGCTATCCTTCAAGGAACAACAAGAACTTCTCGCTTTGCCGGAGCAAATTGAGGCCCTTGAAGCTGAGCAAACGACACTGCACAACACAATGGCTGACCCTCGTTTCTACCAACGGCCCGGCATTGATATCGCTGTAGCGAAAGAACGGCTCGAAATGTTGGAACAAGAATTGTCAACTGCTTACGAAAGGTGGGCAGCTTTGGAAGCAGTTGGGCAATAAAAACACCACCTTGGCTATTGGGGTGGTATATCCTTGAGCAGGTTAGCCATGTTCCAAAATATGCCCGCCAAAATGCGCGCACGCATGCGAAAACTCGAAGCAATCGATGCCACTGAACGGCAGGAAAGACTACCGGCTTCTGAACGCTTATGTGCAGTGCCCCCAGAAACTGGCCGGCTGCTTGCATTACTGGCCGCGAGTGCGCCAGCAGGAGAGTTCATCGAGATTGGTACCAGCAGTGGCTATTCGACCTTATGGCTAATATGTGCAGCGGCCATACGAGGCCATCGCGTTCAGACCTTTGAGTGTGCATCACATAAAATTCTGATCGCACAAGAAACATTTAGCACTGCGGAGGTGACCGACTTAGTTGGGCTTATCCACGGGGATGTGCGCCGATATTTACCGAACTGCCGTAATGTTGCATTCTGCTTCATGGACCACGCAAAAGAGTTATATGCAGAGTGTTACGAAATGCTGGTCCCAAATCTTGTTGCAGGGGGGCTATTGGTTATCGATAATATTCTGAGTCATCACGATATCCTTGCGCCGTTCATTGCACAAGTTATGGCCGATACACGTGTGGATGCAGCAACAGTACCCATCGGTAAAGGTATACTCCTTACCCGCAAAATCTGACGCGTTTATCTTTGCTGCCAGAACCAGAAGTTATGGTACCCATGCCTGATATGTCTGCGAAACCACAACACGCAGTGCTTGAAGAGTATTTTCAACGTTATCCTGACACGCCACGCGAAGTCATTTTAAAAAGCGATCTGCTACGCTACGGTCAATGGTTCACTGACGCCGCCCTTCTCGCTGCTAGCGGTAGCTTGATCAAGTCTTATCGCTTGTTTTCCTATGATCTCGTACCAATGAAGGAGCTTGGGCGAAAAGAATCGATTCGGGTTCCCGAGCACCTCATCCTCCTTGGTGGACAATTCGACTTACGTCCGGTTCTAGTACAAACCTCATTAGCACCTGATTCACCTTATGTCATCGATGTAATCAATGATCGGCTGGTGTTGTGCAATGATGGCCAAGTGCTGTGCGAGGTACGATTTCATATTGCGCCTCCTTACTATGCGCAGAAAACCGCAGACGGCACACGATTTCATGAGATCATCGCCAACGGTTTTTTTATCACGATCTTTCGCTATTGCCAGTTTTGGGGACGGGAAGAAGAATGCGGGTTCTGCGATATCAATGCCAATGCGCGCCAAATGAAGCACTCGCACGACTTCACTTTGACAGCCCCCATAAAGTCGCTTGACCATATTTTGGAAGTAGCGCATGCGGTCACCAATGATGCTTATATCCTGTGGGGACAACCGGTGCCGCTTAGTTTCTTGCTCAGTGGAGGCACCATTAAGGAGGAGTTGCACGGCAAGAACGAAGATGAATTCTATGGTGAGTATGTAGAAGCATTAAAGTGGGATGGTGCGCAGCGCTTCATCAATCTACAGACCAATGCCAAACCGAAAGAAGTGCTGCGCCGCTATCGTACGCTGGGACTCGACTCGCATCACGCCGATATGGAAGTTTGGGATCGTCGACTATTTGAATGGATTTGCCCAGGCAAGACACACCGGGTTGGTTGGGATAATTGGGTACGTTGGCTGATTGATTCAGTGGACGTATTTGGCGAAGGTGCGGTCAAGCCACTATTCGTTGCCGGAATCGAAATGGCACGCCCGCATGGCTTCACTTCAGTGACCGAGGCCGTCGCTTCCACTACCGCGGGGATGGAGTACCTCATGTCCCACGGGGTCATAGTGCGCTTTAATCAATGGCGCCGCGCGCCGAATACTTTCTTGGTCCGTGAATACATGCAACCCGCGGTGCCGCTAGATTATTACATCCAGTTATTCAGCAACCGCTATGAGATCTGGAAAAAATATCGACTACCACTGCCTAACCAAAACCAGTTATTACCTGTCATGCATTATCTCGGTGTATCGCACGCCGCGCACGAAGATTATATCCATCTGATGGAAAATACCTACCCCCCCAATATTATCGACATCATCAACCGCTACAGTGTGCCGTGGGAATCATTACCTTCAAATTAAAGACATCGATCGGACGAGTAAAACCATATAAGGCCTGCGCACGGGTATAAAACTCTTCGTCCCATCGTCCATGCTCGGGTGGCCCAATACCAGAAGCCTTCCAACCGCTGAATGGTACCTCATGATGCACCCCGGTTGGAATTTTGTTTAGTTTGAGCACCCCCGCCTCGATCGCCGTAAGAAAATGCCGTTGCGCGGCGGCATGATGACTATAAAGCGTGGCAACTAAGCCGTGTGGAACGGCATTCACCAGGGAAATCGCTTCCTCGATAGTGGTAAAAGGATGCACGACGGCAACCGGACCAAAAGTCTCCTCGCGAAACAACGGCGACTCCGGTGCAATATCGGTTACGAGGGTCGGCACATACCAGCAACCATGCGTAAGATCGGCCGGGACGGTACCTCCACATAAGATTCGCGCCCCAGCGTGGTGTGCCGATAATACTGCCCGCGCTACCGCCTGCTGCTGGGTGCGCGAAATCAGTGGACCCACCGTGGTATCGATATCACCAGGCTCGCCAACACACAGCTTGGCCGTCTCTTCCGTAAGCGCGGTCAGCATCGCCGCGAAGTTAGCGCGTTCGACCAGAATTCGCCGCCCGGCGGTACAGCGTTGCCCAGCAAAGCCAAAAGCCGAAATCGCAAGATCGCGTGCGATCGATGTCGGGTCGATATCTTCCATGACTACCACTGCATTATTTCCGCCAAGCTCTGCCTGGAGTGATTTCAATCCTGCACCACAAATCAATGCCAACTGGCGACCGGCCGAGATCGAGGCGGTAACGGTCACTGCGGCAATTTGCGGATGACGGGCAAGTTGTTGTGCCGTATGACCATCGCCGAATACTACCCCCACCAAGCCATCCGGCAGATTGACCTCACGAAGTGCGGCAATGACCAAACGTGTGGTCATTATCGCCTGTGGGGCGGGCTTCCATACCACAGCATTACCTAGAGCAAGTGCAGGGCCGAGCTTACCAATCGCAATAGCGAGTGGATGGTTAAATGGGGTAACCGCGGCCACCACCCCCAGCGGGGCGCGGCGTACCCGCACCCCCTCCGCGCAATCTATCCAACCGCTAGTATTGCCAAAGGAATGGATGGCCGAGTGCAGCAATTTGACTGCCCGCGCTACCTCATTACGTGCCTCCGCAAGCGGCTTACCTACTTCGGTCACCATGGCTTGGACCAGTAAGTCCGTACGCGCGGCTAGCGCAATGGCAAACCGAGATAAGTATTCAGCACGAACCTCCGCGCTATTTTCTACCCAGCGGCGTTGGCTACGTGCCGCCGCCGCCACTGCGGCATCGATCTGCTTACTGGATGCTGCGGAAACAACATCAAGGCGTTTATCCCAGCAAGCCGGATTACGCCGCTCCCATTGTGCTCCCGTTTCTCCCGCGAGCCAACGACCATTGACAAAGGCAGCGGGTTCGGCATCGTTAGAGAATACCACGGGCAACACCGCTGGCTTTTCTAGATGGTTCGATAGCTCTACAATCGTGAGAAACTCGATACTGCGTGCGCTGAGATACTCGCGGGTAATTTCCGCGTGCAACAGGTCATAGGAGGCAACCGCATCGTCAATCACCAAGACGCGTAATCCTACTTGATACGCCGCAAGTACCGTTTCTCGGACACAGGCATGCAAATGCACTCCGGCTACGATTAGAGTATCGGTCTTGTGCTGTGCCAAGTGTGCGTGCAATTCGGGATCAACAAAAGCATTAAATCCCTGCTTAAAAAATACCGCTTCGCCCGGCAGTGGCTCCGCCTCTGGAGGAGAAGCGGCTCCGGGAGTCCCATCAACGCACCACCAGATATTATTATGCTTCAGATGCGCCATGCGAGTCATACCATCATGGTTGATGCGGGTATGCGCATGTAATATCGGAAGACCCTGCGCACGGCAAACGGTGAGCAACTGCGCAACCTTCAAAAGAAGTACTGGAACCGGTGGCGCAAGTTCCGGACGGTTAAGGTAATCGTATTGCAGGTCAATCAGTAACAATGCGGGTTTCATTGTGATACAACGATCTTGGCAAGGTTCGCGCAAACCCGGCGCGCCAATTCACGTGTGCCAATCAGACGACAGCCTCGCGCGGCGATATCCGGTGTACGGTAGCCTTGTGCAAGCGTGGTCTCAACCGCCTCGTGGATAGCACTCGCCCCGGCAGGCCAATCAAAACTCTCGCGTAGCATCATGGCCAAGGCATGGATTTGCCCGATCGGATTGGCTGAATCGGTTCCCACAATATCATAGGCACTGCCATGGCCGGTCTGATATACAGCCCGGCCCGCGGGACCAAAATTGCCCGAGTAAGACATCCCGCGCGCGCCGAGGAGGAGCGCCCCACCATCCGCGAGCACATCACCAAACATATTGGGTGAGACGACCACGTCGAAATCATGCGCGTTAGCAACCAATTGATAGGCCGCGTTATCGATCTCCAACACGCGCACCGCTACCTCCGGTTGACAATGTAGGTGGTGTACCCGTTCTTCCCAAAGTTGGCTAATCGTGGGGACACCAAAAGATTTGATAGTGACACATAATTTTCCACGTCGCGCACGTGCCAAGCGATAGCCGACGGCCAAAATTCGATCCACCGCTTCTGCCTGATAGGAGAAACAGTGATACGCGGTCCTCGCATCCTCCTCCCAGCCCCCGTTACCATAATACAGACCACCAGTATTCTCCCGAACTGCGACAATATCGACGCCTGATACCCGTTCCAACCGCAAGAGTCCGGTATCACCGAGCGCCAATACGGGTCTCAATGGCGTAAATTTGCAGAACAAATCAAAATGGGCGCGCAAGTCGTAGACAAAACGTCCCCCGCCCGGACCGCAGAAGAGCGCACCGCCATCGGCAAATACCGCCGCACAAAAATCGATTACCTCACCCGTCAGCCATTTTCCGCTGGTTTTGAATGCCTCCTTACCAATCGCTCCGCCAATACGCACATCGAAATGGCGCGAGCCACGATCAGCGAGTACCTGCAATACCTCCAAGGCAGCGGGAACTACTTCATCACCCACCCCCTCACCCATTAATACGCCGATGATGTGGGCTCGTTTCGGGTCAAAGATCTTTCTCTCACCAGGCAAACTCTGACTTAAGTATTCTTGCTCCACAATTGGATTGCTCTTCATTACTCAGCTCTCCCGTCTGGATTGCCTAAACAACGGCTCAATATCCCCCGCCAGTTAGACAAGGTATCGTCATCAGGGAGGGTGACCGCTTCCTGTGTGGCCTGTTGATAAAATCTGGAGAGTTCTGGCTCCTTCCCTTCAGAAATCCGTTCGATAAATTTTAACCTGCTGAGCACATCATTGGCGATATGTACGGGCAGCGCAAGATCGGCAATTTCTGCACGCTGCCTTCCTAAGCCCGCACGAAACTTTCGTCCAGAACGAAAAATTAGATCGAACAGATTGCCATGGTAATATTCCTGGAGGTAAGCGCATGCGGTATTGAGCAAGAAAGCAGTAGACTCCGAACGGTCGGACAATTTAATGATATCAATTCCCAACTTCCGATACACACCAACATCCTCTGGGCGAATAAACGGACTACGCAACAACTTCACCGGGTCCGTTAAGTAAGCCTGTGCGCACCGTACCAAGAATGGATCGCTGGTAGAAAATAGC
>CAUYUB010000683.1:0-15746 GCA_963575685.1 Gammaproteobacteria bacterium | reverse complement strand
ACCACGCTGAAAAAAAGCAATCGCACGAAGGCAGGCGGCAGACAGGGTGAACTCACACTCGGCAATAGCGAAACCACCCAGCGATTGGCCGCCACCCACGCCACCCTGGAGGCCATGCCGGAAGACACGGTGGAAGCCATCGCCGCCAAGCGTAGCGCCTACGTCCAAGCCGAGGCTGACCAGCCACTCACCCGCGAGCGCCTACGCGCCGATCTTTTTTGTGCCGCCTTCTTCGCCCCCAAAACGAGTGATAACGCCACTCGGGTGCCGCTCTCCGATGACATGGTCCGCCGTGCCACCGAAGGCCAGCCGATGCGTTCAGGCGTCGCTGAACTGGCCCGCGAACTGGTCGCCGAATACCATTTTTTTCATTGGCGGTTGGCCTTTCCTGAGGTATTCGCCACGGGTGGTTTTGATGTGGTGTTGGCGAATCCGCCGTGGGAAGTTTCTCAACTATCTGAGGAGGAATTCTTCGCTGCCCACTCCGATGAAATCGGCAGTTTATCGGGAGCTGCCCGAAAGCGTGCCATAGTGGGGCTAGAACACATGAACCGACGCCTCTGGCAGCAGTACCTCAATACTAAACATGGTTTTGAGGCTTTCAATAGCTATGCCCGTGAGGCTGGACGTTATCCAAAAACGGCAACGGGAAAGATAAATCTTTACGCCTTGTTTGCCGAATGTATTTCGCAATTGATTGGGGAGCGTGGTCGTGCCGGCATGATTACGCCGACAGGAATTGCCACCGACGATTCAACCAAGGCGTTTTTCGATGCCATTGCCACTGGCGGTCGAATAGCCAGCCTCTATGACTTTGAGAACCGCGAGAAGTTGTTTCCCGCCGTGGATAGTCGTATGAAATTCTGCGCCCTTACGCTGGGCCGACAGGAAACCGCACGCTTCGTTTTCTTTGCCACCTGCGCCGCGCATCTGCGCGATGAGCGCCGCGCTTTTACCCTGAGTGGTGCTGATATCGCCTTGCTCAATCCCAACACCCGGACCTGTCCGGTATTCCGTTCGCAGGCGGATGCTGAATTGACCAAGAAGATTTACCGCCGCGTGCCCGTTTTAATCAAAGAATAGGAGATTGACCATGTATGCCCATCGCACTATTGAAACTATTACCAACCTGCACATTCAAATTGATTTACCGACTGAATTTGCCCACTGCCAGCAAGCAGAAATCATCGTGTTACCCATTACTCCCTCGGTGGCGCTACCCAAAAGCTGGCAGGAGCGCGTCCTGGCTGTCGCGGGAACCCTGAGCGACGACTTTCCTGATGACATTGACGACTCCGACCTGGGACAGGATGCCCCCAGGGAGTCATTAGAATGAATGGCTATCTGTTGGACAGCAACATCTGCATTGCCTGGTTGAAAAATAACCGCGTGGTCGTGCAACGACTGATTGTCGCAGGGGAGCATCAGGTCTATCTGTGCTCACCGGTCAAAGCTGAATTGTGGTTTGGGGCCTGCAAAAGTCAGCGTAGCGCTGAAAATCAGGCCAAATTGACGAGACTCTTCAATGATTTCATCAGTTTACCGTTCGACGATCAGGCTGCATTGCTTGCCGGAAACATTCGTGCCCAGCTTGCCGGGAAAGGCACGCCGATTGGCCCGTATGACTTTCAGATCGCCGCCATCGCCCTTGCCCATGAATTAACGCTGGTCACGCACAACACCCGGGAATTTTCCCGTGTTCCAGAGCTGCTGCTGGAGGATTGGTTAGGATGAAAGAATCGTTCAACCCGTGGGGTGTTACTTTCCGTCAGGGTCTATTCAATATGACCAGTGACAGCGACCTATTTCGCACCGCCGCCCAGCTCACCGGTGATGGGGCAAAACGCGATGGCCCTAACTGGATTGGCCGCGATCAGCAGGTGTGGGTGCCGCTCTACGAAGCCAAAATGGTGCATCAATTCGACCATCGCTGGGCGACCTACGAAGACAACGGCAGTGATTCGCGTGAGTTGACCGATGCCGAAAAACGCGACCCTGCGAGCTTTGCCCAGCCGCGTTATTGGATTAAGGATAGCGATAAAGAATTAGCGTTGGCGGGACGGCAAGCGCGGCAGTGGTTGATGGGGTGGCGGGATATTACGAATGCAACCAACGAGCGCACGGTGATCGCGGGAGTGGTGCCGAGGGTGGGGGTGGGGCATACCTTCCCGCTCTTTTTTACTGCTACCGGTGATGCTCGAAAGGAATGCGCACTACTTGCTAATTGGAACTCATTGGTGTTCGATTTCGTTGCCAGACAAAAGGTAGGCGGCACACATCTAACCTATGGCTACCTGAAACAATTTCCTGCATTACCACCCGACCACTACACCCCCACCGACCTCAATTACATCGCCCCCCGCGTCCTCGAACTCACCTACACCGCCCACGACCTTGCCCCTTTCGCCCGCGACCTTGGCTACGAGGGAGCACCTTTTCCGTGGGACCCGGAGCGCCGCGCCCGATTGCGCGCCGAACTCGATGCCTATTACGGAAAACTGTACGGCCTCACCCGCGACGAATTGCGCTATATCCTCGATCCCGCCGATATTTACGGCGAGGATTATCCGTCCGAAACCTTCCGCGTTCTTCAGAAAAACGAAATCCGTCAATTCGGCGAATACCGCACCCGGCGGCTGGTATTGGAGGCGTGGGAGCGGCTAATATGTTGATTTGACATATTGATACTTGCTAATGATGTTGATATCTTAAAATCAATCTTAAGAAGAATTGGGTATACTGTTGAGGCAATTCCATGGACATTTAAGAACGTAAATATTACATTGCACCGATTAACAAAAATTGAAGAAGAAAATTTTCTTACTATTGACTTGTTGGTAGGGAATGAGGAAAGGTATAAAGAAATAATTAAAAATTCCATTGTTGAGGAGACTGAACATGGTTTGACATGTATTGCAAGTCGAGAGGATTTAATATGGATGAAACAGCTTAGAAATCCAAAGCAAGATATTGCGGATATTGAGGCACTAGAAAATGAAAAGAATACAGCGAGTACTTAAAGATATTAAAGAACTCCACGATTTCTACAAAAAAACGGAATCATTGAGATCAAGGATAAAAGAAAATGAGTTAGCACGTTCAAAAGTCAAACAAAGCCAGTCGCTTGAACGTAATGAACCGATACAGATCAAAGGGCCAGACGCGATTGGCGCTGGAGGCATGGAATAATTTATGAAATTTGAATGGGATCGCAATAAGGAAAAGGCTAATATCCAAAAACATGGGATCACATTTGAAGAGGCATCCTATGTATTCGCTGATCCCTTCGCACTCAATCGATATAATGATGAACACTCCAGCGAAGAAGATAGATGGGTTATGCTGGGCAAATCATTTACTGAAATTATTCTTGTGCATACATACCTTTCAGGATGATGAGAGGGTAGAGTATGTAAGAATCATCAGTGCGAGGAAGGCGACCAAGAACGAGCAAATAACTTACGCGCAAAGGTACAAAAAATGAAAGATGAATATGATTTTTCAGACGCTGAACAAGGCCGGTTTTATCGGCCTGTCGAGGAACTAGACATACCCATTTATCTTGACAAGGAAGTTAAAGACTTTTTCATTAAAAAATTACGCATACAGGGTAGCAAATTTTCTCTTAATGAAGTAATCAATTCTCTGTTGAAAAGCGATATTGCTATATCTAATCGGATTTCAGGATAAGGCTTTTTAAATTAAGCAGATGTGCTTTTTAGCTCGAGGAGATGGCCATGCAACCCGAGCACGGTCGGGCGCGACACGACGCGCCTTTGCCCGCGAACTGGCGGCAACGGGATTAGTGATTACCAGTGGTCTCGCCTATGGTATTGATGGTGCCGGACACGAAGGCGCCCTGGATGCCGCTGAAGGCGTCACCGTAGCAGTGGCCGGTACGGGGTTGGATCAGGTCTAGCTTCTGGAGTGTTTTGGTTACGATCCCCTACCGATTGACGCGTTGGTGGAACAGCGCGGATTGACGCCGACGGTCGTTTCCTCCATGCTCCCGCTCTTGGAGCTTCGGGGACTCGTCGCCGCGCAGCCGGGCGGCCTCTACACCCGTGCCACATGAGGGTTGGCCATGATGAAAGAGACGGTCCTGGATGTGCTCATGTATCTCTTCGATAATTACATGGACACCGATTCCGACCTCAGCACCGACGAGGAATCTCTACGGATGGAACTTATTGAGGCCGGCTTTTCCGAGGCAGAGATCGGCAAGGCTTTTCTATGGCTCGAAGGGCTCTCCGAGCAGCAAGGTGCCTTACCCGTTGCCACTGACCATTCGTTACGGATCTATACCGACAACGAGTTGGATCGCCTTACCGTAGAATGCCGCGGTTTTCTTCTCTTTTTGGAACAAGTGGGGGTCTTGGACCCCGCGACTCGGGAGCTGGTGATCGATCGGATCATGGCCCTGGAAACGGATGATATCGATCTGGACCAATTAAAATGGGTGATCCTGATGGTCCTATTTAATCAACCGGGCCACGAAGCCGCCTTGGCCTGGATGGAAGACCTGGTGTTCAACGAGGACCACGGCTACCTCCACTAAAGCCGCCGCGCTCGTTTTTCGCCACATGCCCGCCCCTGGCGGGCATGTTCGTTCTACCGCCTTTCACGATAAAAAATCTTGGATTATCCTTAAATTCACCGTCCTTCTTTCACCTAAAAATCCTATGGAAAAAAACCTCGTCATTGTCGAATCTCCGGCAAAAGCCAAGACCATCAAAAAATATCTGGGCCCCGGTTTCGAGGTCATGGCCTCTTATGGGCATGTGCGGGATCTTCTCCCTAAAAGTGGGGCGGTGGAGACCGAAAACGGATTTTTTATGAAATACGAGGTCATTGAACGCAATAAGAAACACGTCGACGCCATTGCCAAGGCTGCACGGGAAGCTGCCGCGATCTACCTCGCCACCGACCCGGATCGTGAGGGAGAAGCCATCTCCTGGCATATCTACGAGATCCTGCGAGAACGCAGTCTACTCAAGGACAAGACGGTGCAACGGGTGGTCTTTCATGAGATCACCAAACGCGCCATTGATGAGGCCGTAGCTCATCCGCGCAACCTTTCCATGGATTTGATCAACTCCCAGCAGGCGCGCCGCGCCCTAGATTATCTGGTGGGGTTCAATCTTTCCCCGCTGCTGTGGAAGAAGATCCGTGGTCGGCTCTCGGCTGGCCGGGTCCAAAGTCCGGCATTACGCCTCATCGTCGAGCGTGAGAGCGAGGTCGAGCGATTCGAACCTCGCGAATATTGGACCATTGAGGCCGACTGCACGCGCATACGTGCAACCTTCATCGCTAAGCTCAGCCAATATCGCGGGGAAAAGGTCAGCCAGTTTACCGTCACCCAGGGCGAAGAGGCCCACGCCATTCGTAACGCCCTGACGGCGCAGGCAGCGGGCAAGCTGAAAGTGGTGCGGGTAGAAAAGAAGAGCCGCAAACGCAACCCCGCGGCACCTTTCATCACTTCCACCCTCCAGCAGGAGGCGGCGCGTAAACTCGGCTTTACCGCCAGCCGTACCATGATCGTGGCCCAACAGCTTTATGAAGGCATCGATGTGGGCGGAGGCGCGGTGGGGTTGATTACCTACATGCGTACCGATTCCACCAACCTCGCCGCAGAGGCAATCGTAGACCTCCGCGCCTTCATCACCGATCGCTACGGTGCGGACAAACTTCCCGACAAACCACGCGTCTACCGCACGACGGCGAAGAATGCCCAGGAGGCCCACGAGGCAATCCGCCCCACCGACGTAAATCGTCTCCCCGAACAACTCCAAGGGATCCTCAAACCCGAACAATGGAAACTCTACGACCTGATCTGGAAACGCACCGTGGCCTGCCAGATGATCCCGGCCGTGCTCAATACGGTAGCCGTCGATCTGGCCCCAGGAGAGAAGGAAGACGACCTATTCCGTGCCACCGGTTCGACGATTGCCGACCCCGGCTATATGGCGGTCTATCAGGAAGGGGTGGACGATGCTGCGGAGGAAGGTGAATCGGTACTGCCACCGATGAAGGCCGGAGAATTGATCGAGATGCGTGAGATCCGCGCCGAACAACATTTCACCGAGCCGCCGCCGCGTTATACCGAAGCCACCCTGGTCAAATCGCTGGAAGAACTCGGTATTGGTCGGCCTTCTACCTATGCCTCGATTATCGCCACCCTCCAACAGCGCGAATATGTGGTATTGGAGACCAAGCGTTTCAAGCCTACCGATGTCGGCAAGGTCGTCAACCGTTTCCTGACCGAGCACTTTACCCGCTACGTAGATTACGGCTTCACCGCCTCCCTGGAAGATGAATTGGATGCAGTCTCCCGAGGTGAAAAGGACTGGGTACCAGTAATGGAAGAATTTTGGGAGCCGTTCCACACCCTGGTCAAGTTTAAGGAGAAAAATGTAGACCGCAAGGATGTCACCCACGAGGCCCTAGACGAAACTTGTCCCAAGTGCGGTAAACCCCTCTCGATTCGTCTAGGCCGACGGGGACGTTTCATCGGCTGCACCAATTATCCTGAGTGCGACTATGCCCGTAATCTCGGGGAGAATGGCGAAGAAAATACCGAACCGGAGGTCGTGGAGGGACGTACCTGCCCCGAATGCAATGCACCGCTCCACATCAAACGCGGACGTTATGGGCGCTTCATTGGTTGCAGCCATTATCCCAAGTGCAAATTTATCGAGCCTCTGGAAAAGCCCCGCGACACCCAGGTACCCTGCCCGAAATGCCACAAAGGTACCCTTCTTCAGCGCAAGTCACGCTTTGGTAAGGTATTTTTTTCCTGCGCCACCTATCCCAGTTGTGATTACGCGGTGTGGAACGAACCGTTGTCCGAACCCTGCCCCAAATGCAACTGGCCGCTGCTCACCATCAAGATCACGAAGCGCCGTGGTACCGAAAAAGTATGCCCCATAAAAGAATGCGGGTATGCAATTTCTGTGGCGGGGGAGTGAATTCAGGCACGATTGCGGAGTATGATAAAGTTTCGGTGGAGTACTACGGAACCAAATCCGCATCCACTCCACTTCCCCAATTTCTCTTCCTATCCTGGAGGTTTCTAATGTCTAAGAATATCGGCAACATCGATCGGATCCTACGTATTGTGATTGGGATCGCGTTGATCGCACTGGTTTTTGTCGGGCCCAAAACGATGTGGGGCTGGATCGGAGTAATCCCCTTGGTTACCGCCCTGATCAGCTGGTGCCCACTGTACGATCTTATCCACCTTAACACCTGCAAAAAATGCAAGGACTAACCCCGCATTTAACCTGATCGCACATGGATGTGATCCGGAAACGCCTATCGTCTGAGTGGAGAGTATGAGATGAGAAAGACAATCCTGATGCACTCTGCCGCCGTGGGTTTGCTATCCCTCGCGGTCCAGACCATCGTCATTGCGGAAGAACCGACACGGACACCGGCACCCGATGCCGTACCCCAGGCTACCGCACCGGCTCCCTCCGTAGCCCAACCCGCAGCAGCCCAACCCGCAGCACCGACCTCCGCGGCCACCCCTCCTTCAGGAATGGGTGGAGGTCAATTCATGACCCCTGAACAACACATGGAATTTCACCACCGGATGATGAGTGCGCATACTCCGGAGGAACGCAGGGCAATGGTAACCGAGCACCACCGCCAGATGCAGGAACGCGCCGCACAGGCTCAGGCTCAGGCTCAGGCCGCCCCTTATGGCTATACGGCTCCCTATAATTATTATTCCGGGAGAGGCCCGTATTCCTGGAACTGGCAAAATGGTTATGGCTATGGTCCCGGTTATTCCTACGACTATGGCTACGGCTACCCCCCTGGCAACAATTCTCCGCAAGGCTATTGGCACGGTTACTGCCCCTACTGCCCGCAAAACATGATCCCGCCCAACGCTCCGGGACCTGAAACCGGCAATCAATCGTCGCCTCCCTGCCCCTCCAATCACTAAGGACGAGACCTACCGGGTATGGTCATACGATGACCGGTGACCTGGGGAAGCATTACGCATGGGTCCTATGGCACGACTCATCGCAGAGATCCGCGACGATGTGTATCGTACCCGCCACCTCGTGGGCAAGGATGCCCTCGACGAGCGGGTACTCGCCGGGTTCGCCCGGGTCCCGCGCCCTACCTTTGTTCCTGAACTGTTACGGGAAGCGGCTTACGATAATCGGCCTCTCCCGATCGGGCACGGCCAGACCATCTCCCAACCCTATATCGTGGCACTCATGACCGACCTGCTCGGCCTGGAACCGGGTGAGCGGGTGCTGGAAATAGGCACGGGCTCCGGTTACCAGACAGCGGTGTTGGCCGAGATGGAGGTTGAAGTCTACACAGTGGAAGTGCTGGAAAAGCTTTCCCACCTTGCCCGTACGCGCCTGGAACAGTTGGGTTATCAGGAGATTCACTACCGTATTGGTGACGGCTACCTGGGTTGGCCCGAGGAGGCCCCCTACGATGCCGTCATCGTTACCGCGGCCGCGCCCTTTCTTCCCGAGGCATTGATAACCCAACTGCGCCCTGACGGACGAATGGCCATTCCTTTGGGCCAACCCTACGCCCATCAGACACTGGTGCAGGTAAGAAAAAGTGCTTCCGGTCAAGTAACTCTGACCGAAATACTACCGGTGTCCTTCGTGCCTATGGTCGCTTCCCCGACCAAAACCAAAGCTCCCGCATCCCCATTCTAAAAGCTGCTGCGGTAGCAGCCATGCTCCTCCAGCGCACTAGGGCATGGATACTCGTTTATTGTTTACAAACAACCGGCATCCGTTGGGTGAGCCGCCTCATCCCATGCAGCAAGTGCGCGCTGAATACCGGCGGAGGCATTTCCATCACCAATCCGTGACGCCTTTGCAAAGAGTTCCGGTGAGAGCGATACCGACGAAACCCGCTTATTCCCCCGATTCTTGGTAACAATCTTATAGGGCTTACCGGTCGCCTCGTAAACGGTAACAAACCTATCTTTAATTTTGGCGGTCTCGTTTTCCACGGTATAGGTACGTACGCACAGCGCCCCAATCAAGCGGTGCATCACCGGCCCCCAACGCCCTTTCCCTAATTCGGCATTCAATTCTTCCTTGGTACGGGGGGTCTCAAGGAACGAGAGAATTTTCTTCGTAAAATTACCATACATAAACCAGACACCTCTTAAGGAAATTGAGTCTGAGCACACTACCTAGCGGGCGGCACACCGGGCCACAGATCCAGCCTGGAACTACCACAAACATATCCATACTAGTGAAGAGGTATGCCGCTGATACTGGTTACGATGCAGCTTACCCACCATCTTCGCATCATACTCCGTAGCGATGGATTGTATTGAGCAAGAATTTCAGATCGATTATGGATTTTAATTTAGTGCTCTCGCCTTCACCATTGACAATATCATCAGAAATGATACCGTATAAAACTCGTTTCTTTTTTATTTTAGAGGTTACGGTGGACGGAAATCCTGATAAGGAGATCCTGATGAGGCAGATTAACCTAGCGAGCGGAGTGCATGAAAACCTATTTCTACAAACTAATGGCAAGATATTTAAGGGTTTATATTATGCCGGGAGATTCCGCCATTGAGGTCAACCCAAAAAATGATCTACTCGCCCAGCATTTCCCAAAACTCACACGGTTATCTTTGTCGGAACATCACCCGGTAACCACCGCCGCAGAGGTTGAACCAGCGAATTTGGCTGGGTTGGCATCAACCGTACCGGATTTCCTACTGCTCAATGGCACCATTCATTACGCCCAAGATATCCAGGGATTACTGGAACAGTTATATCGCTCCCTGTCACCTAAAACGCGGATTATTCTAATCTACTACAATGCCCTTTGGCATCCTTTAGCAAAACTGGCGACTTGGCTGGGGATCCGTTCACAGCTACCTGAACAAAATTGGATCGCCAATAAAGACATTGACAATCTCTGTCGTCTGGCTGAGTTTGAAATCGTTCGACATGATAACCGGGTTCTGCTCCCGATCTGGATCCCATTATTGAGCGAACTCGTTAATCGTTATCTGGCCCCATTACCGCTGTTCCGCTGGGCGTGCCTAATCAATATTGCCATTGTCCGCCCCAAGAAGCCAATGATATGGGCTTACCCGCCCTCGGTTTCAGTAGTGGTGGCCGCGCGGAACGAGGCGGGTAATATTCCAAAGCTCCTCGAACGGCTGCCAAAAATGGGCCCAGCGGATGAGCTAATCCTTGTGGAAGGTGGCTCCAGCGACGACACCTGGAATGAGATCCTCAAGATTCAGACCCAATATCGTGGCCAAATCAATATTCTGGCCAGCCGCCAAGATGGTAAAGGAAAAGGAGATGCAGTCAGAAAGGGGTTCTCGCTGGCAACTAAAGAGATCCTAATGATCCTAGATGCCGACATGACGGTACCGCCGGAAGAATTGCCGCGATTTTATACGGCAATTCTCCGTAACCACGGCGAATTTATCAATGGCAGCCGACTGGTCTATCCGATAGAACGAGAGGCAATGCGTTTCTTCAATATCCTAGGCAACTGGTTTTTTGCTGCCATTTTTTCGTTCTTACTAGGACAACGGTTCAAGGATACCTTATGCGGAACTAAGGCATTGACACGGGAAAACTACGAAAAATTAGTAAAATGTCGTGCTTATTTTGGCGATTTTGATCCGTTTGGCGACTTTGATCTTATCTTTGGCGCAGCACGAATGGGCTTGCAGATTACGGAACTACCGGTACATTATAAAGAACGAACCTATGGCAACACCAATATCCAACGCTGGCGCCATGGCGCAATATTGCTGGCCATGACCTGGTTTGCTGCACGTAAACTTAAGTTCTTATGAGATTGATTACTATGCGCAACACCACACCAGCGAGATTTGCAACACTATTCCTGACAATCGGCATAGGCCTAACCGCGCTGGCCGTGCGTCTCCATCATTTAGACTTTGAGAGCCTATTCATGGATGAATGGCGTCAGATATCCTTTTATCCTGCCGGCTGGTCACAGATTACTGATCTGGCTGCGGGGATGCAGCAGCCACCATTGGATTACTGGATTGGACATTGGACCGTCATGCTATTTGGTGACAGTGATTTTATAGTACGACTGCCTGCCGTGGTCTTTGGAACCGGCGCAGTATTGGTCCTCACGCTGCTAATCAGACAGTTGTGTGCGCTGCCGGTAGCTTTATTTGCAGGTCTTTTGGCGGCACTACTCCCATTTAACGTCTACTTTTCCCAAGAGGCGCGGCCCTACGCCATTGCCCATTTTCTCTACCTCCTTCTCCTGATCACCTTTGGGCGGCATCTTACGACAACCAAAAACGTATGGGGGAGCAGTGGCGGACTATTTGTAGTTGCCGCCGGCTTTCTATATACCCGTACCCTATCGCCGTTGGTTGCCATCTTTTGCCTCCTCGGGCTATTGATCCTCCAGGTGATGTGGTCACGTTGGCATAGCCGCTCACTCCGCCGTCCCATGGCGGCAATCCTGGCACTATTGTTGGCACTGGTAACTTTTGTGCCCATCTTCAGCAAAATTCTGACCTCCAGCACCCGTTATACTCGAGATCAGGGAGGCGGATCTTTTTTTGAGAATCTGACCACTCATTTGGCTTCTTTTGAAATCACTGATCTATGGCTGGCTTTTGTCGTTCAAACCGAGCCATTGACCTGGCCGCTGTTACTCTTAGTAATCGCAACCCCTTGGTTGCTTTGGCGTTCTGGATTATGGAAAAAACATCCGCTGTGGCCTTACCTACTGGCCCTGCTGCCGCTGGAGAGCTTGCTGGATTTAATAATATTTTCCGCCAAGACCGCTTTCCCATATCGCCCCCCTTATGCCATCCAATTACTACCACTCGTTCTGGCATGGGCCGCCGGCAGCGTGCAGGCAATGATGGAGATGACTCGTAATCATCCACAGACACGGCTGATTCGTCTGGTCAGCTTAGGGGTAGGGTTGGTCATGCTGGTCCAGACCATCGCCAGCCTGGCGGATTTTAAGTTGTCACACAAGAAGACCGACTGGCGCTCCGCCTACAATTATTGTACTAATCATCTCGGCCCCCACCAGGCCATCATTTTCGCCAGCCTAACGCGACCAGGTGATTGGGACCCGGTTTTTTATATTGCCGAACGCTACTATAACGGGCAGTCCCCATTGCTCAATATGGGTGACGTTCCCGCCGTAGCCGAGCCCCTCCGCCACCAGCCCCTAGAACCGGTCGTCCTGCTCTTTCAGTGGCATGAATATTACTTGACGGCGGCCTCGCATTATCCATTCGTGCCAATGCCCGGAAAGCGTGGCCAGGAGTTTCCCGTGGTGGATTATAGCGGCATTCCCGGCGATGCTCGATTGCAGGTAAAAGCCTTTAAGGGGATGATGGTGATTCGGCTACGCGAGCCGCATGGCAAATTCAGCGAGGATGCCTACCGACTGGTAACGACAATTCTTGACCATCTTCCCACACGAGACGGCATGGTCAACGGTTATTTTGCCGCTCGGGCGTTGGCCCAGGTTTTAGGAAAGTCCGACGAGGAAGCCATCTGGCGAACTCGAGCGGAAGCAGCACTGGCGGCAGCCCAACCGGCCCGATAAACTTGTGCAAGGTACCGTTCCTAGGCATAAAGCTAAGGCAACTCCCGGCTAAAGAACTACCAGATGGTCAATGCCGCGTAGCGGCGTAATGAATTTAGCCGTGGGTTCCAACGCGCACCTTAATAATAAATGACCCTTAGCCGTGGGTTGAAACCCACGACTAACTTCATTACGCCGCTACGCGGCGGTTGGCTCCTGGTAGTTTTTTAACCGGGACTTGCCTAAGCTGCGACACCTGTTTTACATGGATTTCGATCCCAACCCGACAGGCCCCGGAGGCGATTAGATGGTTGCTGTTACTTCCTCCCCCAATCCTGTCTCCGACTACGCCGCATGGATCAACGAATTGGCGCGGATGCGACCCGGGATTGATTTTGGGTTACTGCATCAAGCCTGCACCCGAGCGGAACAAATCTACGGTACGGCCCGCCGCCTGAGCGGGGAACCCTATCTGGAACATACCCTGGAGGTTGCACATCTCCTGGCCGGATTGCGTTTGGATGTTCAGACCCTCGCTGCCGCAGTGCTCCACGATGTCCCGGAGGTGGTTGGTCGAACCGGTAAAGAGATAGACCTGGCCACGGAACTGGAACCAGGGGTGGCCCGGCTGGTGGAAGGTGTTCGGCGCATAGATATGGTGATGCGCCGGCGGAGCGATCAATCCCGCCCGGAAGATCAGGAAGGACTACGCAAACTGTTATTGTCAATTGATGAAGACATGCGGGTATTGCTGATTAAACTCGCTGAACGGACCCATGATCTGCGTAGCGCTAAACAACTTCCGCCGCTCGAACGGCAACGCATCGCCGGCGAGACCATGGATCTCTACGCCCCTCTGGCCAATCGCCTGGGGATGGGCAGGCTCAAATGGGAATTGGAGGACCTCTCGTTTCGTTACCTGGAACCCGCCATCTATCAGCGCATCGCCACTCTTTTGGACGAGCGGCGTCTGGACCGGGAGAGCTACCTCCAGCAGGTCATGACAACCCTTCGCGAGCGTCTCGCCGCTGTCGGTATCCTTGCCGAGGTGAGCGGTCGCGCCAAACACATCTACAGCATCTGGCGCAAGATGCGACGCAAGGATGTTGACTTCGACCACATCTACGACGTGCGCGCGGTGCGTGTTCTTGTCGACACCCTTAGCGATTGTTACACCGCCCTGGGGGTAGTCCACGGCCTGTGGCTGCCCATCTCCGGCGAGTTTGACGATTACATCGCCAAGCCCAAGAACAATCTCTACCAATCTTTGCACACCGCCGTGGTGGGTCCGGAAGACAAGACACTAGAGGTCCAGATCCG
Organism: Gammaproteobacteria bacterium; assembly: GCA_963575685.1. Classification (GTDB taxonomy): domain Bacteria; phylum Pseudomonadota; class Gammaproteobacteria; order CAIRSR01; family CAIRSR01; genus CAUYTW01. The sequence continues at coordinate 1,859 of CAUYUB010000683.1, read as the reverse complement.
AACCCACGACATGCACCACCATGCCGAACTGGGCGTGGCTGCCCACTGGCGCTACAAGGAGGGCAATCGAGGCGATGCTGACTATGACCACCGTATTCAGTGGCTACGCCAATTTCTGGCGTTGGACGAGGCGGCCGACCCTGGGGAATTTGTAGAACGATTCCGTCAAACGCTCCAGCACGAGCAGATCCACATCTTTACCCCCAAAGGTCGGGTGATCGAATTGCCGCGAGGGGCGACACCACTCGACTTTGCCTACCACGTTCACTCCGAGGTCGGCCACCACTGCCGTGGTGCCAAGGTGGACGGGCACATCGTGCCCCTCACCTATCCACTCAAAAACGGTGAACAGGTCGAGATCCTCACCACCAAAAAGGGGGGACCGAGCCGTGATTGGCTCAACCCCACGACCGGCTACCTGCATACCAACCGCGCCAAGGAGAAGGTACGGCAATGGTTTCGGCAGGAAAACCATGACGAAGACGTGGAACAGGGCCGTTTTCTGTTGGATCGTGAGTTGGCGCGCCTGAATCTATCCAAGGCCGACTTAGAGTTGCTGGGGAGACGACTTCGTTACACCCGCATAGAAGACCTGATGTCGGCGTTGGGGCGAGGAGATATCGCGCTGTCCCAAGTGAGCAACGCATTGGGCCATATCCTGGCTCTGCGCCGTAAAACCATTGCGATGCCCACAGCGCCGCAGGCACGGTCACGTCCGAAGGGTGCCGAAGTTCCTAGCCGTATCCGTGTCCAGGGGGTAGGTAATCTGGTCACCCATCTTGCACAGTGCTGCCGGCCCAATCCCGGCGATTCCATCGTGGGTCACGTCACCCACAACCAGGGAATCAGCATCCATCGTATTGATTGTGCGAATATTTTAGGAAGAACAGAGGAGGCACGCGCCAAATTGTTGGAAGCCGAATGGACGACGAGTACTGCCGATACCTGGCCAGCATCTCTCCAGATTGTGGCCCGCGACCGTCCCGGTTTACTACGGGATGTGACCGGATTAGTCGCGGATGATGGGATCAATATCCTGGCGGTTGATACCCAGACCAATAAAAAGACACAGATCGCCGATATGCGTCTAACCGTGGAGGTTTACCACATCGATCAGATATCTCGACTTTTGGTGCGCATTAATGGACTTTCTGGAATAATTAGTCTGCGTCGTCTCTCGGAGTAGCACATGAAAACATTTTTCTTTTATGCCTAAAAGAAAAATGTTTTCATGTCTGTTTTGATTTTTGTGTTGTCTTATTCCGCTTCCGGGACCAGTACCAGTTTACCGGTCATGGTGCCCTTTTGGATCCGCTGGTGGGCTATCGCCGCCTGTGCCAAAGGTAGCGTATCAGCTACATGGATGCGCAGTTTGCCGGCCTGCGCCAGGGCAGCACAGTGTTCCAATATCTTTCCCTGGTGGCGCAGGGCCGCAGGCAAACCAAGATGCATCGGGGTCAGCATCAATTCCAAGGAGATGCGGAGGTTACGACTGCGTGCGATGCTCCAATCCACTTCCGTGGAAGGTTGCAAAAGCGTTACTAAGTCACCGTAGACCCGCACCGCAGAAAAGGTAGCGGGAAAAATGGATCCACCTACGGTATCGAAGGCCAGATCCACCCCCTCACCACTGGTCCAAGCCATCGCTTCGGTTACAAAATCCCGCTCCCGATAGAGAAAGGGATTTGCTCCTAGTTTCCGCACAAAGGCTGCCTTCTCCGCATTACCTACCGTGGTAGCCACACTCGCCCCTGCTGCAACCGCGAGTTGGATGGCAACATGGCCTACCCCACCGGCGCCAGCGTTTGGACTTTGGACAACTTAAAAGAGCCGTGTTGAAAAACGCCGGATAATCTGTT
>CAUYUB010000682.1:0-15784 GCA_963575685.1 Gammaproteobacteria bacterium | reverse complement strand
CTTCTGGACATCCTGCTGCAACCGGCGCCATGTCCTCAAAACTCAATATGAGCCATTAGGATTACGGGTCGAGCGACTGGTCGATGAACAAGATATGGTCATCAAACCCCTCCCCGAGCATATGCAAAAGCTATCGTTGGTAAGCGGGTTAGTGATTACCGCCGCCAACGAAGTAGTCAGCGTCCTGCACATACCCGCCCTGCTGACCAAAGCCCGTACCCTCCGTAGCGCAGGCAAGGAAATTGCCTCCAACCAGACGAACGGCCATCATATCCTGGTCGTGGATGATTCCCTCAGCACCCGTGAAATCGAAAAGGACGTGCTGGAGATCCATGGTTATCGGGTCACCTTGGCAGAAGACGGTTTGGATGGTTGGCGAAAAGCCATGGCCGGGCGCTTCGACGCCATTCTCACCGATGTGGAAATGCCACTCCTGGATGGTTTCTCACTCATCGGCAGGCTCCGGCAGGAAGAGCGTTACCGACATACGCCGATCATCATTATGACCTCCCGCGCCCACGAGGCCGACAAACAACGCGGCATCCAGATGGGAGCGAATGCCTACATCGTCAAGGGCGATTTTGAACAAGGGAGTTTGCTGGATACCTTGCACAACCTGTTGTGATTATCATTGGAAAGAGTTTTTCTTTTATTAAAACCTACTAGCCTACCCTGAGGAGAATTCACGATGCAAATTCTGGTGGTTGACGATGATCCATTGGCCGCGGCCATGACCTCCGCCATTCTGGAAGAATCCGGCCATGAAACTATGGTAGCCGAGAATGCCATCGTTGCCTTGGAAAGGTTGGCAGCCCACGGTACGCTGAAGGTAGTGGTTGCCGATCTGAATATGCCATTGGTCTCCGGGATTGAACTGTTCCAGGAAATGACTTTACAAGGATATAATCTTCCTTTCGTCCTGCTGACCGGAGACAATCCCGAGGAATTGGCCGATCGAACGACCGAGATGGCTGCTTGTTTGATGAAGGACGAATATCTGGAAGAAAGATTACCCAACCTGCTCCTTGACCTCGGCCTTGTATCTTGATGAATGCCGCCTTCATGGTCCCTACAGAGGAGCACTCATGACCAAACCCTCCGCGTTACACGAACGCATCGCTAAACTGCGTCAGACCTTTATCAGCCAACTTCCGGAACGCTTGGCTACGTTGGAGGATTGGCTCGATCAATTGCGTCGAAATCCGCACGACCATCGCCCCAAGATCGAGTTGCACCGGCTATTTCATACCATCAAGGGGACCAGCTCTTCTTTCCAGTTACCGGAGATCCACGCCACGGCCCTGGCCGGACAACAGTTACTAACGCCGCTCCTGGATAAACCCGAGCCACTAGAATCGCCCCTTCTGGAGTCCTTACAAAAGGTTCTTCAGAAACTTTCCAGGGTAACCACGGCACTGGCCGATGAGATACCAAGAAAAGGACCAACCCCTCAAGATACCTCCTTCCAAATCGACTCTATCGGCGAGTATGTTGCCAATCAAGAAAGAATCACCCCTAAACTCGTTTATTTTTGCGATGATGAACAATGCCATGTGCAACCATTAGCCATGCAACTGTCCTGCTTCGGCTACCAAAGTGAATTGTTCGAGTCGCCCCAGGCATTATACGAAGCTGTTGTCAAAAAACGGCCGGATGCGGTTATCCTCGACATCATTTTTCCAGAGGGACATGTGAATGGAATTGAGATATTAACCACCATTCAGGAAAAGCTGGAACAACGGGTGCCGGCTGTTTTTCTTTCCGGTCACTACGATTTCAGTACCCGTCTGAAAGCCGTACAGGCCGGAGGGGCCGCTTTCTTTCCTAAACCGGTCAAAGTGATCGATCTGGCCGAAACACTGGACAACCTGACCGCGGAGGCAAAACCACCGCCCTTTCGGATCTTGGTCGTAGACGATGACCCGGAGATGGCCAGATACCACTCCCTGATTTTGGAAGATGCCGGGATGATCACCACCACCCTGCACGATCCAACCCGAATTTTGGAGGTACTGCACGACTTTCATGCCGATCTGATCCTGATGGACATGTATATGCCATTGTGCAATGGTCAAGATTTGGCCAAGGTAATCCGCCAAATCCCCGATTATCTCAGCCTACCGATTGTCTACCTCTCTGGTGAAACTAATTCAGGGAAACAATTTTCCGCCATGCGGGTGGGTGCCGAAGACTTTCTCACCAAACCGATCCAGCCGGAACAATTAGTATCAACGGTATTGGTACGTGTGGAACGGATGCGGGTATTGCGTTCCCTAATGACCCGCGACAGCCTCACTGGCCTATACAACCACACCTCCATCAAACAATTCCTGACCGGGGCCATCGCCAGTGCGAGCCGCCACAAATTACCGGTCTGCTTTGCCATGCTGGACGTAGATCGCTTCAAGAGTGTCAACGACACCTATGGTCATCCCGTCGGAGACCAAGTCTTGGTGGCCCTTTCCAGGGTATTGCGGAAGCGATTGCGGAATTCTGACCTGGTGGGTCGCTATGGCGGTGAAGAATTCGCGGTAGTCATGCCTGAGGCCACCTTGGCACAAGGGGTGAAAATTATTAACGAACTGCGCGAGGATTTTGCCAAGGTACGTTTCTTTGCAGGCAACCAAGAATTTAACGTCACCTTCAGTTGTGGGGTGGCCTTCTATCCTGAATGTCCGACGGCGGAGAATCTCTGCGAAATTGCGGATAAAGCGCTCTATAAGGCAAAACACGCCGGACGCAACCAGGTAATGACTATCTCTCATCAGGAGATTTCCCATGACTGCTGAGCGGAAGGTCAGCGCCCGACAAATCCTGAGTTTGCGCCAGGATAATACCGCCAACCAATCCCCGGCAGATGAGTCCACCTTTAAATTGGTAATATTTACTATTCAGGATGACTTTTTCGCCATTACCGGCACCCATATCCGTGAAATTCTTCCCTATAGCGTTATCCACTTTGTTCCCGGTTGTCCGCCTGCTCTGGAAGGGGTTATCAATGTACGTGGCGATATTACCTCCGTCATCCGCCTCGGCAGTTTATTGGGTCTGAACAAGACCCCCGTTACCCGTCACGCCTCCATCCTCCTCGGAGTTGGTAACCATATGATTAGCGGCCTCCTTGTGGACCGAATGGTAGACGTACTGGACGCACCGCAAAGCGCCGTTCACCTCCCCGCAGCCACCCTGCCGGACCATTTACAGACATTCGTCAGTGGTATTTTTCGGTACAAAAACCAGGCCGTCACTGTGTTGGATCTTGATCTTCTCTTTCAGGAATACTGCCGTGGATTGGGTTAGCTCCCGGAGAGTAGAAAAATGGCCTTCGCAGAATTATCGGATAGTTGGCTGGAGCTGGTATTCTTTCAGGTGGGAGGCCACTCCTTTGCCCTGGAGGCAGACCAAGTCCTTTCCCTGCAGACGCTAACGGAGACAACGCAGGATCTACCGGATCGAAAGGGTACCGCCCCCCTTTCTCTGGTTGAATTGCTAACCTTACCTTCCACGGATTCCTATCGAACCAGTACCTCACGTATTCTGGAAATAAAATACCAAGAGAACTCCTTACTGGTTACAGTAGAAGAACCGGTTGTTCTCCGCCGCTGCCAAAGCGATACCCTCCACCCCTTTCCTGAAATGGTACAGTGTCGGCTTCGGCAACCTGCAGCATTGGCGTTAATCATCCTCGGGGAGCAGTTAACCACCCTGTTGGATCTCGATAAATTGATGCAGGAGAGAAAATAAAAACTATGCGTCTGACTGATGACCAAATCCAGGCTATTCTTCAACTGGCTCACCAACTAACGGGAGAACAAACCCGCGTACGAGTTTTTGGCTCCAGACTTGATAACACCGCACACGGGGGAGACCTTGATCTCATGCTTGAATTATCTAAACCTGTAGAAAACCCTGCTCTCATGGCCGCACAGATATCTACGCAAGTATCACGGACCATGCACGGACGAAAGGTGGACATATTACTCAGCGCGCCCAACCTTATGCGCCTCCCCATCCACGACATTGCATTCAAAGAGGGAAAATTGCTATGAGCGTGGATCATAAAATTGTATTACGCCTACAATTTTTGGCTCGCGTAGTACGGAAAGAATGCCAACATCTCACCACCACGAACCAACGCCTATTTGAAGAATCATTCACAATAGAGCAAGCAATCCAGCTCGAAGAAGATCCAGACCTGGCAGAACGGGTAGAAGCCTTTGTCAGTAGATTTGGCCGCCTACAAGACACCATTGGTGATAAGTTATTACCATTACTCCTGATTTCCCTGGGCGAGAAATCATCCGCCGCCATCGACAACCTTGACCGTGCCGAACGCTTGGGACTACTTACGTCTGCTGACGAATGGATGAATATACGTAGCCTCAGAAATCAGATGATCCATGAATATATTGAGGACCCAGTGGTACTAACCACCGCACTGCAAACCGGTCATGTCTTTGTTCCAACACTTATTGCTGCCGCCCACCGAATGATTACCGAAGTTGAGCAGCGGGGCTGGCTAGGGTGACACTATCATGGTGATGAGACTTGGCTATTCTTCAACTGGCGCACCAACTAGACTGGAGGGAGAACCATGATACTGCGATGCGAGCTGGGTATAATGGAGGGAGCTTTCCATTTGCGGCTCATCGCTTTCTAGGTCTTCGACTAATTCGGAGAACTCAAGGATGGGTTTCTCAGCAGCTAGCACCATAACTGATCATCTCCGGTCGATTAGGGTATCTTCTCAGGCCTGGTTGATAGGGATAGGAGGTTTCTAATCAAGAGTAATGGATATTACAATAATAGCCGACGGATATCGCCGAGGAGTTGACTCAAATAGGTAATGAAGCGTGCCCCGGCCGCCCCATCAATCACCCGGTGATCGTAAGACAAGGACAGCGGCAGCATCCGCCGGGGTACGAAGGCATTGTTCTGCCAGACGGGTTTCATGGTGGCGCGACCAATTCCCAAAATCGCCACCTCGGGGGCATTGATGATGGGCGTGAAATGACTGCCGCCGATACCGCCCAGACTAGAAAGGGTAAAACATCCGCCTTGCATATCATCAGGCATGAGTTTTCGCGCCCTTGCCTTGTCGCTCACCACGGCCAATTCCGCCGCCAAGTCCCAGAGACCCTTGCGATCTACCTCTCGAATGACTGGCACCACTAGCCCATAGGCGGTATCCACCGCCACGCCAATATGAAAATAGCTCTTGAGAATCAGATTCTCACCACTTTGATCGAGAGCGGCATTGAATTGGGGATAACGCCGGAGGGCCGCGACAGTTGCCTTCATCAGAAAGGCAAGCAACGTGAGGCGGATCTTGGTTTCATCGGCGGAAGTGGTGGGGGGAGTCGTTTCGGCTGCCTGGCGAAAGGATTCCAGTTCAGTGATGTCAGCTTCGTCAAACTGCGTAATGTGGGGAATGGCCAGCGCATTACGGTGTAGGTTAGGTCCTGACAGACGTTGGATGCGCGAAAGCGGCCGAACCTCCACCGGCCCAAAGGCAGAGAAATCCACCACCGGTAGCTCGGGCAGTCGAATCCCCATCGGTCCCGTTCCTTTTTCCCCGTGAAGACTGGCACCAGATGCCACCATCGGAGTGGTCAGGGCGGATTTGACATAGCTACGCACGTCCTCTTGGGTGACCCGACCCTTAGGGCCAGACCCTTGGACACGGGTCAGATCTACCCCCAGCTCTCGGGCAAAACGGCGCACCGAAGGACTGGCATGGGCAAGTGAGCTCGTCGTCTCATTCCTTTGGGCAAGCGTACCTGCCGGTGGCGGGCGTTCGAGCCCTTGCCCAGGAAGGGCGATGGCAGGCGCAACCGGGAGAGGAGGTGGTGGCGATACGACCATCGTAGGCGTTACCGGGGGCGGTATCGGTCTTCCTCTCCCCCACGCAGCGGGAGGAGGAGCCGGCAAGATAACCTCGGATACCGATGTCGATGCCAACGGACGCGATTCCTCACCGGCGGTGACCTCCATCGTCAGCAATAAGCCACCCTTGGATACCTTATCGCCAACTTTGACCTTCACCATGGTAATGGTGCCCTCGTCAGGAGAGGGGACCTCCATGGTGGCCTTGTCGGTCTCCAGGGTGACTAAACCACTCTCACGTTGGACTCGATCGCCGGGGGCAACCAAGACATCGATGACATCCACATCCTTGAAATTTCCGATGTCGGGCAGGAAAACTTCTTTTATTATTGTCACTAAAGTCTCCTCACAACAGAAAGCTGTAAATGTCGTCGACCACTACTTCCAGCCCAACCGATTCCAGCAGGAACGTCTGGCCTGATCTATATAATTCTCGTTGCCACGCGGTCGGTTTGCGATAAAGCTCAATCACGGGCGAATCCTGCGAGCACAACACATATTCCTGCAAGGTAGGAATGAGGCGATAGCCCGTCAACTTTTCGGTGCGGTCTTTACGGGCAGTACTTTCGGACAACACCTCAATAATCAGGCAAGGAGATCGGTTGAAGTAACTTTCGGTTTCTTCTTCACAGGTGACTTGTATATCTGGGTAATAATAGCGGGTATTGCCGATGGTCTGGATACCCACTTTCATGTCCGATTGGAAAACCTCACAAGGACCGCCTTCCAAATGATTGGATAGCCTGACGGCAAACCGCGTGGAAACTCGGTTATGTCCTCGGCTGGCACCGGCCATGGCATACACTTGTCCGTTGACATACTCGTGCTTGATACCATCAGGTCGATCATTTTCTCCCAGCAAATATTCTTCTGGAGAAATGTAGGCTGGTTTTGGTAATGCACTCATACCGGTTTCCATTACTTCAGGCGTGTGCCGGATCGGGTCGCTCGGGGTCAATACCATAGCGGCGAATCGCTTCGGCCACGGTCGTTGCCGGGAGTTTGCCCATCTCCGCCAATCCTTTGAGGGCGGCCACGACCACATAGTGGCGGTCTACCTCAAAGAAACGCCGCAATTGTCGGCGTGTCCCGGAACGACCGAAGCCATCGGTGCCGAGTACCCGATAGGGGCGATGAACCCAGGGCCGGATCTGGTCGGCGAATTCCTTCAGGTAATCGGTGGCAGCGACCACTGGCCCGGCCTCCCGTCCCGCCAGACATTGCTCAACGTAGGAGATACGTGGCTTCTCCTCGGGATGGAGCAGATTCCAGCGGTCTACCGCCAGCCCCTCACGGCGTAACTCGGTAAAACTGGTGACGCTCCAAATGTCGGCAGCGACCCCGAAATCCGCGGAGAGCAACTCGGCACCCGCAATGACCTCGCGCAAGATTGCACCGCTACCAAGGAGTTGGACGCGGCCCCGGGTCCCTTCCGTGGCGTATAACCGATACATACCTCTGAGGATCCCATCGTGCGACCCTTCCGGCATCACCGGGTGGAGGTAGTTTTCGTTCATTACCGTGAGGTAATAAAAGACCTGTTCCTGCTCCACATACATACGGCGGAGTCCGGCGTGGACGATCACGGCCAATTCGTAGGCAAAGGTTGGATCATAGGAAACACAATTGGGAATGGTCGCGGCCAATAGATGGCTATGACCATCATCATGTTGGAGCCCTTCACCAGCCAGAGTGGTGCGTCCGGCAGTGCCACCAACAAGAAATCCCCGTGTCCGCAGGTCACCCGCCGCCCAGGCAAGGTCGCCGATGCGCTGGAAACCGAACATGGAATAGAAGATGTAGAAAGGGATCATGGGCACGCCGTGGTTGCTGTAGGCGGTACCCGCAGCAATCCAGGAAGAGATGGCCCCGGCTTCGTTGATGCCCTCTTCGAGGATCTGGCCGCCCTTATCCTCGCGATAGTACATAAGCTGGTCGGCGTCTACCGGCTCATAGAGCTGGCCCACCGAGGAATAAATACCCACCTGGCGGAACAACCCTTCCATACCGAAGGTACGCGCCTCGTCCGGGACGATGGGGACAAGATAACGGCCGATGTGCTTGTCCTTGATGAGCATTGAGAGGATCCGAACGATGGCCATAGTAGTGGACATCTCGCGTTCGGAAGCGCTCTTCGAGATGGGATCGAAAGTAGCGAGGTCCGGAATCGGCAATACCTCTCCCCGCAAACGACGGGCCGGCAAATAGCCGCCGAGGGCGGTACGACGTTCCTGGAGATAACGGATTTCAGGGCTATCGTCAGCTGGGCGATAAAAGGGGGCATCGGCGATCCGGTCGTCGGGAATTGGGATATGGAAACGGTCACGAAACGCCTTGAGTGCCCGTTCGCCCATCTTTTTGGCCTGATGGGTGATGTTCTGACCCTCACCGGCCTCGCCCATACCATAGCCCTTGACGGTCTTGGCCAAGATTACGGTGGGCTGACCGCCGTGATTGACCGCAGCATGGTAAGCAGCGTAGACCTTGAAGGGGTCGTGGCCACCGCGGTTGAGGCGCCAGATATCCTCGTCGCTCAGGTTGGCCACCAAATCGCGCAGCTCCGGATATTTTCCGAAGAAATGCTCGCGGGTGTAGGCACCACCTTTGGCCTTATAGGCCTGGTATTCACCATCGACGCACTCTTCCATGCGTTTTAACAGAAACCCTTTGGTATCCTTGGCAAGCAGCGGATCCCAGTAAGACCCCCACAATACCTTGATGACGTTCCAACCCGCACCGCGGAAGTGGGCCTCCAACTCTTGGACGATCTTGCCGTTGCCCCGCACCGGTCCGTCCAGGCGCTGGAGATTGCAATTGATCACGAAGATCAAGTTATCCAACCGCTCGCGCGCGGCCAGCGAGATGGCCCCCAGACTCTCGGGCTCGTCGGTCTCGCCGTCGCCGATGAAGCACCAGACCTTGCGCCCTTTGGTGTTGAGGATGCCGCGGTCGTCCAGGTAGCGCATGAACCGGGCCTGGTAGATGGCCTGAAGCGGCCCGAGTCCCATCGATACGGTGGGAAACTGCCAGAACTCCGGCATCAACCAAGGATGGGGATAAGAGGAGAGGCCACCGGGTTCCGTCTCTTGGCGGAAACGCTTGAGCTGCTCTTCGCTGATGCGGCCTTCCAGAAAGGCGCGGGCGTAGATACCGGGTGCGGAATGACCCTGGATGAAGACCAGATCGCCGCCGTGGTCGGCTGTGGGGGCATGAAAGAAGTGGTTGAAACCAACATCGTAGAGGGTCGCAGCGGAGGCGAAACTTGCGATGTGGCCACCGAGTTCCGCAACATCCTGATTGGCTTGGACCACCATCGCCATGGCGTTCCAACGGATAAGGGAGCGGATCCGCCGTTCCAGGGCATAATCCCCAGGTCGACGCGGTTCTTGGGATGGCGGAATGGTGTTGATGTAGGCGGTATTGGCGCTGTAGGGCAGGTAGGCCCCGGAACGCCGCGCCTTATCCACCATGCGTTCAAGTAGATAGTGGGCACGTTCCGGCCCTTCCACGGCCAGCACGCTGTCCAGGGCCTCCAGCCATTCCCTGGTTTCATCCGGGTCAAAATCGGGCACTGGGGACATTCGGGGGTCTCCTGGAGAAGTGGGGATCGTAGCTGCCGTAGGGTCGCTGGAGGCGATTAGACGCTAAGTATCCATAGTTTAAGATATCTATGCCAGCGGGTTACGGTAGTTGTTGAGACAACCTATCCTTCTGTCTATTCTTCCTTACCAGAAGGGGGAGGTAGTTTTCGGTTCACCCTCCCCCAGTTAGGCACCACAATCGACCGAAAGTTTGAGTAACCTCTCAGGTATCGCTATGATTCATACACTTGAAGCTGCTGTTGATGCATTAGGAAATATCCGCCTTATTGAGCCAATTCGCATTCCTGGAGTCCGACGAGCGCTGGTTACTATTCTTGACGAGCCTCCTATTGAAACACACGAAATAACGATGCTATCCGAACAGGCTTTGGCCAAGGATTGGAACCGCCCGGAGGAAGATGAAGCATGGGCACACCTTCAATAAAATCAGTTATCTTGGTTCCATTCCCATTTTCTGATTTATCAGGTTCCAAGCTTCGTCCTGCGCTAGTTATTGCATATGCCGGCCGTGGTGACTGGATTTGTGCGCAGATCACGAGCAACTCTTACTCAGACACAACTGCTGTTCCGATTCAAGATCCTGATTTTACTAATGGCACTCTAACTAAAATAAGTTTTGTTCGCCCGGCAAGTTATTCACGGCGAATGAAAGTTTATTTCGGCGCAATATTGCAATGCTTCGCTCTCAAAAATTCGAAGTAATTCTTAACGCAGTTATTGGTTTATTGCGTGGCACTACAATAATTAGCACCTAGTAACTTACCTATTATGGAGTTGACATGAGCATTCCAACTTACCACGAAGATTTCCACGCCTGGGCATTACAGAATGCGCAATTATTACGCGATGGCAGGCTTCAGGAAATTGATATTAACTATGTCGCTGAGGAGTTGGAAGACATGGGCGCAAGTAAAGAACGTGAGTTGGAAAATCGTCTGGGAATATTGTTGGCACATTTGCTGATATGGATTTACCAACCAGAACGACGCGGCAATAGTTGGCAAGCTACTATCGAGGAACAACGCCGCCGTATCGAACGTCTACTGCGCAAAAATCCCAGCCTAAAATCAAAATTGAACGAATGTTTTGGCGATGCCTATGGCGATGCCCGTTTAATTGCAGCACGTGAAACCAGTTTCAATAAGAGCCGATTCCCGGAAACATGCCCATTCACCTTGGAACAAACCCTAGCCAACCTCTATTGGCCAGAGTCCGACAATGTCCCCTAGCTCCCACGCTCCGCTGGGGAGTTGATTGGAAACTAGCCAATGAATCCCCCCACCGCCCTTGACCCAATCACCTTTCCCCTCTTCGGTACCCGACTGATCGAAGCGAGTGCCGGTACCGGAAAAACTTGGACCATCGCTGCATTATATGTGCGGCTGGTGCTCGGGCATGGCGGTAGCGCTTCTTTTCAGCGGCCATTGCTACCCCCCGAGATCCTCGTGGTAACGTTCACCGAAGCGGCTACCGAGGAATTACGCGACCGTATCCGTGGACGTTTGACCGAAGCAGCATATTGTTTTCGCCGTTTGGCAGAAGGTGATTCTTCAAACCTGGATCCCTTTCTGCTAGAGCTGGCCATGCACTACGGCGAAAATGAACGTGCCGGTTGCGCACGTCGCTTGGAAATTGCCGCGACATGGATGGACGAAGCAGCTATTTATACCATCCACGGCTGGTGTAATCGCATGTTGCGCCAGCACGCCTTTGATAGCGGTAGTTTATTTGAGCAAGAGATCTCCGCCGGTGATGCCGAACTGTTAAACGAGGTAATCCGCGATTATTGGCGAAAGTTTTTCTATCCGCTGGATGAAGAGGCAACCCTGGCCGTTCGTCAACTCGCGGATTCGCCGGATACGCTGGCAAAGCAGTTGCGGGAATTTCTGCGGGAGTTCGATACGGTCTCGGCAGAAATACCGAACGACCCACCCGCCATTTTACAAAGCTGGGGCCGGTGGGAAACTCAGCGGAAGAAACTGGAACGACAGGCGCGCCACAATTGGGCGGAACAACGCGAAGAGATTGAGAAGAATCTACGAGAGGCATCCGCTAAAGGCTGGCTGAACGGGACCAGCTATCCGAGGGCAAATTTCGACACCCGTTTGCAAGCGCTGGCAAACTGGGCGGAGCGTGGCGTCTCTCCTCATGATGATAAATGGCTACGCGGATTTGGGCAGACGCAGCTTAAAATGAACAAGGCCCATCAGGATAAGGTGCCACGTCATCAGGCCTTTGTACATATCGATGAATTAATCAACCATGCTGCCGAAAAGCCGGATTTTAGCCGCGAATTACTCTTCCATGCGGCGAGATGGGTACGTGACCGCTATGCACAGGAGAAACAGCGACGTGCCTGGTTGGATTTCGATGACTTGCTGATTCACCTCGACCGTGCCTTACAAGCCTCTGGAGGCGCACACTTGGCTGAGGTGATCCGCCAACAATATCCGGTGGCCTTGATCGATGAATTCCAGGATACCGATCCGATGCAATATCGGATCTTCGCGAGCGTCTACCAAGTGGAGGAAGATCGCGAGGACCTGGGCCTGTTTATGATCGGCGACCCCAAACAGGCCATCTATTCCTTTCGCGGGGCGGATATCTATACCTACCTAAAGGCCCGCACCACGACCCAAGGGCGGCACTACACCCTAGACCAGAATTATCGTTCTACAACAGATTTGATCGCGGCCCTGAATCGGATATTCTCCTATGCGGAGGGACATGCGGAAGGTGCGTTTCGGTTTAAGACTACCGCCGAGGAAAACCCCATCCCCTTTCTGCCGGTAGCGGCCCGTGGTCGTGCGGAACAATTATTGGTCGAGGGACAACCAACGGCGGCCATAACCTTCTGGCAGCTATCGGGAGAAAGCGGGCGGGCCGTATCTCTAACGAAATATCGCGAGGCCATGGCTGAATCTGCGGCTACCGAGATCGCACGACTGTTGAATCTTGGAGTAGCGGGGCAAGCTGGTTTTTATCGCGAACACAGCATAGTTTCCCTTTGTCCCGCCGATATTGCCATCTTGGTACGTGACCGTCACGAGGCCGGTGCAATCCGTCAGGCATTGGCGACACGACAAGTACGTAGCGTCTACCTCTCCGATCGGGATTCGGTATTCCACAGCAATGAGGCATCCGATCTATTATTCTGGCTCAAGGCCTGCGCCGAACCAGAACGGGAGCGCGGACTACGTGCGGCACTGGGTACCGCCACCCTAGACCTTCGCTATGAAGAGTTGGAGCTCCTCAATCAGAACGAATTACGCTGGGAGGCTGAGGTAGAACGTTTTCGCGGCTATCGTGGGATCTGGCGTAACCAAGGGGTATTACCCATGCTGCGCCGACTCCTGACTGATTTCGATTTGCCCGCACGCGTTCTTAAAAAGACCAGCGGCGAGCGTATCCTCACCAATCTATTGCACCTGAGCGAATTGCTGCAAACCGCTGGGGTCGAACTCGACGGCGAGCAGGCCTTGATTCGTTATCTGGCGGACGCCATCGCGAACGGCGGCACTGAGGAAGCCCGCGAGCATATCCTACGATTGGAGAGTGACGCCGAACTGGTCAAGGTGGTGACTATCCATAAATCCAAGGGGCTGGAATATCCTTTGGTGTTTCTTCCCTTTATCTGCTCGTTCCGAGAAGCAAGCGCCACGAGTCGGGGCTGGTATCGTTTTCACGACGCGAAGGGAGAATTACAGATCGATTTCGGGGGCGGAGCAGAAGCCAAACAGCGGGCCGATCGGGAGCGGCTGCAGGAAGATCTGCGTTTATTCTACGTCGCCCTCACCCGTGCCCGTCATGCCTGCTGGTTGGGGGTCGCACCGATTAAATCCGGTAATGTTAAGGATTGCCAATTGGACAAAAGCGCCATGGGCTATGTACTGGCCGGGGGCAGACCAATCTCCGCCACGGAACTTGATACCGCGCTGGCAGTTTTGAAGGGAGATTGCCCCTCCCTCCGTATTGAGCCGGCGCCCATTGCAAATCAACAGAAGTATCTGCCAAATACCGTTGCACCCGTACTGGTAGAGGCACGCAAGATCACAAAAAGGGTGGCGGAACATTGGTGGATCGCCAGCTACAGTGCCCTGAAGCTGGACGTAACGGGAAAAGGAGAGGCCTCCCAGACGATTGGACCGGATGCACCGGATACACCCATTCAGGCCAATCTTGCCGAGATTACTGACGAACTGGAATTACCAGACACACCATTTTCGGCGACAACCGGCCTCCATCGTTTTCCGCGCGGTCCCCAGCCGGGTACCTTCCTACATGGCCTACTGGAATGGGCTGCCGGAGAAGGTTTTGGGCGGGTCAGCGAAGATACGGTACTTCGTGAGGATACCATCGCCCGACGTTGTAATCATCGCGGATGGACCCACTGGATTCGTCCTCTCTGCGATTGGCTGGGTAGCCTACTGGTCATGCCGATGGCCCTGCCCTCGGGTCCCGTTGCCCTGGCCGATCTGGAGGAAGACGCCTACCAACCGGAATTGGAGTTTTGGTTTGCCGCCCACCAGGCGGACGCCTTACTCTTGGATCGGCAAGTCACCGCCGCGACCCTGGGCGGCCTGCCCCGTCCCCGCTTGCTGCCCAACCGGATGAACGGGATGCTCAAGGGCTTTATTGATCTGATATTTCAACATGATGGCTGTTATTATGTGGTCGATTACAAATCCAACTGGCTGGGCCAGGATGGGACGGCCTATACCAGAGAAGCGATGCGCGATGCTGTCCTGGAGAAACGCTATGACCTACAATACACGCTCTATCTGCTCGCCTTACACCGCCAACTCCAGGCACGTTTACGTGGCGCCTATGATTATGACGAGCATATCGGCGGTGCCGTCTATCTTTTTCTACGCGGGGTGGATGGCCCCTACCAGGGGCTGCACCTGGAAAAACCACCGCGAACCTTAATTGAGGGGTTGGATAAACTGTTTAGCGGTAAAAAACAAAGACCTTGTGAAGACTAACCAATTGACCAATTGGAACCCCAGGAGGGAAGACCTCATGCTGGGGAGATAATCCGTACCTAGGCATGAAGTAAAAATCCTTCCCCATGCTCCCATTGAGAGTATTTCCCTTGCGTCATTACGACCAATGAATCCACGTCGGACGAAAGTACGTCGAAGTCTCCGCAAAATACTCAAACCGTTCTCAACTACTGCGAAATACTGCTGAAACCGCAGATAATAAAAAACCGAAGGTATAACCAAGTGACCAGGCCAAGGCATGGTCTTTATACCTATTTTCCGATATAAGCGAACCTCGCTTTTTGCCCTTGAGCCATCTCCTGTCCTGTAATGACCCTCATACCTAATCCCACGGTTCCATTGTCCGTATCCCCTCTCGTGCGGGGACCCCATCGCCCCGATTTGTTGCGCGAAGAGACCTTACCCGATCTACTGGAAGCCAGCGCGCAGCGTCAGCCCGACCAAACCGCACTGATCTTCGGCAACCGTGTTCTTAGCTACGCCGAACTCAATCACGCCGCGGACCGCGCCGCTCACCATCTAATCGAGGCTGGGGTAGGACCCAATCGGTTCGTTGGACTCTGGTTGCCGCGCGGGATCGACCTGTTAGTCATGCAGCTGGCCATCACCAAGACTGGGGGAGCCTGGCTACCGTTCGATGCGGACACGCCGGTGGAACGTATCGCCGTATGTCTTGCCGATGCCGGTGCAATGGCCGTGGTGGTGGCGGATGAATGGCTGGACCACGTAGCAGGACTCCCGGTGCTGGTCTTTGGTCAGCGCGCCCTGGAGTCCGAACCCGACGGTGAATGGCAGCGGCGCGTGGGGCTGCTGCCCAACCATCCCGCCTATGCCATCTACACCTCGGGTTCCACGGGCAAACCGAAAGGGATTGTGATCAGCCATCGCAGCATCTGCCACTTTGTGCGTAGCGAGAACAGCCTCCTCGGAATTACCGAGCAAGACCGGGTATATCAGGGCTTCTCGGTAGCGTTCGACATGTCCTTTGAGGAGATCTGGATCACCTGGTTGGTCGGTGCGACCTTATGGATCAGCCCGAAGTCGTTGGTCACCGACCCGGAAGCCCTACCCGCAGCACTGGAAGACGCCGGGATTACCGTGCTGCACGCAGTGCCGACCCTCCTCTCTCTGTTTCCACGCGATGTAGCGGGTCTCCGCCTCATCAACCTCGGCGGCGAGGCCTGCCCGGAGGCCGTGGTGGAGCGCTGGGCAACTCCCGAGCGTGAACTCTTCAATACCTACGGACCCACCGAAGCGACCGTGTCGGCGAGCGCCACCCGATTACAACAC
>CAUYUB010000681.1:0-15811 GCA_963575685.1 Gammaproteobacteria bacterium | reverse complement strand
GACGAAGGGGGCTATTATCCCTTCGGCAGTTGGGGTTGATATCGGCTGTGGTATGATGGCCGTGCGGACCACCCTCACGGCTGATGATCTGCCAGACTCTCTGTCGGCCCTTCGCTCTTCGATCGAGCGTGCTGTTCCGCACGGTGGCCCTGGTCCTTCTGGTGGTTGGAATGGTCGTTCGGGCATTCCGAACTCCATTTTGCGTCGCTGGATTGATTCTGGACTTGAATCTCGATTCAAGACTCTCTGCGCTAAATACCCGAAGCTTGAGAACGCGGCGTCAGTCATTCAACTCGGCACGCTAGGAGGAGGCAACCACTTCATTGAGGTGTGTCTAGACCTTGAAGGCCGTGTCTGGGTGATGCTACACTCCGGTTCGCGTGGCGTTGGGAACCTCATTGGCCGAATCTTCATTGAAAAGGCTAAGGAGCTCTTGCATACTCGCGGTGTCAAGCCTTTGGACAAAGACCTTGCTTGGTTTGCCGAAGGGGAGCCTGAGTTCGCCGACTATGTCGAGGCCGTGGCGTGGGGTCAGGATTTCGCGCGAATCAACCGTGAACTTATGATGGTGCGTGTCCTTCAAGCCATGCGCGATCATCTACCTTCGTTCAAGACTGACAAGGAAGCGGTGAACTGTCACCACAACTACGTCGTGAAAGAACATCACTTTGGCTCGGACGTTTGGGTGACTCGTAAGGGCGCTGTGTCCGCACAGAAAGATGAACTCGGCATCATCCCTGGGTCGATGGGCGCCAAGTCTTTTATCGTTCGCGGTAAAGGCAACCCCGATTCGTTCTGTTCGTGCTCGCACGGTGCAGGGCGGACCATGTCGCGTACCGAAGCGAAGAAAACCTTTACGGTCGACGACCTTTCGGCAGCGACCTCTGGTGTTGAATGCCGGAAGGACGCGGGGGTAATTGACGAAATCCCGCTGGCCTATAAGGATATTGACGCCGTGATGGAAGCCCAACGGGACTTGGTTGAAGTTGTAGCTCAACTCAAACAAATTCTTTGTGTGAAGGGCTAACCCTCTTCACACTATATACTCCCGTAACGAACTTTCGCTCTAACCCAACTATAGCAACAACTGCTCTACCGCTATATCCACCCGAAACAAACTACAACAATAAAGACTCGTACAGCAACCAACCGCCCTCAGGGCACTTGCCTCTTAAGCAACCCAACCGGGAAACCGGCGAGTCTTTGTAAGAACTTTAACAAGGCCTGGTACAGCAACCAATACACATCTGGAAAACGTGAACCCGGGAAACCGGCCAGGCCTTTCTACTTCAACAAGGACGTCTGCAGCAACCAACCCGCGGGGTTTACCCGCACCATCAAAATGATGAGGGGTCTTCGGACTACTCTCATCAACAAATGTACGTCCTTCAAACTAAGGGAACTATCAGATGAACGCTCTTACGGCTCAAATCCGGTCCACGCCGACCGCTCTGACCGCCAACGGTGCACGGACCTTCGTCTCTACGAAGTCTCCGATCGTTGACCTGTTTTTCTTGATCGGTTCCGCGAACCTCAAGACGACTCCTGTCGCTCAACTAGCCTCGATGTTCGAGGCCGCTTTCGAAGCGGACGAGGATCGCGCTGTTCGCATGCTCCTCTGGACTCGCGATATCCGCGAGGGTGCTGGCCGTCGGGAAGTCTTCCGGAAGATGATGCTGTATCTGGCGCGTAACCGTCAGGAACTCTGCATCCGCATTCTTCCGTACATTCCGGAACTCGGCCGGTGGGATGATCTGCTGATCTTCTCCAACGACCCTGAGTTGGTCAACGTTGAGCAAGCCGCCCTGGCGGTTGTCGCCAAGGGTCTTTCTGAAAAGAACGCCCTTTGCGCGAAGTGGATGCCAAGGACGGGTCTGGTTGCAGGCCGTTTGCGTGAATTCCTTGCCCTCGGCAACAACCGGCACTGGACGAAGCTGCTTGCTCGGCTCTCGGAAACCGTGGAACAGCAAATGTCGGCTCGTCTGTGGGAGGAAATCAACTACTCTCACGTTCCGTCGCTGGCTTCCATCCGGTACGCGAAGGCCTTCCACCGCCACGATAAAGAGCGCTACGAAAAGTGGCGTGACGATCTGAAGCGTGTTCGGACGGCCGCCCCTGAGACTCTGACGAAGGAAGACAAGAAGATCAAGGTCAATGTCGGTGCAGTCTATCCGCACGACATTGTCCACGCTGTTCGGTCGGGCGATGCTACTACTGCCAACGAGCAGTGGGAACGTCTTCCGAACTTCCTCGGCGACAATTCCGTGCTTCCGATTGTGGATGTCTCTGGCTCTATGGACGTTAAGGTCCAAGGCCCAATTCGGGCTATGGACATTTCGATCGCCCTCGGAATGTATTGCGCCTCGAAGGGTACTGGACCGTTCCAGAACATCTTCATGACTTTCTCGTCTGAGCCTGAATGGGTGGACTTGAAAGGCGCTTCGACCTTGCAAGCCAAGATCGAAATGACGCGCCGGGCTCCGTGGGGTATGTCCACTGATCTGGATGCTTCGCTTGCTCTTCTGCTCAGCACTGCTGTCAAGGCACGTGTCCCTGCAGAAGATATGCCGAAGACTCTCCTGATCATCTCGGACATGGAGTTCAATTCGTGCGGACGTTTGACCAACTATCAAGCTATCCAGGCTCGATACGATGCCGCCGGCTACTCGATGCCTCAAGTGGTCTTCTGGAACGTTAACCCTCGCCAGGGTAACAATCCGGTCCAGTTTGACGCTCGTGGCGTTGCACTGGTTAGCGGTTTCTCTCCGACGATCCTCAAGTCGGTTCTTTCGGGAACTGGACTGTCTCCGATCGACATGGTCGACGCGGTGATCATGAAGGAACGTTACAACATCAACTCGGAAGCCGCCTAGGCGGCTTCCCTCAACCTTCGAAATAAGGACAGTTGCAGCAAACAATAATGATCGGTTCAACTCCGATTTTTGCTATGAACAGGCAAAAATGCTCCGTGGTGGAGCGCCAGATTGTTACTCTGGTACAAAAGCTGTCCTTTCGAAATTTATAAGGTCCGGTTCAGCAACCACAAACGCTTAGGTGTGGTACCTAAACTGACTTCTAATCAGTGCCCGCCGGTTCGATCCCGGCAGCAAACGCCCGTAATCGGGTACGGACCTTCTAGAAACCCTCTCTCGGCTGATCACTGAGGGAGGGTTTCGTTTAAGTCTATATCTCTCCTCAACTGTCCGTATGAATTTCTGTTCTCCACAATAGAAGCTAAATAGAACCTAACCTTCGAGTGACCATGTCTGACACCGTTGAAGTGTACTACAAGTACAAATTCCCGCGCCCTTCTGTTACCGCCACCCTGGTTGTCATTCGAGTAGTGGATGGCAAGCCGATGCTGGTGCTGGGTCGTCGCTCTCTCAATTCGGGCGCCTACCCTGGATATTGGGCGCTCTGTGGTGGCTTCTTGGACGCCAAGGTAGCTATGGAAGACTATCACTTCGAAAGAGTCCCTGGCTCTCCTGCTCGAGAACCCCAGACCACAGTCACGCTTCGAGCGGGTGAAACTCTCGAACAGGCAATCTGCCGTGAGGCCAAGGAAGAGTTCGATCTGGATATCACGCCAGTCGACGTGGTTCTCTATCACAACTCATCTCACCCTGACACAGACCCGCGCTGCCATGTCATCAACGCCTGCTACTATGTCGTGATCGATGCGGACGTGAAACTGACGCCCGGCGACGACGTCATCGAGCTTTCCGAAGTGCCTCTCGAGCAGTGGTATCAATCGCACCCGGTGCTTGCCTTCGACCACGCTTCGTTGATCCACATCTTCAGTAAGCGCGCTTTCTCCCCGCCGATTCTGACTTTCTAAGTCTCAACTTCTCGCCGGCATCTTAGAAGCCCTTGTATCACCACAGGGGGCTACTAAGATGGCCGGTAACTCGAAGCCTTTCAACTCCGCGGAAGCTAAGCAGGCTCTGTTCTGGGTCGAGCGGATCAATCGAATGACCGCTCAACTCGAGCGCATGTCTCGCACCCTCGAAGGCCCGAAACTCGATCGAGCTAATCTCGCGGTCGAGATTTCCAAGGACCCCATCATCTCCGCCTTCTTCGCGAAGGCTGTGGATAAGTCCCGTCCGTATGGCAATCTCGACCAACTCCGGTCGCATGTCACGCGCCTGTCCCACGATCTGGAGATGCTCGCGATCACCTAATCCGAACTGAAACGTCAGGAGGTGCAACATGCGCAACCTGGCGTTTCTTTTTAGTGCTCTGTCTGTGTGGTGCCTATGAGTATCTTGGCATATATCACAGCAGAGTCTAATGATGGTCTACGTCTGGGGCACGGCTATGTTGAATTGACCGACCTGGAAAACGTCACGATCGAGACAGAAGAAGACGGGATCGTCCACTATCTCTTCATCGAGACTGTTGACGGTAAACTCCGAGTATCCCCTGTGTCAAACCCTCAAAAAGTTTATGCTGGGGGTTTGCTGACCCTTTACACTAAAGGCCTAGTTTGAATTTCTCCGACCTCCTGAATGGCGTGATTGAATTCTGCGGGGCTGTCTTTACTTCTTTGAACATCCGTCAAATTCTAAAGGATCGTCAAGTCAAAGGAGTGCATTGGGCGGGTACCACCTTTTTCACCTGCTGGAGCACATTGAACCTCTGGTTCTACCCTCAGAACGGATTATGGTACTCCTTTGCTGGTGCCTGCTTTCTGTGGGTGGCGAACTCAATTTGGCTCGCCCTGTTGATTCACTTCTCTCGCCTCTCCAATTCTCACACTCCTCCATAAGAAACTATCCATGGGCGGTCATATCTCGGTCGACAAGTGCGACTCCCCGTTCATTCTGTTCGTACATACGAACGAGTACGCCGGTAACTTTGAGCGTGAGCTTACCGGATATGTCTCTGGCATCTGGGATCACCAAACCCACGGGGGTGATGAAGCTGCGATGTTCAAAGCTGCGCACCCTGACTCGTCCCTTACTGAGGCGGCGCATTTTGTGCCAGACGAAGACCTTGCTTGGCAACGTCCTTGCTGCATCGCTGACCCCAAAAACTCTGGCTACACTTCTCTCGCTATCTTCTTTGAACGCTCCCTCTCCTTGGAAGAACTCCAACTCATTTGGAAGCGAGCCCGCCAATTTCCTGAATACATGAACACGAAAAGGCCTGGGTCCTTCCCTTCTCTCAAGATTCTTGGGATCGATTTCATCGAACGTGAAATTACAGTGACGGACACCCCGATCTGCTCTATTCACGAACCTGATTTAATTTCGACCTGATCGTGTAAAATTCTAGGTGTCCCCACAGAAGCTTTATTGCCACCACGGAGACACCCAATGTCGCTCAAGACTCTCGCCGCAAAGGTTCAGAAGCTTCAAAAGAAGCTTCAACTGCTCCAAATGGAGCAGTCAACCATTTGTGGCAACCCGGTCCGATATAAGGAACTTGGTGAAGTCCTCATTCCGGCGATGACCAATGAAGTCTTCGACGCAGTGAATGATTTCAACGCGGCCATCCAAGAGCAGATCGGAGTCACTCCGAACCAACTCGCCGTTCTTACTCGCCACAACGGGTATGTGTGCGGTAAGAACATCAAACGTCCTCGGACTCTAATCCTCTAACCCTCCCCGACGCAATTTCTACTCAGTTAAGTAGAAGCTATATCTGTAGAAGGAGGCACTGTCTAAGCAAGGTCACCCAACCAAACTCGTTTAGCGGCTAGTTTGGTACCTCAATCCTTAGGTGAGCGCTCACCGAAAGGGTAAGGAGAGGACAGGTTCTTGAAACGCCTGTTGCGGGTTTCGATCCCCGCGGGTGATCTTGCTTAGACAGTGCCTAGAACCAAATTCGTTTACGTGTGCGGACAAAAGTTATCTGTATCGACGGTAGCTGCCATCCGCATTGAATTCAGTCGGACTTTGAGCTGGCCCGGCATAACGGGTGTCCAAGGGCTGAATGTCGGGCAGACGCACACGTAAACGAATTACGGTTGTCATGACAAGGAGGTCATAAGACTGTTGCAACTCTCTCCTCTTGGGGGGTATCGTAGTAAACGTGAGTAAGCTAGCCGATTGGACAGGAGTTCAACTCTCCTCGGCTCCACCACCGAACACACGGGCAGCAACCCTTCAAGGTTGCGATGAAAGATAGCGAAGCTTTCATCAGCTAAACTGCACCGTGTGTTCTGTCATGGGGCCGCCGGGTTTCGACAAGCGGTGAATGTACAAGCCACTACGCGAATATGGGAACCGGCGTAACCGGGCCCACTCAGGTAACTGCCAACGATAACGTTGCCGTTGCCGTGGACATGGCCATCGCGGCCTAACCACGCTTGAGCTTGGGGAAAGCTTCGAAACAGAACCGGGGGCTACGGCCCCCGGACCCTACCTAGAATAAACTGGAGTAAAACACTATATCGACTTCAGGAAGAGTTTAAGAAGGCTTTTGTAAGACGATCCCGAGGATACCGGGATATGGGATAACCAGAGGCCACGAGCGAGCCGGCCGGCATAAACCTCGTGGTGCGGGAAACTAGGTAGAGGAGTCTCGGAAGTCAGCGCGCCGAGTACAAAGCTACTGAACCTTCTTTTGAGGGTCCCGATGTCAAACGTTAGTTTGGCGAAAATTACAAAAGTCTCCTTAAATTCTTCCGGAGAGTTGGACGAATGCACTGGCCTTCCTGGATTTAGACCGTAACCCCAGGAAGTCCTATATTGGGGCGGAGATATCGGTCTCTCGACAGCCCCCTGCGGCAGATAAGTCTTTAGGCAGGTTTCCCGGAATAATCTGCCTAATGGGCGACACTTCTGAACCAGTGCATTCTTCCAACTTTCTGGAAGGTTTAAGTAGGTGTATCGGACTCCATTCAGCGGTTTGGTGAAACGCGTTTGAGGAATCTTCGGTTGGCTGAGAGCAATCACCCTCGAGAGCGCCTTCCAAGCAAGTTGATTTAAGACGAAGTCTTTGACGTCTGTCGACGAGAAGTCAAAGAAGTAGTCTTGGAAAGACTTGAACCGATATATCTACTTAAACTTTCCAGACTCTATTCACGCGGGCGGGTGGGTTATACTCAACCGGAAGGGTGACGGAGCGTACGCCGTGCTAGGGAGTCCTGACTGAGGAAGTGTCTACGACGGTAGAACAAGCACTTTGCTCAGCGACTGTCTCTAATAAGCCACCCGTCCACGTGAATAGAGTCTGGGGAAAACACTATATCAGTTTGGTAAAGGAAGCTTCCTTAAAGGTCGCAAGACTGGCTAACCTACCGGCGTTTTACGACCGGTAGCTAAGAGGAAGAGGCAGACCGGCCCGTACCTTGTCGTGAGACTTTTGGTGGTGAACCGGGTGTCCTGTAAGGCAACCTTTACTTACGCCGTGACGGACGGCGAGGCAGTGCATACCGCATGCGGGCCGAAGGGGGAAATACTCCATCCGTTGACATTTATGGGGTCTCTACCACGTTACCCATTTCGCTATCACCACCCCCCCCCCGGTAGCGGAAAGTTCAGGTAGAGGGCAACGGCACCGATGGATACGAACGGCCACCCCTGTAAATTTCTGTCTTGACTCTTTGAATCCTTGCTCCAATCTAGGATTTGAGCATGGACAAAATCAACACTCTGTTTCGCGAGATTAACGTCTGCCTTGCTGGGGAGAGCGTGACTGATCGGCGCTTGGACGAAGTCAAAGGTCCTGCATACACTCGATCCGATGATATCTTCATCTGGTCCTTTACTGCTCAGGGGCGAGACCTTACGGAGGCAGAAAGAGCCGCCGCCGAGGAATATTTTCAGTCGGTAGTGGATCAAATCCAGCACCCTTCTGTAACCATTCAGAACGCTGCCATGGTTTATGACCTCAGCAAGGCTGAACAGCCCTATCATACTCTGAACTAAACATACACATAATTTCTAGGTATATCCAATGGGCCACCACGCCCTTTGGAGACCACCATGCCCCATCTCTACGATACCTTCTACACTCTGGTGCCTGTGCCGCTTGTTGCCCAGGCCTTTGTGTCTATTGTGGCTTTAGCCACTCTCGTATCCGTCTGTTCTTATTTTGACCGTCTAATCGGTTCTGGAGTTAAAGGACGTACGGGTCCAGTTCTCCAATTCACCGGGTATGGCCTTGCGGTTGGCATTGTCGCAGGGCTGCCTCTGCTAGCAACCCTCTTTTTCGCAGTCTGCTTTCCGCTCTGGCGTACACCGGGCTTTGCCCACAATGTGATCACGCCGACAAACTCGAAAGAGGCTCAAGCTTCCTTCCTGCGGCACTTCATTTTCTCTCTACCCTTCCTCCTACCTCTATACCTAGCAGGCGCACCACTTCTGTACTTGGCCTTCGCCCTTGGGTGTATTGCTTGGTTTGGTAACGAAGCAAAGACGATTGCCCAACGTAACGCTAAGACGCTATCTGACGGTATCGACCGAAACGAATGGGCAGAGAAAACTCGCGGCAGCAAATTTGGTCTGGCCATCGCTGCCTCGTACGCCCCTTTTGCCTTGCTGACTGTCTTTGCACCCGAATTTGTGCATAACCGTATACCTCTCCTGCTCGAGAAACTCAACTTCTAACTCCTCTCGCAGAAGCATTTATGTCAGCTTAGAATGTATAAAGGCCCTCCCTCCTACTATATGTTCTAAGTCTCAGCCGGGGCGGTTCTGAGTCATGCGACCTCAAAACCGACTCAAAACTGCCTCGGCTGAACGACATTGGAAATGATCGCGTAGCTCTAACGGTAGAGCGCTCAGAGTATGGATCTGAGAGGTTGCGGGTTCGAGTCCCGTCGCGATCGCCAATCCTCAGAGGATGAAATGCGCCTGTTCGGTTACGATCTAGATAAGACTTGCGATGCTTGCCCCGAGCAGTACGAAGTGTTTCTCAACGGTCAACGGGTCGCCTACTTCCGACTGCGGCACGGCTCCTTCCGGGTTGACGTCCCGGACGTAGGCGGCGAAACCATCTACAGAGCCACCCCCGAAGGTGACGGCGTTTTCGCGCCGCACGAGCGTGATCACTACCTCGCGCAGGCTCTCGCGGCCGTTCGTCAACATTACGGCCACACGCACGAGCTCTAACCCTCTACCCCTCGTCGGATTAGATCAGCAACTAGTAACAAGCTGGTTTGAATCTATATACGCAACCAAGGAATTACCCAACCAGGAGTATGGTTATGAACCCATAAGTACTTCCCTCCGTAGAGACACTTTTGAACTTGTGACACACTTCTCACTCTTCAAAAGGAATCTACACAATGTCTACCGCTACCCTCTCCGCTCCTACTGCTTCGGAGCAAAAGACTGCCTACCTCGCTATCCGCGCTGAATGGAAGTCTCTCGCGAACGCTCAAGCGAACACCGCTACGAGCCACGTTCGGTATATCCTCACTCAAGCCCTGCTCCTCACCGACCGGTTGGGAGCCGAAGCCGCCAAAGCTCTGGCGTTCCGTAAGTTGCTGGCCGCGTTTACGCCGCACAGCCTCCGGGGCCGCAAGACTCTGGCCGACCTCCTGTGGTCGGAAGGCCGCTACGGTCGACCCTTCTCTATCGAAGGGGAAGAAATCACCGGTGCTTATCGAGCTCTGGCGATGTACCTGGCCGATGAACTGAAACTGAAGGGCTGAGTTATGGCTACCGATCAATACCTGTATCTGTTCATCCGAACTGACCTCTCGCCGGAAGTCCAGATGGTTCAATGTGCGCATGCTACCTTTGAACTCGGTCTGGACCTCAATCGCTCTAAGCACCCCGAGCCGGTGAACTTCGTCCTGATCGGCATCAACAGCGAACGTGAACTGATCCAAATCAAGCGCGACCTGGAAAGAGATGGAATTCAATTCCACCTGTTCCACGAGCCTGATTATGGGACTGGTTACACGGCCCTGGCCACCGAACCCTTGCGTGGCGACGAGCGGAACCGCTTCGCAGACTATCCGATCTACAAGCGCAAACGCGACTTCGTGGCCGCGTAAGTAATCTCAACTTCTCCTGTGGTTGGTAGAATCTTTCCTACCAACCACAGGAATTCACCAATGTACTACCTTGACGGTAATTCTCCGGAAAAAGTCAACGGTTACGGTGTCTGGTGCATTAAGACCATCGACAACGTTGTCATCTCTTCTTTCTATGGGCCAGCCTCATTCTCTATGGCTATTCTTGCTTGCAAAGCTCTGAACAACGGAGCCAAGCTCGAGAATGATATCGAGTATTACCAAGACACCAGTCTCGGCAAGGATGGCAAGCCCACCCGTCTCGGCATCTACAACTCAGATACCCAACTGTGGGTCAAGTCTATCGACCCACTCGAAACTACATCAAATCGAGAAGAGGCTATGTCTCTGCGCAATTCCCGTATGCGCGCCTTGTCTCGGTCTATCCCTGCCCCGGACCGAGGTGTCTGGGTTGCCGCGCCGATTAACTGATATATCCAGCCATGGACAACCCTTTCCACCCGAACAAGCCGGAAGCTAACTACGCCAGCCTGGTGTTGATGGCTAAGACCAACCCTCTCTTGTATTTCAAGACAGGGCTTAGCTCTGCGGACGAAGCACGGTTTGATCTGGTGGCCATGAAGACCTTCGCAGACCTTGTTGAAGAACAAGACTACCTGTTCTTCAACAAGGATTTTGCAGAAGAGCCTCGCTCTCTGGTGGCCGCGTTCAACGGCCGTTTTCCGAATGATCGTCAAAAACTACTTAGAAAACTAGGCTCCCCGCCAGAGACTCTGGGTCAATACTTCCATCGCTATTTCTTCAAGCAACTCATGCGTTGGCGCATCGCGGTGCTTACACGCAAGGCTGAAAAGCGTCTGCTCAAGGAAGTAGGTCTGCCGACCATGTGGGAACGCCTCGAATTTCTGCCTAAAGCCGCCTGGGGTGTCATCGCCCTACTGTTCAAGTGGGTCTTTAATTCGGTCAGTGTCGGCACCGGTATCTGGATCACCGACTATTTCACCCCGCCCAGCCACGACTACGCAGCCGACGTTGGCGCTGCCGCTATATTAGTGGCTCTGTTTTGGGTCCTCTCCCAACTCTTCAAGTTTGTTGGGTGGCTTACCACACCCTTCCACCATGTTAAGCAAGGGAAAGCCTATCATCAAAAGCGGCGCCTTGCCCAAAAAGAGTGGGAAGCACAGGCTGCGAAACGAGTCGAGGCAGAAGAGGGTATTGCTAATGCTCGTCGAGCAAACCGGCAAGTAATTCAGCCGGTCCAGGAATACATCGACAATCACACTTGTGCCGCTTGCCAAGCTGAGCCTGGGCAACCTTGCCGCTCTGTTTCGTCGACCAACTTCATGCAGCCTATCAAGTACATGCACACGGCGAGACGTCAAAACTTCGTCCCGTTGAGCAAAGTGACTGAGTGCTAGCAACTTCCGAACCTCTCCGCGGAATCTAAGTTATGACTCAAGCTCTGCCGACGCAACTCCCCGAATGGTCCTACCTCTCCTGGGACTGGAAGCAAGCTGAACTGTACTTGCTTGCGCTCTTTTCCAAAGACGCCAAGCTCTACGCTGCCCTCCAATCTGGCGACGTCCATCGCCAGATTATGGCTTGGGCGCGAGACATGGACCCAGCAGACGTCACCGACGACATGCGAGAAGTGTCCAAAGTGATCGTGTACGCCGCGCCCTACTCAGGTTTCGACATTCCGTCGACGGTGTCCAACGCGGTCAAGAAGGCCACACTCAAAGGTATCCCGCTGACGAAGCAGGAGGCGGAAACTACTCTGCTCCGCATCATCAATACCTTCGACCGTCTTTATGCCTGGACCGGGGAAGCTCTCCTGGACTGGTATGACTCGCACGGCGAGGTGGCCTACCTGCTCAACGCCCGTCGCAAGATCATCTACCCCGACTACCTCAAGCGCGATCTGGACAAGCTCCGTCAGTCCCAAGACGGGCGCACGGCGATCAACTGCTATGGCCAGAACTCGGTGGGGCTGCTGCTCAAGCTCTTCATGTCGAATATCTACAAAGACCCGTTCCTGCGCGAGCACACCCGGCAGCATCTGCCGCTGTTCGATGCCCATACGTGTCTGGTTCGAACGAAGCATCTCGCGGACGTCCAGCGCCGCCTTCATTCGCTCGCGACACCTATTCTCCGGTGTAACGATTTCGAAGTGCGGATGGCTGTGGACTGGAAGGGGTCGCTCAAGTCCTGGGGTGACCTGCGCAAGCTCCCCACTCCGGACGAATCCGACGAGAAGTACACCCCGCCGGAATATACTTGGGAGGCTAAGCCGCTTGCTCAAGCTGTGCCGCCGCAGGTGCAAGGGGTCAACCCCTTTAGCGGTCCGCCGCCTGTGTCTGGGGAATCTGTCGCTAACGCTCTGGTCGAAGCCACCAACTTCAACCCTTTCGCCGCGCACTAATGTCAGCAGGGTGTTGCACACTATAATTTCTGGCAACCCCCGCTAACTCCTTCTACACCTTCTCCTTCACCTTCTACTACGCCTACTCCTCCTACCCCTTCCCTATATCTACACCACCTCCACCACCCCCACACTACGAGTACCCCTTATATGACTCCTGCCAATATCACCCCCATTCGGGGTGGACTCTACACTGGCCCGGCTGACGAAGAATTCACCTTCGATCAAAAGCTGCCAATGAAGCACACGGTGCAAGAGGCAATCAAACAACTCCAGGCACGTGGCATTCAGTTCGACGTGCTTAACAATGACGCCCAAATCAAAATCGGGCACGTCAACTACTACCCCACACGCGGCTCGGTGTCGATCGACGGTCAACGCAAATTCAAACGCACCGGCCTAAACTTCCTGATCGAAGTGCTCCAGGCGGAAGGGCTCTACCGTCCCAAGACTTCAGCTAAAAGCTGACCTCCTACTCCCTTTAACTCTGAACTATATAAGGAGCCCACACCGGGCTCCTTATTCTTTTGGTGAACCCATGTCCGACACGCCCGAAACCCTCCTCCGATCCCTCCGTCAACTGACTCCGGAAGAACTTCTGCCTGCGGACAACATCTACTCCGACGAACTCCTTCACATCTTCGTCGACGAGTCGAACTACATCGAAAGAATCTACGAAACCTCAAAGGAAGAACTTGAGGCTCATCGTCGCCTCTTGTCGACAGACACCCTTACCATCCGCGACGTCGAACAATTCGTCCGGGCCACGGCAGGCGCGCCTCTACGCGATCGCGACGGCATGAACGTTTTTGTAGGAGAACACCATCCTCTCCCGGGCGGCGTAGTCATCAAACTTCTCCTGGAAGAACTTCTCGCTGATATGCAAGCTGAGGAGCCGCTAGACCCTTACGTCGCTCACGTCCGCTATGAAACTCTGCACCCCTTCATGGACGGCAACGGTCGTTCTGGGCGCGCCCTCTGGCTCTGGCAAATGCTGCGGCAGAAGAAAGACCCTCGCCCGCTCGTCATGGGCTTCCTGCATCTGTGGTACTACCAATCCCTGTCCAGCAGCCGGCAAAAGAAAGTTGGCACGCAAGCACAGGCGTTTGAGCAACTCGGCGCACCCTACACCTCCCGCCAAGTTGGCTCTAACCCGCACCTGGGCGCGCCCTACACGCCGCGCGCCGACCCGTACACGGAAGCTTCATTTAAACCCCCGACTAAGTAAGGGCCTCCTGCGTGGCGAGAACTCCGATCTTCACTGACCCGCAACCCTACGCTTCAGTGGGCGAACTCATGGCGCGGCTCAAGGACTTCCCGCCGTCTACACGTCTCTACCTCCACCGTGAATATGACGGCGTCACCCTGACTAAAAACTCGCTCGGTATCCGGCTGCAACTAGGTCCGCTCATTAAAGTCCGGTACAAAGCCAACCCCGCGGCCACCTGGGACGCGAACGGTTGGACTAAAATCAAAGAGGCGGGCAAAAACGCCAACGGCGATATCTGCACCGTCGAACACTACGTCCAGGCTTGTCTGGCAGGGTTTATCACCTCCGAAGACGGCCACGGTTCGTACGTAGATGCAGAAGGCTACTTCATTGAGAATCGGATAGCATTACCGTCGGAATGGCGTTCTATCCCCAAAGAAGCAACCCACGTCGTGTGGTACAACAAGTGAACCTGCGTACCGCCAACAACCGGCGTCGGCGACGTCATCGCCAGACCCACTCGATCTTTACGTGGGTCACGCTCCGCTATGGCGCTGATCAAATTCTCCGGGAATACACCCGCTACCGGCGCCCCAAATACACCACCTCGATGATGCCGTCGCTCGATGACTGAACTTGTCCTCCTGGCCAAAACCCTCACCACTGACTACGGGCCAGTCTATCAAGAAATCTTTGAGCACTTCTCGACGCGCGTCAACCTTACTACACCCAACGTCGACCGCTCCTACGACCTCTTCCTCACGAACGTCCTCTATACTGACGATGCGGCTATGCAAAACTTGCTCGCGACCAAAATTGCCGCATTCCCACCCGCGCCGCGTATCTTCACTTCGATGCATGAACTGGCCAGGCCGATTCTCAACGCGTCAGCCAGCCTCATGATTGTAGACTGTCTCAACTTCTACGTCTCCAACATCATGCTACTGTACAACTCCGACCCGCAGTCGGAAAAGGTCATGCGCGAGTACATTCGACGGGACATTCTCAAGATCATTCTCGCGCTGCACGACGGCACCCTGGACATTGCCAAACTAGTCGTCCTTACCTCAGACGTGGACTTCGATTTCTATATCCACACCGAAGCTGGTAAGATGTATCGGCGCCTCATTCACTACGCCAACGGCCTCTTCAGTCAAGCGGCTGATCGTTACGGGCTGATCACCAACGGCGCGGTCCTCTGGTCGCAACCTTACAAACACGCCCTATGACACGCATCCTCACCACTCAATACGAAGATATCACCACGGTTTCGCTCACGGACGGTCTATACCAGGACACCGTCCACATTCGTTACTACGGCGAAGCCAAAACGCGAGTGCTCTTCACTTACCTTGAAGGCGGTTACCTCGTCTACCAATGTCTGGCCACTGACCCGGCCTTTCAATCCCAAACCTTCAAGCTTCATGAATTCCACCATGACGGCGTTAGAATCATCTCCAAAAACTCGCCGATCATCATGTCCACCGCCGCGCTAGCTCTCCACGGTGCTTACCGTGAATTTGATTTAAAGCCCTCGGTTCTTTACGTTGGGGATTTCAAAACCTTCAAGGAAGTCACCGACCGTTTCATTCGAGCGCTGATGTATCTTGACCTCGCAGTCGCTGAACCTACCTTCAAACCTCTCGTCATCGAAGCGAAGGACACTGATGGTTTCGATTGATCCCTTCCACGACACGGGTCCCTGTGCGTGTTATCTCTGCACCCGGGACTACGTCAAGGCGCACCCTCACCCTGAAACCTCTTCGCCCTTTGGCGACGCCCGACTCAATCGCTACTTCCTCTGTTCGATCTGTGGCAATAAACGCTGCCCGCACGCTACCAATCACCTCTTTGCTTGCACGGGCTCCAACGACGAAAGCCAACCTGGCTCTATTTACGGTCCGCCGCTATGAAACTCCACATTCACACGTCCGGCGTCATTGGCTTCCAAGAACTTCAAGCGCGCCTCACTGAGGTTACCGCTCCTAACCCGCTGCTAACCCTGGACGTCCTTCAGTACGAAGCGCGCGGAGACAAAATCCGCACCCCCATGGCTCTGTCGCTCATTCACAAGTGGGGACGCGAGAATCTCAAGAAACCCTGGGAACAGGACGAGGTTTTCCAAGACCTCTACACTGACCTCAAGAACTTCTTAAAACAAGGTCGCTGCCAAGACGACCTACATATCCTTGGTCATGAGTATGGGCTAGGTTTCGTCCCGATGCAGCCTCAGTATCGCGAAGAA
>CAUYUB010000680.1:0-15822 GCA_963575685.1 Gammaproteobacteria bacterium | reverse complement strand
CGGTCTCTACCTCAACGATAACGATGCAGGTACGTCGTGAGGGTTCGGTGGAGAGATTACTAAAACGTACCCCCAAATCGATCACGGGAACCGCCTTGCCGCGTAAATTAATGATTCCACGAATGGTCGCCGGCATCATCGGTATCCGCGTTACCCCAGCGTACTCAATAATCTCCTTCACATCCAGGATCCCGAGGGCGTAGGTCTCACCACCTACAACGAAGCTCAGGTACTGCTGAAGCTCTGCCGCCGCCGCTACTGCCGCAGCAGCCTGAGTGGCTGCTGCTCTACCTTTGGTCAAGTGATACATGGTGGGACTCCGTTAGAAACTTTTGAAATCAGAAAAGTCATCGCCCTTTCTGGAAGTGGGACGAGCGGCTGCCATTTTTGCCACCCGACCGGGGACCGACCTACCCGATAGTGTTTGGCCTGATTGTGATGGCTTTTTGTTTATCCCAGACCCCACGATTTTCTGCTTCCGCTCTTCCTGGTGGACGGGTAGGGTACTTTCCTCCGCGCCCGCTTCCAATTGGAAGAACGCCATCAGTCGGTTGAGTTCCTCGGCTTGATTGCTCACCTCCGCCGCGGTTGCCGCCAGTTCTTCCGCTGCCGCAGCGTTCTGTTGCACTGCCTGGTCCACCTGCCCCATCGCAGCATTAACCTGAGCGACCCCTCCGGTCTGTTCCTGAGACGCTGCCGCAATTTCCTGCACCAGCTCGGCAGTCTTTTCGATCCCCGGCACCAGCGCAATCAACAGCCCTCCTGCCCGTTCCGCCACTGCCACACTGGATTTCGCCAGGGTACTGATCTCACGTGCCGCGACCTGGCTGTTCTCGGCGAGTTTACGGACCTCCGCCGCGACCACCGCGAACCCTTTGCCGTGCTCCCCGGCCCGTGCTGCTTCAATCGCCGCGTTCAACGCCAGTAGATTGGTTTTATAGGCAATGTCTTCAATGAAACCGATACGCTCGGCGATCCGACGCATCGCCTCCACCGTCTCATTCACCGCCGTGCCGCTTTCCACCGCCTCTTTGGCCGATTTTGTTGCCGCCTCTCTAGTAACCGCGGCATTGTCGGAATTTTGCCCGATCGAGGCCGACATCTGCTCCAGCGAAGCCGAGGTCTCCTCGACACTCGCCGCCTGCTCGGTACTCGCTTGAGAGAGCGACTGGGCCGTGGTGGTGAGTTCCATGGCGGCGTGGACCAAAGACCCCGCAGTAGACCGTACCTGTCCGACGACCCCCGCCAGACGTTCGCGCATCCCCTCCAACGCAATTAATAGCTTCCCAATCTCGTCATGTCCTTGCTGTTCCAAACGTACCCGCAGGTCTCCCTCCGCCACTGCCTCGGTGAAGCGCAACCCATTTACCGCCGCGCGACTAATGAGACGGGCCAACAGCAGGGCTACCAAGGCCCCCACGATCAAAGCACCAGCCCCCGCGGCCAAGATGAACCCTTCAGCAGAGGACTGTTCCCGTTCCATTTTGGTGCGCTGGCCGGCCTCCAGCTTGTCAGCCAGGGTTACGACCCGCTCCGCGGCCTGATCGGAACGCTGATTGGCAGCAATCTGATGCTCAGTGAGGGTGACGAAACCACGGAAGGCCTCACGATAACTCTCCGCAGCAGCCACTGCCGTCCGTGCCGCCTGGATGTCCTGCTCGCGTTTGAGGTGCCCGGACAGTAGTGCGTTCAAAATATCCAGCACATGAGTCAGCTTCTTTTCCGCTTGGTCTACCCACTTGCGTTCATTGGAGGTGATGAATTCCCTCACACTGATGCGCATTTCCAGGAAATCCTTGACGGTCTGAGTGCTGTCATTGACGTTGGCAAGTTTTGCCGCCATGACAACATCGTCCTCTTTGGATTGAGCAAGCAATACTTTCTCAATGGAGTCACGCATTTTGTCTAAATTCTGAAGAGCTTCAATAGCAGCCTTACCCGCAGTGTCTAGGTCTTCTTTGTGCTGTCCCTGAAGGTAGGTCTCGAAAGCAGTGATGTAACGCTGGTAATCCGCCTCGATCACCTTGGCTCGTTCCGCCTCACCCAATCCCTTCAATTGCTCGCGTTGCCCTTCCAACAGGTCTAAGAATCGGCGGTTGATGGTGCGCCATTCCTGAAGATGGAGGGTATCCCCGATGTTCTGGGTAACGAGCAGACGCTGAGCCTTCGCCTCTAGGGCAATACGAGTTAACTTATTGACCGTATCGGTAGCTGCGAGCCGATTAGTTAACGCTTGGGAAAGGTCCGCACGCAACTTATCAACCTGAGCGATTTGGCTATTATTGATATTCTCTACCTGCTCCACAACCTTGACCCCAGCCGCACGCATCCTATCAATAGCGGCATCGCGCTGGGCCTGCGCCTCGACATACTCCAGGAAGGCGGTTTGATAATCCTTCGCGCTCGTGGACGCTTCATCCACGCTTGTCTGATCTGCGGAATCACGCAGACGTACTCGGGTAGCCTGCGCTCGGTCAAAAAGTTTTGTTACCTCCTCCTTGAACTGGATAACTGCTTCGGCCTTGTGGTCCTTATCGAAAACAGAATCATAATAATGGGAGGCCAGGGCGTGGCGAGCAATCTCTGTCATACCGTCGAGATTCTCGATACGATTTTCCACCTCACGCAGGCCATTCCAACCAGCCAATCCTACGCCGAAGGTCAATAGTAAAACGAGGCCGAAACCAGCCCCAAGTTTCATGGCAATCTTTAAATTGGCAAACATTGTTATTTCTCTCTAGCGCTCTATTTTGAATTAGAAATGATGAACCTGGTGCTATCATTAATTATTGGTCATGCATTGATTAGATCGTCACGGGGGTACGCACCCCCGCCTGCTGAATCAGCGCCGGCACGTCCAAAATCAATGCCACCTCCCCACTACCTAAGATGGTCGCCCCACTAATACCGGCGAGGCGCCGGAATACCTCACCCAACGGTTTAATCACGGTCTGGAATTCGCCCAGGAGTTGTCTACGTCCGCCGTACCGTACCGCAAACCACACTCTGACGGACTTCTCCGCTGCTTGCTCGCAAATTGCGGCGTAGCCACAACAGCGGCAGGACCTCGCCGCGCAGGTTGGCAACCCGCCCCTGGTTACCCTGGGCATCGAAGGTCCAAACACCACCACCACCAGGCAACATAGAACGCCCCCGCAATACCGACCAAAAAGCCGTCGATAATGGCGAGCGTCAGCGGCAGGCGCACCCGAATTACCGTACCGACCCCCCTCAAACTCTCGACCTCGATCGTGCCGCGTAACCCTTCCACGGCGCGGCGCACTACATCCATACCCACCCCCCGACCTGAGAGGTCGGTCACCTTTGCCGCCGTGGTCAATCCCGGCTCAAAGATGAGTTGGAGGATCTCGGTCTCGGCGGGACGGGCATCGTGGCTCACCAAGCCCGCCTGGATCGCCTTGGCCAGGACCCGCTCACTATCAATGCCACGCCCATCGTCAGCGACCTCAATGACGATGCTGCCGGAATCGTGGTAGGCATTGAGGGCGAGTTGTCCCTGAAGGGGCTTGCCGGCCGCGGCCCGTTCGCTGGGACGCTCGATACCGTGGTCAAGGCTGTTACGTACCAGATGGGTCAACGGGTCGGAGAGGCGTTCCACCATGGCCTTGTCCAACTCCGTATCCGCGCCGTTCACCTCCAGCCGCACCTCCTTGTCCAGATCCCGGGCCAAGTCGCGGACCACCCGTTGGAAGCGCGAAAAGGTCTCTCCGATCTGGACCATGCGCAGACGTAAGGCGACCTCCCGGATCTCCTCCACCAACCGCGACAACACCGAAGCCGATTCCATCAGCACAGCATCCCCCAGGCGCTTGGCGGTTAGCCCCTGACTTGCCCCGACGACGACCAGTTCACCCACCAAATCAATGAGCCGGTCGAGCTTGGTGGCGTCTACCCGGACATGACGTGCCGCCGCCATCGCTTTTTCGCGACGCTGTTGTTGCTGGTGCAACGCCGCTTCCACCACCTCCGGGACCGCCAGGGAGTGCTCCACCATCACCTCCCCTACCCGCAGGGGAGGCGGCGGGTTGTCCCCGGAGGCATGGGTGCTCTCGTGTTCGGCCTGGAGACGAAGGGTCTCCTCCAACTCATAGGTGGTGAGGGCACCGGTCTTAACCAACATCTCGCCCAGACGGATGGGATCACCCTCCGTCATCTCTTCCAATGCCATCAGGTATTCGCTCACGCCTAGTGGGGCCGGATGCCTCTCTGAATGAACTGGAAGGCATCCGCGTGCTGGCGAGCTGAGTTACCTCCTGCCCCAGGTGCAGGTCTCCGCCCAGCGGCGCCTCGTAAGGTATCCCCAAATGGCGGTAGCATAATCACCTCCCCCAGGGTGGCGAGGTGCAGACACGACAGTGGATAAACCGTGACGCTCAGGTCGGCTACCGATGCCATGCCTGATTGGCCACGCGTCGAACGTCGGCGGACGCTTCCACGGGCAGCGCCGTCGTTCTCGACGGGATCGCGGTTTCTCCTGAGAGGGAAGAAGGTCCGCCCGAAAGGGACAGGTTGGTCTTCCCCAGGTAGGTATTGAGTCGGCCTTTGAGACTCCCCCCGGCCCGGGTCAATTCCGCGGTGACCGCATCCCCCTTCATTACGGTATCCACCAACGCCCCAATATGGTCCTTACAGCGCAGCAGCAGCTCCGTCAGGGCCGGGTCCAGAATCACTTGTCCATTTCGCAAGCGATCGAGCACATTTTCGACGATGTGGGTAAAGTCCACGACCGGATCGAAGCCGAATATCCCCGCCCCACCTTTAATAGTGTGAACCGTGCGAAACAGGGCATTCAGGATCTCTTCATCATGGGGCTGCCCTTCTAAAGCCAACAGCCGCTGCTCCATTTCGACGAGTAACTCCGTGCTTTCGCCGACAAAGGTTTCAAGTACTTGTTCCAGATTTGGGTGGGTCATGAATGCACTCCTTCGGGGGGAAGCACTTCGCTGGTACCAAACCAGCTCAAT
The DNA here is from genome assembly GCA_963575685.1 of Gammaproteobacteria bacterium. Classification (GTDB taxonomy): domain Bacteria; phylum Pseudomonadota; class Gammaproteobacteria; order CAIRSR01; family CAIRSR01; genus CAUYTW01. The sequence continues at coordinate 10,837 of CAUYUB010000680.1, read as the reverse complement.
AATCCATAGAGGCCAAGCGCCTCCTTTACCGTGCTACTCATTCCGGCAAGACGCAACACCACCTGACGGCGAATTGCCTCACGATGCAGCAACAGCAGCAACTGTACCCCAGTGGTGTCTATATCCGGCACGATGGAGAGGTCCAGCACCAATTCTCGACTGGTCGCCAAGGGCTCCAACAACGGATCTTTCAGGGCCGCCGCGGTATAAATGGTCATTTCTTGTTCGATCTGGAGGGTACAACGACGCCCCTGACAGTGAGTATTGATGCTCATGACAATCTCCCTAATTCTAATATGAGGAGGGGCTGTTAGAAATTTTTGAAATCCTCAAGGGATTCACTCCTCTTGGGAGTCGCGGCGCGGGTAGCCGTGGCTTTTACCACTGCCCTCATCCCTGGAACGGCCTTCAGCGACGAAGGTAGCGATGTTTTTCCTGCTACGGTTTTCTGGTCTGCTTGGTGGTGGGGTGAGACCAGAAAGCTGTTTTCAGCACCGGCTTCCAGTTGGAAGAAAGCCATCAACCGATTGAGTTCTTCGGCCTGATTCGTCACCTCCGCTGCCGTTGCCGCCAATTCCTCCGCCGCTGCGGCGTTCTCCTGTACCGCCTGATCCACCTGGGTCATTGCCGTATTGACTTGGGCCACCCCAGAGGCTTGTTCTTGCGAGGCCGCGGTAATCTCCTGCACCAGCTCGGCAGTCTTTTCAATCCCTGGTACCAGTGAAATCAACAACCCCCCCGCTCGCTCCGCCACCGCAACACTGGAGCGCGCCAATTGGCTGATCTCCCGTGCCGCAACCTGGCTATTCTCGGCAAGTTTACGGACCTCTGCCGCCACCACCGCAAAGCCCTTACCATGCTCTCCGGCGCGCACTGCCTCAATCGCGGCGTTCAATGCCAACAGATTGGTCTTGTAGGCAATGTCTTCAATGAATCCAATCCGGTCGGCGATCCGGCGCATCGCCTCAACCGTCTCCGCGACCGCTTTGCCACTCTCCACCGCCTCCTTTGCTGATTTGACCGCTACGCCCTGAGTAACCGTAGCGTTATCCGAATTTTGAGAGATGGAGGCTGACATTTCTTCTACCGAAGCCGTGGTCTCCTCAATACTTGCCGCCTGTTCGGTACTCGCTTGGGAAAGAGATTGGGCCGTGGTCGAAAGCTGCGCGGCGGCGCTGGATAAAGACCCGGCGGTAGAACGTACCTGCCTTACCACTTCCATTAGTTTGGTAATCATGGTACGGAGCGATTCCGCCAATTGTCCCATCTCATCCTTCTGTTGCAAGGAAATCGTCGCAGTCAGATCTCCTTCCGCTACGCGCTGGGCAAAACTTACCCCCATGCCAAGCGCATGCGTTAGATTACGCACAATAACCCAACCCGTGGCAATCACCAAGACGATGACCAGCAGAGAAATAATCACCGCCAAGGTAATTGCGGAATTTTTGGCAGTGATGGCATCGGCAGCGCCCTGTTTGCCAAGAACAATATTGTAATCCACATGTTCATTGATGGCATTACTCAGTTTCTGTGCATTCGGCCGATTCTTCGTTATCAACTCACGGGCCTTGTCGTCCTGTTGTTGACGTGATGCAGCCAGGATTGGCTCAATTTCAGACTCATATTGAGCGAATAGCGTCTTTTCCTTCTCAAACAACACCTTATCCTTATCGTCAACAATTGTCGGCTCATATTCCTTGATAGCCTCTTTGACACCTCGAATCGTTTCCGTGATGGTGGTCTCGATTTCCGCCATATTGTCCTTTTCGGTTGCGGGTAATGTTATATGAGCGTACAGATTGACGCGTAGTCGTAGAAAATTAGCCCGTAGTTTATCAAGATTGACCAGAGCAGGGACTGTGTTCTCATTGGCGAAATTAGCGGAGGCGTAGACACTTTCTATCTCTCGATAGCCTAGCCCGCTCAAGCCAATAAGGCCTGCCACCGCAATAAAAACCAGAAAATACAGCTTCTGTGCAATTGTCATGATTAATCTCCCATTCTTAACGGTTTGGTGAGTTTCAGCAAGGTGGAAACGTTTTAGTCAGCCTTTCCTTGGGGAAGATCAGACAAGATTAGGGCTGACCACAAAACGGCGACAGCCTCAAAATGGCGCAAAGTCTTCTGGAATACCGGCTGCTTTTGTTTTCATTCCCTCTGTTCTGGCAGTTGGTAAGTGCGCCCCCGGCTTCCGGGCGGCCGGTCGGGCGGATGGTTTCCGTGGCATAGCGTGACTGGTTGCCGGGATTGAGACCCGCTGGGTCGGTGTATTCGATGACCCGGCGTGGTGTTCGGATATATGGAAGAAGGCAACCAAATCCTGAAGCTGTGTGACTTGAGCGCCCAATTCTTCCGCGGTAGCGGCTAATTCCTCGGAGGAGCTGGCATTGGTCTGGGTGAGTTGAGAGAGCAGGCTCATAGCGGTATTGATCTGGGAGACCCCGCCGGATTGCTCCTTGGAGGCGGCAGCGATCTCCTGGACCAAATCCGAGGTTGCCGTAATCGCGGGCACGATCTCATCCAACAGGTTTCCGGCCTTTTCGGCGAGCTGTACGCTACTGGTCGCCAGCTCACTGATCTCTTGGGCAGCGATTTGGCTACGCTCGGCAAGTTTGCGCACTTCTGCGGCGACTACCGCAAACCCTTTGCCGTGCTCTCCTGCTCGTGCCGCTTCAATGGCGGCATTGAGGGCGAGCAGGTTGGTCTGGTAGGCGATGTCATCGATAATGCTGATTTTGTTGGTGATCTGCTTCATCGCAGTAACCGTTTTAGTCACTGCGTCACCTCCCTCACGGGCCTCGACCGCCGCTTGGCTCGCCCTGGTGTCGGTAACCTTGGCGTTGTCGGCGTTTTGGGTGATGGAGGCGCTCATCTGCTCTACTGCGGCGCTGGTCTCTTCAACACTGGCCGCCTGTTCGCTGGTGGCTTGGCTCAAGGCTTGGGCAGTGGCTTCAACCTGGGCTGCCGCATTAGCCAATTCGCCGCTGGTGTGGTGGACCTCTTCGATAGTGCGGGCGAGCTGGGTGACGGTGTTGTTGACCGAGTCGCGCAACTGGCCCAACATCCCCTGATATTGGACCGCAATCTGTTGGTCCAGGTTGCCCTTTTCCACGGCGGTCATAACCCGTATCACTTCGGTGACGGGACCTACGACGGCATCCAGGGTGGCGTTGAATCCTTCCACAATGCGTTGGTAATCGCCCTGGTGACGGGTAGCGTCGGCGCGCACCGCCAGTCGCCCTTCCGCTCCCGCCTGGCTCAGGACACGCACGTCCTCAATCAGCGTATGAATAGCAACACCTGCGGCGTTGAGGCTCTCACGGATACCATCGAATTCCCCCGGCCAAGATTCCTGCGCTGGCGCGGGGATGTCGCCGTGACCGATGCGACCAATGAGGGCTACGGCTTTACCTAAAGGCCGGGTGACGCTCAGTCCGATCCACAATGCCAGACCCAGCGCCACAACAAGTGCAGTTCCCGCCACCATCAACAACAGCATTACTCCCTGGTGCTCGGTTTCCGCCGCATCGGCGCCCGCTTTTTCCATCATTTTGCCTTGGTAGGAAATTAGGCTGTCCACATTCTTGTCATAGGTAGCTTGTAACGATCGCATCTCCCCATATAACCATTGTATGCCCTCTTCCCAACGGTTGGTTCGGGCTAATTCCAGAAATCGATCTTGCGCAACCAGGTAGGATTTTCTACTGGATTGAATATTGTTCAAGATTTCTCTGCCCTTTTCGGAGCGAATTATTTGATCCAACTTATCGAGTCGCTCAGTAATGATCCGGCGCGCCTCGAGAATTCCCTCCAATTCTGGTTTTACCTTCTCTGGGTCCTTGAGGATGAGGATATTCCTAAGTTTGCGGGCAACGAGACTGATTTGATCGGAAATATCGTTGGCTAATACCGTTTTCGGGTAACGGTCCTTGACGACCATATCGACAGCATTTTTCACCTCGTTGAGATCGCTGACCCCAATCGCTGCCACCCAGGCCAACATCACCAGTACTAGGCCGAAACCTCCCCACAACCGTACACCAATTTTCATATGTTGGAACATTGGATCACCTCATCGCCAAACACTAGAGTGGCTTATTAAAACTGTTTATAAAACAATAAGTTATTTTTTATACAAAACTTCACGTTAATTGAAGCTAAACAGAGGCAAGATGGGCAGGACTCCGTGACACCCCGGCCTCCGCAACTCGGATGGATTCGCGCCGACGCAGCAGATGTGAGGCTTCCTGTTCTACGGCATGTTGGATCAAACTTGGCACATCGAGAATGAGGGCGACTTTACCACTGCCCAAGATGGTCGAACCGCTCACCCCCGGAACCGCGCCAAAAATTGGGGACAAAGGTTTTATTACTGTTTGAAATTGACCCATGAGACGATCCACCACCAACCCGATCTTGCGATTTCCGGCGCGCACCACCACCACATTCTGACGCCGTGCCGGGGGCTCACGCTGACCGAAATAATCGCAAAGATGGACACAAGGCAATGCTGCGCCGCGCAGATTCAGGCAATTTTGGGTACGGGCCAATTCGCGATCGCCCTCGCTGAATTCCCGGCATTCCGCCACCATATCCAAAGGTACTACGTATTGCGCCTCTCCCACGCCAACCAGGAAGCCGTCGATAATGGCCAGCGTTAGGGGCAGATGTAGGTAGATAGTTGAGCCCTCGCCGGGATGGGTCTCAATGTTGACCTCTCCGCGTAGCGCTTCGATATTGCGACGCACGACATCCATCCCCACCCCTCGGCCGGAAAGGTTGGTAACAATATCGTTGGTTGAAAAACCGGGCTCGAAAATGAATTTGCATAGCTCAGCATCGGAAACCACCTGACCCTGCGCAAGAAGGCCACGTTCCTCCGCCCGTTTCCGAATCCGCGTGAAGTCCAACCCTCCGCCGTCATCATCGACCACGATGATGATGGAACCAGCATCGTGGTAGGCGTCCAGGGTCAGGCACCCGTGCGCCGGTTTACCACGGGCCGTACGTAGTTCCGCCGCTTCAATGCCATGGTCGATGGCGTTACGCACCAAATGGGTGAGGGGATCGGCAATCTGTTCCACCACCGTTTTGTCCAATTCGGTCTCGGCACCGTGGATGACCAGTTCGATGTCCTTGCCCAGTTCCTTGCTTACGTCCCGTACTACCCGCTGGAAGCGGCTGAATACCTCACCGATCTGGACCATGCGCAACTGCAAGGCGCCGTTGCGCGCCCCCTCCACCAACCGCGCCACCGCAGCACTGGCCTCTTGCAGTTCGGCGGATTTCACCTGACGGGCGAGAAGTTCGGCGCCGGCGCTGGCGATGACCAGCTCACCGATGACCTCAATCAGGGCGTCCAGTTTGGCGGCATTCACCCGCAACGAAGCCGCATCGGCAGCCTTGCGCTCCCGGTTGCGACGCTGGGTTGCCAGGGCCGCTTCGACCACTTCGGGATGGACCATGCCTTCCTCGACCACCACCTGACCGAGAGGCTTGCGAACCGTTTCCTCGGAAGTTTTCCCATCCATAAGGGTTTCCGGCGTGGCTTCGGCAGCCATCTGGGTTTGGAGACGCAAAGCCTCGCTCAATCCCCAGGAGGTCAAGGCACCACATCGTATGAGGATCTCCCCGAGTCGTTCCGTTTCGTCGAGGTCTTCCAGGTAACTCAGATATTCGGTGAGGCGGGTACGAGGGGGCTGAATGCGCAATCGACAGTTTTCACGTACGAAATTAAATACGGCCTCCAGATCGGCCTTGGTTTTATCCGACACCAGCCCGATCTCGAATCCCAGGTAACAATCCTCCGGTTTCATTTCCTTGGCCCGAGGCAGGTCCGTCGTTACCGTGGCGATGGAAACGATGCGCCCCAAACGTTGCAGATAGCGCAATAGCCCGAGAGGGTCCATACCATTACGCAGCAGATCACGATCGAAACGCACTGAGATATGCCAAAAATCGTTGGCATCGGGATGGGAGCCAGACTCCTTTACGACTGCGACGTTTTCTCGGGTGGCTGGGGGGACCGCCGTGGTGATTGCGGTGTGGCTGGAAATGACGGAAGTCGTCGCGGACCCACCAGCAACCGCCAACCGTGCGCGCAACGCTTTACCGCGCTCCTCCACTTCGGGAGAGGGGGCGCCGCCATCCAGTTCAACCAAGTCCACCAACGTGGTGATGTAATCGACAGAAGCCAGCAACACATCCACACGTTCCCCCTCCAGGGAGAGCAGACCATCCCGCACCTGTTGCAACAAGCCCTCTGCTTCATGGGTAAAAGCCACCAAACGATCCAGACCGAACATGCCGGCCGAGCCTTTAATGGTGTGGGCGGCACGGAACAGGGTATCGATGGTGTCTTGGTCGGCGCCGGTCTGTTCGCAATGCAATAGCTCCTGCTCCATCACTTGGAGCAGATCACGACACTCAGTCACGAAGGTGACCAATGCATCGTTCATATTCATAAGGCCTCCGTAGTGGGATTACGTCGGCCGATGACGATGGGGTCGCCAAATACCGCACTCAGATCACATAGATCAATAACCTCCTGAACGACGAGACTGTGCTGGAGGAAGCGCACCGAGCGGCCCCCGATCTGTGCCTCCTTTTTTAGCAACAGCAAGAGTTGCAGACCGGCGGTGTCTATCTCTTCCACACCGGAGAGATCGAGTTCCAACACCGGCCCCTCTTCAAGGGCCGCCATCAGTGCCGTTTTAAGTGTCACCGCCTCATAGATGGTTAGGTCGCCTTCCACTCGTAGGTGGCTGGGAGAGATGTGATTCAGGGGCATAGCAACCTCTTAAAAAAGTGTCCTCACGCCGCCACGGCCGAGGTGTCAAGACCGGTAGGCATTAAGGATGAGCCAGGATCGCGTCCGGTGGTATCAGACGATCCCGAAATTGGTGTAGGGCGTGAGGAAGTATTTGTAGGGAGTGGATGACGTAGCGTAGGAATTTTCCTACACGAATCAGAGATGGGGAGATTTGCAACATCAGGATCTGCAAATGCGTAGGTATGGACTAAAGTGGGAAATTATCCACTCACGCCAAGGGGTGGCGGGAAGGAGGAGAGCCTTACGCTACTGGCCTTTTAGTTTGGCAATAATAATTCCGTTGACATTGGTCGGCCATCTTTACCTTCAACAAAATATGGAATAACCATAACTACCATCGTGCCTTGCCCAGGACTGCTGCTGATATCAACCTCGCCCCCAATGTTGGCAATACGTTCACATATAGAATGGAGACCAAAGTTGTTTCGCTTGCGCCATTGATTATAAGTATTGGCCGCATCAAAACCACAACCATCATCGCTCACCGCGAGAGTTAATTGATTTTCGTCAGACAAACAGGAAATGTTTGCATTATTAACTTTGGCATGCTTGGCAACATTAATTAGAAGCTCCCTAATCGAGCGGTACAGCATTGACAATACTTCATAACAAAGAGAAATCGTTTCGCCGGTATCGCTGTTTATATACACGGTGAGATTGTATGTGCGCTTCAATTCATCAGCCAGTACTTCCAGTGCCGGCAAAAAACCAAGCGTGCGTAGGATGAGTGGATTTAATTGTTTCGTAATCATCCGCGCCGACACATCAGCTTTATCCACTAAGGCTACGATATCGTCAATGGGAGCTTGAAGTGAACCGGCATCAAGCGTAGTTAGTTTGATCTTGATGACGGCCAGCAGTTGGCTAAGATTATCATGTAGGTCCTGGGCCAGCTTGTACCGTTCGCGCTCTTCCGTCATCGCCAACTCTAGTAAGAGCGTACGCAATTGTTGCGTACGCACGTTCACTTGCTTTTCAAGACTCTCCGACATCTCCAGAATTTTTTCTTCCGCGGTTTTTCGTTCGGTGATATCGGTAATGGACCCAACCATGCGTAGCAGTTGACATTGCTCGTCCCATATCGCCTGACCACGCGAATTGAACCATCGATATTCGCCATTTTTACATTGCAGGCGTAGTTCGGTGTTGTATGGTTTTTTCTTCCTGAGATGTGCGCTAACCGTTCTAAGGACCTTCGGTTTATCTTTGGGATGGATCCGATCAGAGAAATTTATTTGTACATTCGGTAGTTCGTGGTCTTGATAACCGAGTAATTTTTTAAATCGCGCAGATAGATAATTCTCGCCGGTCGCCGGGATCCACTCCCAAATACCATCATTAGCGCCATTCACTGCGCGCTCGTAACGTTCTTCACTCTCCACCATTTTTCGCTCCATCTCCTTACGCTTGGTGATGTCCAATAGCGCCAAGCGGCAGGTCTCCCGTGAGGGGTCCGCCGCCGCATCAATGCAGACGCAGCGCGGCGGCTGGGCGCCCCTGCGCGGCAGGTCCACCTCGTATCGCTCCGTGGCCTGGGTCTCAAACACCCGACTTAAAAAGGCACGAAAAGTGCGTTGCGTGCTATCCGCAAGCCTGGTCTCGAATGATCGGCCCACCAGATCACCTCTGGGGATGCCGAGAAAGTTGGCAGCGGCGAGATTCGCTTGGCAGACGATGCCGTGCGGATCAAGGGTGAGATAACCCGTGGGAGCAAAATCGTAGAGTTCGACATAACGTATCATCCTGGTCTCGATCTCAAGCCGAGAACGCTTTAATTCCTCGATCTGAATCTCCAATCCAGTTTGAATCCCATCCTCCCGGCGGGCCAGTAGCGCCTCTTGGGTCTCGTCCCGATCGCGGTGAAGCTCCTCCAGCTGCATTTCCAGCTCGATGTTATGCACCGCCAACTCGTGCAGAATGCGGCGGATGTCGATATCATCGGCAGCCACCTTACCCATTTTTCCCTGCTTCTCCAGTAGCTCCTCTGCACGACGGCGTAGGCTGGAGGGTTGAATAATGGCTGCATTCTTCATAAATATCTTAATAATCAGTGTATTATCGATTAAAATAACTTTTTCCGTTCACCTAATAATTTTACGACTTGGACTTTTGCATATATTGGAGTTTAATTATATAAATTATGCAATCATAACTAGCGATAATTGCATGTTAACTTTGATTGCCACCCCAATTGGGGGGGGGATGCCCAACTGGTACTTTACCAAGCCCTTGGCCTCAATCCTTCTCCAGGAGGTATCACCAAGCTGCTTATCTAAACCATCCTTTCCTCACTGATGCGGCCACCTGTAGCGCCCTACGCCAACTTATTTTTAATTTTAACTTTCTGTTTTTAAAGGAGAAACGCAGGGTTCTGCCAAAGTTCGGTTACGAATGATACTGATTCTAATTTACAAGAATTACCTAAGAGCGCACAAATGAACATTCGTACGTTATTGGTCGATGATCAAAAAATGTTCCGCGAAGCGTTACGCGCAATGCTGGATAAGGAACCTGAAATCGAGGTTGTTGGTGAAATCAGCGATGAAGCCGGGATTGAGGAATCCGTCACACGACTCAGACCCGATGTCGTTGTCATGGATGTCAGTATGCCAACAATCAATGGTATTGTGGCAACCCGCACCTTGCATGCCAAGTTTCCACGAATACAGGTAGTTGCGCTATCGACCTTTAGCGAAAAACAATTTGTGATGGGAATGCTGGACGCGGGCGCTATTGGTTACGTTGTTAAGTCATCCGCCGGCATAGAATTGGTACGAGCGATCACCAGCGCCATGCAGGGCAAAAGCTACCTTTGCCAAGATTCAACCGCTGTCTTGGTCCAAACCACTCTCAACATTAGCAACCCACATAACGAGAAGCAGCAACTCGGCCGCCGTGAGACGGAGGTGTTGCGCCTGTTGGCGGAAGGAAAAAGTTCACCACAGATTGCCAGAAATCTATCTATTGCCACCAGCACGGTTGATGGACATCGCCGCAACATCATGCACAAACTTGAGCTGCATACCATCGCCGAACTTACCAAGTACGCTATTCGGATCGGGCTGGTAAGCATGTAACCTACCGCACAGAAACACGGAAACGCCCTACGAAAGCAACCCGTCGCAGTCACACCCCACGCCAACTCAATGGATTACCCCCGCTACCCCCTAGATCCAGGCATTCACTTCCATCATATCTAAGTATTGGTGGCACCTAACATCCGCCGTATCCTTGCCCCTTGAGACCGAATACCACGAACCTATAGGTTCAGATTTTCTATTGGTTAATTAAAGAGAACGGGGAAGGGGAAAGAAATGGCGAATAAAGCTGGATTAACCTCCGCATCGATGGCAATAAAAAGATTGTCGGCAGATCGGACAAAGGTTAAATCGTACTATCACCATCAACCCATCGCGCCCACATCTTGTTGTATCGAACGCGATGCCGCTCTAATCATTGATATTGATGGTCGTATCAACTGTTGCAGCCCTGCCGCAGCGGAGTTACTCGGTAGCGGATCGGAAATTCTGCGTGGTAACACCGTAGCAGCGGTTATCCCCGGATTACCATTTACTCCTAATACCCCAGAATACAACATAGCGTACGCCATTTTTCATGGCGCCGATGATCTATGGGTGCGACATACGGCACTGTCGGTGGACGGTCGGAAAATTCCCATTGATGTCGCCTTTGTCGGCGTAATGAATAATGGCGGCGCTTTCATTGTGCTCACCATAAAGCCAGTAGAGGAAGACTATCAACGCCTAGCGTAATCATTCAAGCCATCCCTTTCTCATCATTAAAGCCAGCGTAGCAACCATGAACCAGAAACAGACCATTACCACCAGCCCTAGCTCAGCGCTGATTATCAGCAATGATCATTTTGCCAGGGAAACCATCAGTGTTCTTCTTTGCAATCACGGTATTGCAAAGATCTTCACGGCGTGTAATAGACATTATCGGAAACCTATTTTTTGCTAGAAACATCAGTTTGTAATATAATAT
>CAUYUB010000679.1:0-16110 GCA_963575685.1 Gammaproteobacteria bacterium | reverse complement strand
TAGTCAAATCTAAATCGCATAGTTCCAACAACGCCTCCCGTACCGCTTCGTCCACCAACACCCGCGCCTCATGCGCCGTCCCCAGCCCCACCAAACGCGGGGCCAGCCGGTGCCCCAGCCCCTCCAGCTTTCCCCGGCACTCCAGCACGTACTTGGCCACATACTCCGCCCACAACGCCGCTGGCACCAACTCACGCCGCATTTGTAACACTAAAAGTTCCATGCGATTAGCCTTGGCCTTCTCATGCCGCAACCGCTCCGCCGCAAAATCTGCCCCGGCCTCGGTTACCGGTCGCCCTGGGCGGCGCGAAATATCCGGTTGAGCAGCGTGGACAGTGCGGAGTTCGGCTTGTACAATCCGGGGCGGGCACCGTATCAGCGGGAAATTCTCGATTGTTTCAGTGATGATTCGGTGCAGCGAGTCGTGTTCCAGGCATCGGCACAGGTGGGCAAGACGTTATTGGAGCTGTTGGCGTTGGCGTATGTGGCGGTGAATCGCCCGGGTGGCGTGCTGTATTGTTTGCCGGGCAAGGAGACGTGCGAGAAGATCAGCAAGGATCGCCTGCAACCGCTGCTGGATGCGAACTCCGCATTGGCGGGGCGGTTTGTGGAGGTGAAGAGTCGGGACAGCGGGAACACGATTGCGCGAAAGTCTTTCGTGGGGGGATACGTGCAGTTTGCGACGTTGAATTCTCCGGCGGCGTTGGCGTCGAGCCCGATGCCGGTGATTTTGTTTGACGAAGTTGATCGGTCGGATGGGGTGAACGAGGAAGGCGACGCGGTATCGCAGGCCGAAAAGCGCACAGCGACGTTCTGGAACCGGAAGATTTTCATGATCTCGACCCCGCGTGATCTGGAAACGTCGGTGATCCACCGTGAATTTTTGCTGGGTGATCAGCGGCATTTCTTGGTGCCGTGCCCGATGTGTGGGGAGCGGCATCGGTTGACGTGGGGCGGGATTAAGTTTGTGGTGGGGGATGATGATTTGTTGGTGGAGAACAGCGTGCGGCATGTGTGCCCAGCGTGCCAGGCGGAGGTGGGGCCGGAGCATAAGGAGGCGATGGTCGGCAAGGGGCAGTGGGTACCGACGGCGGTGGCCAAGCGGAATATGACGCGGAGCTACCACATCAACCAGCTCTACAGCCCGTTTGTGTCCTGGGCGGATACGGTGCGGGAGTTTTTGGAAGCCAAGCGGAGTCCGGCCAAGCTGACGGTGTTCGTGAATACGGCACTGGGGGAGCCGTGGGAGCAGCGGTTTGAGACGAATGAAGAGCTGGAAGAAAAGGTGGTGGCGTTATCTTCGCGCTGTGAAGGGTACGACGCTGCGGTTGAAGTGCCGTCGCCGGTGCGGATCATTACGGCGGGGATTGACGTGCAGTCGAACCGCATTGAGCTGGAAACGGTGGGCTGGGGCAAGGATGGCCAGAGTTGGTCGCTTGATTTGCGGGTGTTTGAGGGTGATTTGGCGACGGCGGGGCCGTGGAATGAGTTGGATAGGTTCTTGCTGGGGCGCGAATATCGCACGGGTGACGAGCGGGTGTTGCCGATCGCAGGTGCGGCGATTGATACGGGCGGCCATTTCACATCGCAGACCTATGCGTACTTGCGGCAACGGCGGGGGCGGACGATTTTTGGTATCAAAGGTTGGTCAGTGGGGCAGCAAAAGGAGCTGGTGTTTGCCAAGTCGAAGGTGAAGACGGCAAACGTGTGGTTGCTCGATGTGCGCTCGGGCAAGGACACCTTGTTTGGGAATTTGGAGCTGGGGCTGGATCCGGCGACGGGGAAGCCGCCCCCGAATTATTGTCATTTTCCGGCGCGCCCCAAGGAATATTTTGACCAGTTGTACAGCGAGAAGTTGGTACAGCGCTTTGAGCGTGGGCAGTTGGTGCGGCGGTGGGAAAAAGTGAAGCCGTCGGCACGTAATGAGGCGCTGGATTGCCGGGTGTACGCGATGTCGGTGCTGGACATTATGAAGGTGCGGCTGGACACCTTGCCGCTGGGGCCTGCGGGGCGCGCCGGCGGGCGGGCGGAGTCCGCAGAATTGGCGAAGGCCGCAGAGTTGGCAGAGTCCGCAGAGGGCAAGCAGGGGGATGTGTTGGGGCGGATTTTGGCGGCACGGCGCCGGGGCGGTGGGAGCAGTGGCCGGGGCAATTGGTCATTCTCCGGTTGACATTTTGCGTTTCTATATTGGAGGTTTTTATGACGATTGCAGTTTTCAAGGGTGTGACAACGCGGTGGCGGCTCTCCGGTGTGCCGGCGGAGTCGGCCACGGTGACGGTGTATTGCCAGTCCGGCGCGGTGCGGTTTGAGGCGGTCGGGGTCCAGGCGGATGGCCAGTGGTGGGCAGAGGTCAGCGCCGCGGCGGTCTCCGCAGCGGCGGTTGGGCGGTACCAGTGGTCAGCGGTGGCGGTCTCTGCCGACGGCGTGAAACAGGTGGCATGTCGCGGCGAGTTGACGCTGGGTGCCGATCCGGCGGTTGAGGTGGCGGATACGCGGGGGCACGCGGGGCGGGTGTTGGCGGCGATTGAGGCGGTGATTGAGGGGCGGGCGACGCAGGCGCAGGCCTCAATGTCGGTTGACGGGCGGTCGTTGGCGTATGTGCCGTTGGCGGACTTGGTGCGGTTGCGCCAACAATATGTGCGCTTGGCAGCGGCTGAGCGCGGGAGTGGTGTTCCTCAGGCGATTTACACGAGGTTTGTGTCATGACATTTTTTACCAAAATTCGGCGCAAGCTGGCAGCGGTATTGGTTCCCGGCAGCATCAAGCGCGGTTATCCGTTTCGCCGCGCGGTGAGCCAAGGCGGCTTGGCGGCGGCACCAACCACGGCCAACCAAGAGGCGATCGGCAACGTGGAGCTGGGGCGGCAGTGTGCCCAGGAGCTGGAGCGGACGGTCGGCTATGCGGCCAAGTTTTTGCGGGACATGGAGAACGCGATTATTGGGCGGCGCGGCTTTTTATTTCGCCCGCGCTGCTCGTTTGGCCCCGAGCGCCCGGACGCGGTGGCGAACCAGTGGTTGCTGGAGCAGTGGCACGGCTGGGGAGCAGAGTGCCGGTTTGTATCGGTTGACGGGCGGCTGAACTTCGTGCAACTCTGCAAGCTGGCAGTGCGGGCGGTGCCGCGTGACGGCGAATTTTTGTGCCGCATCCGCCGCGCCCCGGCGGGCAACCCCTATTTATTTGCGCTTGAACCGCTGGATCCGGCGCGGTTACCGGCCTCGTACAACCAGGCACGGACAGCGAACGGCAACAAGGTGGTGATGGGGGTGGAGATGGACGCGGAGTCCAACCGCCCGGTGGCGTACCACTTGAATTTGAGTTCAGAAACGGCGTGGTCGGGGATCCCTGGCGCCGCGCTGGCGCTCACGCGGGTGCCAGCCGATGAGATCGTGCATCTGTTCTTGGTGCAGCGCCCCGAGAGCTGGCGCGGCATGACCTGGTTCGCCCCGACGGTGCAGCGCTTCGCGAATCTCAATGGCTACGAAGAAGCCGAGGTGGTGGCCGCGCGGGTGAGTGCGGCGCGCATGGGCTTCCTTGAGCAGCAGATTGACGCCGATAGCTTCGACCGTGACAAGTTTGACGAACAACCGCCCACGGAGACCTACGAGCCGGGCACGATCAAGCCGCTGCCCTATGGCTGGAAGTACAATGAGCCGACCTTGACCCACCCGTCCAGCGGCTACGCACCTTACGTCAAGGGGGTGCTGCGCAGCGTGGCGGGCGCGCTCGGGGTCTCCTACAACAACCTGAACAACGACCTGGAAGGCGTCAACTACTCTTCGATCAAGGCCGGCACGATCAACGAGCGCGATTTTTACGAGAACCTCCAGGAGTGGTTTGCCTCTGCCTTCCTGCGTGAGGTGTATCGGGTGTGGCTCAAGATGCAACTGCTGCGGGATGACTGCCCGTTTCCGTTGTCGCGATACACGCACCTGTGCCGCGTCGAGTTCAAGCCGCGCAAGTTCCTCTGGATCGATCCGCTGAAGGATGCGATGTTTTACGAGATGGCGCGCAAGAACCTGTGGATTTCGGACACCGACATCTGCGACGCGCTGGGGTCGGACATTGATGACGTCTACGAGCAAATCGCCCGCGAGCAGAAAAAGCGCGCGGCGCTGGGCATCCAGAATCCGCAGGCCGAATCCATCGCCACGGCGGCGATTAAAGCGACGGCTCTGGCGGCGGCCAAACAGGAGCTTTTGGTCGACGGCGAAGAGGACGTTTAAAATCCTCCGGTTGACATTTTGGGTTCTTATATACAGCATTTTTTCTTGAGAGGTTATCATGGCGATCACGATTGGCGAATTGAAGGCATCCCTGGCGCGGTCTCCGCAGATTGTGCGGGAGATGGAGCTGGCGACGGAAGCGACGGCCCTGGTACCGCCCGCGGCTGAGGGGCGGACTTTGGCGGTGTCGTTTGTCAGCGAGAAGCCCGTACGCCGTTCCGGGTACTGGGAAGTGCTGCGGACGGATCCCGAAGGGTGCGACCTTTCGGCGCTGACCGGCGGGCCGGTGCTGTGGATGCACCAGACCTGCGAACAGCCGGTGGGCACGGTGCTCACGGCGGCGATTGATCCGGATCGGGTTGGCCGCGCCACAGTGAAGATCGGGCGCACCGAAGAGGCGGAGAGCCTGTTTTTGAACCTGCAAGACGGCATCGTGTCGCGTACCAGCGTGGGCACCGATGTGATTGATGTGGAGATTGTGGGCGAGCTTGAGGGGTTGCCGATTGCCAGCTTCCGCCACCGCCCCTATGAGATTTCGTTTGTGTCGTTGCCCGCCGACAGCAGTGTCGGGGTGAATCGTTCCCGGAGCCAAGTTGTTACAGTAGGAGAAACCAAGATGGAAGATGATCAGATCAAACGTGATGCGGCCTCTGCGGAGACCGCGCGGGTGCAGGAACTGTTGCAGATCACTCGCGATTGCGGGTTGGAAGCGGCAGATGCGGACAGCGCAATTGCGCAACGGATGCCGGTGGCAGACTTTAAGTCGCTGGCGATTAAGCGGCTCCGCCAGAACTTGGATGCTTCGCGGACGAAAACCGTGACGCTGACCGCTGGCGAGCAAAAGAAGTATTCGATCCTCCGCGCGATCCGGGCGATTCTGCCGACGGCCAGCCAGGCCGAGCGCGATGCGGCCGGGTACGAGTTCGAGCTGTCGACGCAGATTGCCCGCGCCGCTGGCAAGGATCCGCGCGGCATCTTTATCCCGCACAGCGTCCTCTCCGTGCAGCGGGCCATGACCGGCTTTATCGGCACCGGCGACACCGGTGCCACGAGCTTGATTTCCACCCAGCAGTTGGCCGCCGAATTCATCCCGCTCTTGCGCGCCGCGACCATTTGCGACCGCGTTGGCGTGCGCTTCCTGCCGGGCTTGGTCGGCAATGTCTCCATTCCTGCCCAGACCAGTGGTGGCACGGCGCACTGGATCGATCCGGAGTCCGAGACCTCTACCCCGAGCAAGTCCGGGTTTGGCGCGGTGACGCTCTCGCCCAAAACCGTCTCGGCCGTGCAGCTCATTAGCCGCACCATGCTCCTGCAGTCCACCCCGGCGGTGGATCAGTTGGTGCGTGATGACATCGTCAACGTCATCGGCTTGGCGGTGGATAAAGCCGCGCTCCTGGGCACCGGCCTCAACGGCCAGCCCAAGGGCGTGAAAGCCGCCACCGGCGTGGTAGCCACGAACTATCCGCACGATGGCGCGCCCGGCTTCGACACAGCGGTGGACATGGAGACCTTGATCGAAAACGCCAATGTCGCCATGATCAACCCCTGTTACGTGGCCTCGCCGACGGTCAAGGGGTTGCTCAAAAAGACCCTGCTCGCCGCCAATTACCCGCGCTTCGTGTGGGAAAACAACGAGGTCAACGGTTACCCCGCCCACTCCACCGGGCAGTTGGGAGCGGCTGACTTGCTCTTCGGCGTGTTCTCGAACTTGTTGATTGGCATGTGGAGCGGCGTTGACCTCACGGTCGATAACATCACGTTTGCCGACCAAGGCGGCATCCGCATCATCGCCCTGCAAGATGTGGATATTGCCCTGCGCTACGCCAAGTCGTTTACCTACGCGGCCGAAGCTGCTGGCACCTGATGTAGTTCCTTCGCTTCACCGGTGTCGCTGTTCCTCCCAGCGGCACCGGTGGGGCGATCTTTTGGAATGAAAAAACATGTTTGATGACGTAAATGCATTTTTCGACAATCCCGATCTAACCGAAACCGCCCAAGTGGCGGGGCAGACGGTGACGGCGATTGCCTCTTCGATCAACCAAACGCCGGAGTATGCGGTAGTCGGGCTGGATCCGAACGCCGAAGCGGCGATCCGGGTGAAAGCATCCGCGATAACCGCACCGTTGGCCCGCCGCGCGGCGGTGATCTTCCGGAGCGTTGAATATTTTCTGTTGAGCTGGACGTACGATGCCACGGGCGCAACGGTGCTGTTGTCGCTGAAACGAGGGTGAGCACGATGAAATTCGCGATCAAACCAGATGATCAAGGGATGGCCCGCTTGCATCGCGCCTTGGCAGCAGTCGCCTCCCTGGGCAAGGTGTCGGCCTTGACGTTGGTGCGTAACAACGCCCGCGATTTTGCCAAGCGCGCCGCCGCCGCCACGCCCCTGGCGGCAATGTGGGAGGAACGCGGCACGGGCGAGCTTTCGCCATCTGGCCAGCCTTTGGTGTGGGCACGATTGAAATGCCGCGATGGCAAGTATCGCTTTTTGAAAACGACGCTGGACAATGCGCGCAAGCACGCCGTTGAGATCACGAGCCGTGGCACAGTGACCAAAGCGAAGTGGCAGGGCACCAAGCAACGGGTGCTCAACCGCGGTTATGCCAAGGCCTCGTGGTATGCGCTGCTCGCCGGGCTGGGTGTCCAGGTACGCAAGGCCCCGGCGGATGGCGGTGGCGGTAGCACGGTGCTGGGGTATGTGAGTGTGGCCAAGTCCTCGAACCCATCGCTCCCCGTATTTGTCCTCACGAACGCCTTGCCGATTATCGACCGCGTGGAGTTTGGCACGCCCACCAGCCCCCCGCGCCGCCCGCGGGCAAAGGCCTTGGCCAAGGTCATCTTTGCGCAGGAACGGTACCTCAAGAGGATTGCGCAGGATTTGGCCGGGACGTTCTCACGTGGCAACTTCAAGGCCAGCAAAGCGGGCGATTACCGCAAGTTGGCGGATGATCTTGGCCTTGCTCCGGAGGAATCGTAATGCCTTTCCTGCCTTCAAGCGATGAGGTCGTAACCTGTTTAGCGGCGCTATACCAGGGCGAAATCCCCGGCGATTCCGCGCTGGCAGTGGCCGCCTGGGAACAGGCTCACGCGCCGTCCTACCCCTGCCTGTTGGTGCATGGCGAGCCGTGCGCGCCGGCGGCCGAGACGGGCGATTTGAGCGGCGAGCCCGCTTTGGTGACGATGGCGGCGCAAGTGAGCATCTTCACCTTGGTGGCCGACGATCCGTTTGGCGCAGAGATTGATGCTTTTAGCGCGATGGTGCATCCGATCTTGAGCGCGGGCGAATATGCGCCCACCGGCTGGACGCTGCTGGGCATTGAGGCCGAGCCACCCCGGGCGGTGCTGGAAGGCGAGTGCCGCCGCCGTGATTATCCGTTGACGTTTCATTTTGGTCGTGTGTGAGCAAGTTCGAGTAACCCCAGGAGCAGAGTATGGCAACGTATCAGAGAGGGATCCTAACCACGGATCTCAATAGCAGCGTGTACGGTTTGGTGCAGAGCGTCGGCAAAAGCGGCCAATGCCAGATCGTCACCGCCGAGGACGAAAACGGCAACACCTTTTGCGCCGAGCAAGTCAACCCCACGGAAAACGTCAACTTGGAGTTCGTTTACGACACCTCCAAAACGCTGACCTCGATCCGCACCGTCGGCACCCCCGGCGAAACCCCGGTAACCGTCACGATCGGCACCGACAAGTACATGGTCCAATCGTGGAACGATCAGCAGAGCAACAGCGGCTTCCGCCGTCTCTCGCTCTCTTGCACGCGCTACACCAAGAACGGCGTGCCGGCCAACGGCACCTAAGTAATCCTTAGGGTATACCCTAGGTTAAATCTAGGGTGCCCTAAGTAATCCTTAGGGTATCCCCAAAAACAAACGCATCGGAGGATGAGATGGAAAAGATCGAAGATTTTAAAAACCAGTTCGCCAGTGGTGACTTGGTGGAGATTGATGAGCCGGATGTTACGCCGGACTCAGCCAAAGACCTGGAATGCCTGCAAGCCCTGGGCGCTGGCGCCAGTTTTGCGGGGGTCGCAGTACCGCCGCCCACCCTGGGCACGGTGCTGTTGTTGCAGCTCATTGACTCGCCGTTTCTCTCGGGCATCGGCAAGGTAGCCGAGGGCGACTTGCTCAAGCATGTGTTTGACGCGCTGTACATCTTGGTGGAGCGTGAAAAAGCTGTGGCCCCCGTGCAAGCCGCCGTCCGCCGCCGCCAGGGCGTGGAGCGCGCTGCCGCTCTAGCCGCCCGCAATCCGGCGAACTTCGACCGTTGGCTTCCGCATCTGGCCCACGCCGGTGCGGGGCTGGCCGAGTTCGACCAAGCGGCCGCAGCATTTGCCCATCGCTTTGCACCGTTTGAGCCGCTGGACGCTGTTAACTTCGTTGCCGCCCACATCGCCACCGCCCTGGGCGGGTCGGATTTGTTGCCGGATGATGATGCGGAGAGCGCAACCGGTGCGGAGCCCGCAAAAAAAAACGGCTTGACACCGAGTGGTTGATGCGCCGCGCGGCGATCCTGCTGGCCACGTTGCCCTTTTCGGTAACGTGGCGGCAGTTGGTTTGGGAAACCCCGTTCATTCTCGCTTCCTTCGCCTGGCCTCTGCTCCTAGAGGAAAAGGGCGTGAAGGGGATCGGTCGCAAGAAAGATCGTTCGCAGCTTGAGGAAGCCCTCAAGCAGATGTAGTCGTCTTAATCGCCTTTCGGCTTTTGCGCTGTTCGCACCAAGAGCCGATCAGAATAATGACCGCCGCCCCACCCAGGAAGCCAAAGACACCGCCCCAGACGCCATAAAAGACGATGGCAGGGGCGACGATGGCGATGAGCGCGGCTTCTTCTAACCAGTTTGTTGATTTTTTCATACAGGCCTCTGTCAATCACTATACAGCAGAAACGGGATTATGACTACTCAGGCGTTGGTGACAGAATTTCGGGCAGATACCACCGGGCTGGAAGCCGGATGCGGCCGCGCGGCGCAGGTGCTGAACCGGCTGGGCGGCGTCTTTGGCGGCGTGTTCGCTGCGCTCTCCGCACAATCCCTGCTGCGCTTTGGTCGCGAGGCGCTGGATTATGCGTCGAGCTTGCAAAAGCTGGCCGAAGGCGCGGGGCTGGCCACGAGCGACCTGTACCGCCTGGGGCGCGTCGCCAAAGAATCGGGCGGCGGCGTCGAGACCGTGGCCAATGCTGTACTCAAGCTCTCGGCCAATCTGCGCGAAGCGGGCGGCGCGGGCCCAGCGGCGCGGGATGCCCTGCGCTCGTTGGGGCTGGAACTGCGGGAGATCGACCAGCTTTCCAGCGGCGATAAGATGAAAAAGATCCTCACCTCCCTGGCCGGGGTGCGGGACCTGGGCACGCGCTCGCTCTTGGCCAAGAACCTCTTTGGCGAAGAAGCCGCCAAGAATCTGGCCCCGAACCTGAACCCGCAAAGCCTAGAGCGCATCTTGGCGCTGCCGGTACCGGTGGATGACGTCAAGCTCAAGGCCATGCGCCGGGCGGTCGAGGACTTGGATGAAATCTTCAATATCATCAAACTCCGGGTGGCCGATCGGGCCGTTGGTGCCGCGGGCGCACTGGGGATCGTGCAGACAGAGGATGACGGGCATACGTCTATCAATACCGCCAAGGCGGAGCAGTTTGCGAACCTCGCGACAGACGTGGGCGTGGCCGTGGGCGCACTGACGCTACTAAGCGGCGGTCTCAAAATATTTACCGGCAAAGGTGGGATGGCGTGGGCCAAAGCCGGAACAGATGCCGTGGGCGGTGCCGTGGGCGGCGCCGCGAGTAGTGCTTTCCGTGGCTATGCCGCCAGCCATGCGCCGCAGTGGAGCGCGGCCCCGGCCGGGTCGTTTCTCGATCAGGCCGTTGGCAGTACCGGGATTGGCAGCACAGCAGCGGGCGTGGGCAACAGCGGCGTCGGCTTATCGGACGTGTCCCAAATCGCCTTGGATCTGGCCGGTGCCAAGATCGGCACGGCGGCGGCAGCGCAGATGGTTGCCAAGGCAACGCTATTCGGCACGGTGGCGGTAGCATCATTTATGGCGGGCATGAAACTGGCCAACTGGCTGGGGATTGATAATCCGGACGCCTATGATGGAGACAACCTGTTGGTGCGCGCCTTTGGCGGAGACAGCAAAACCGAGGAGGATGCCGCCAAGGGCATTGCCAAGGGGCTGAACCGCCGGGATAAGTTTGATGCCATGCACACCGAGGCCGATTACAACCGCGAAAAGAAACTGGGGATCCTGCGCGGCAATGAAGGGTACGACCAATGGCGGTCACAAAAAAAGGAAGCGGCCGAACTCAATTGGTTCCTTGCCGATCTACGCGACAAACGCGAGGCTCAGAACAAGATTGATGCCGAAAAGCGCGCGGCGGCGGCCAAAGCCGAGCCAGCGGTGAAGAAAAATCCCGAGGCGGAACTGTTGCAGATCGAAGATCCCGGACGGCAAACCTGCGGATGCGCCAATCCGAGCTGCTAACCGTGAAAAAGCAGCTCACCGCCTATCGCGAAGAGCTATTGCAGCGCGGCGATCAGTTGGACGCCAGTGCGGAGCGCGCCGCCATCGCCCAGAACCGGCACCGCACCGGCACTGGCCAGACGAACGAGGCACTGGCCGGGCTGGGGCTCTCCCGCGAGGGCGATTACCGCCGGGAGTATGGCTTTGATGACTCCGGCAATCCCGTGCTCAAGCGCGGCGGGCACGGCTCTGTTGATGATGTGGCGGGGCTGTTGGCGCTCTCCGGACGCGATCGGGCCGTCGCCCTGCGCCAACGCCGCACCGAGAACCGCAGCGAAGCCATCTTCTCGGCCAAGATGCAGGCGCTGGCCAGTGGCGAGAACGTGACGCTGAGTGACAGCGAAAAGAAGCGCTTTGCCGACATCCGCGCCAAGGTCGCCAGCGAAATGCGCAAGGAACAGGGCTTTTCCAGCGCCGCAGACCAGCGCACGGCCTACTCGAAGCGGTTGCAGGCCGAACTATCCCGCGTGACCAAAGAACTGGATGGCGGCCGCTTGAACGCAGACATGGAAGCAGTCCGCAAGCTGCTTGATGAAAGACTACCCAGCGGAGAAACCAAATGAGCATCGCAGCACGAACCCACTGGCCCTCCCTGGGCAGCGCGTACTGGATCCGCAAATCGATCCGCGTGACCTTCGAAGAGCGTGAGCTCCCCCCCGAAAAGATGGTCGATGACAAGGACTGGAACAAGGTCATGCGCCGCTTCGTGGTCGTGATCACCGCAGCAGCCGACGTCACCGCGGCGTCCGTCGAGAACTCCGCATTGGCGGATTACATGGATCCGGAAAAGAAAGACTGGCACCCGGATTTGATGACGGCCGGTGATGACCCCAGCCCGCCGCCCGGCGATTACATCTTAGAATCGTTTTCCGCCGATGACGGCCCGTCGGGCAAAACCACCGCCACCGCCTCCTGGAAGATGACCGGCCCTTGGAAGATCGTCACCATTGCCGATGAGGAGTTGACATGAGCCAGAACGATTACATCTGGGTAAGCCGCCGCGAATGGGAGCGCGTAGTCCGCAAACTCGACGGCATCCGCTTCGACCAATCCGGCTTCGCCCACCACACCCCCACCGGCCTCCGCCTCAAGGCCTACGGTGGCCAAGCCACCCCGCCAGTTACATCTCACCCGTTCAAGATTTGGTACAAAGTAACCAATACCGACGGGGTATTCACTCATAAATACGCAGTATCTAACGCCACGCCAATTGATGACACCACTTGGGGCAAAGATATTGACGGACTAAATTATTCCGGCTACATCGCGCGGTGGGTCTGCGCAGGAACCGGCAACACGTACATGACAGTACCTCAAAAAGCGTGGACTGCAATAACCGGAACCAAATATATCTATCTAAAAATCACAATTGACACCAGCAACAATTGGACTGCCATAATCGAAGATAGCGCAACGCGACGCAATTATAACACCACAACATCCACAAACACAACAGTCAACGTTTTGCTTGGATTGATTTATGCATTTAAGTGGGTCGGCAGTAATCAAACAGCAATTAACCCATACATTGTTGAGCAACATATATTTGCCGACATTTCAGACAATTTCTTAGTTTGGAGATAACAATAATTATGGTTACTTTTACAAATTGGAATACCTGCAATTATCACGGAACCGACATAACGCTTGATTGGACATTGGCAAACATGGCAGGGCGTGACATGATGCCATATTGTTGGGCAATCAAACAAGCAATTGATGAGCGTATGTTTAGCCTCGGTTGGCAAGACGATTATGGAGGTTGGGATAGATTTTATCCAACTTATGTAGATAACAACACAATATCTGGTAATAATTTCTGTAAATTTTTTCTTTGGGTGAAAAGATGTTTGTGGAATTTTACCGTCACTATTCCAGGCGGCTATAATGTTGGGATGCACGCCTATTTTGTCGATAGAGATGCTGCAATTCCTAACGGCAGTCCAATAAGTTATTATGATTATAACTCTTATGCTGACGAGTCAACTTTTAGACTTTTAACAAAAAATAAAATTAAAACAAAATTAGGTATCAGCACTCTAATATCAGATGGTACTAATATGATGCCTTCCGCAGCTTGGTGCTATGAGGTTTATCAAATTTTAAATTTAATGACGAAAATTACCACAAAAACTTTTGATTATCACAATATTTTTGAAATTACAACTGCAAATAGTTATACAAAATTTGCATATAATGCAAATCCCGATGAATTATTAAATACATGGAATGCAGCATCTTGGAGAAGTAATGATAATCATGATAATTATGCAAATAAAACATCTGTATCAATGGAGAGGCGCAGATGTGATTTTATTTTCACAAATAATTATTCTGCAAACAATTTTTCACAAAGAAATATTTTAAGAAATTGCATACCGTCTGCATCAGTGTGGGTTACTGGTATAGGTAATTATCGCGGATATGCCAACGGTTTAACCGAGATTACTTGCCCTAACATTATAGAGATTGAAGATACTTGGACGATTACAGAGTTTAATAATCTCGATAATCCTCCTGATAATAATTGGCACCAAATTACATTACAATATCCAACCCTAGATTATGCTTGTGAAGGTGGATATGTTTTTAGACCGTAATTTTCCACCCTGTGAGGAACCGCGTGGACGGCACGTCCCCACCCTGTGGGGAACCGCCTGGACGGCAGGTCCAAAAAGCTCCGGTTGACATTTCCCCCTATAGATGTAACCCATTTTTCACCCATCCCCCGGAGCCAGCCATGACCAACCCCCTCAACTACAGCCGCGAGCAAACCACCGCCCCGGTTGACCTCGCCCCCGCCAACAGCCTGCAACTCGGCAGCACTGGCGGCTGGGAATACTCGGCGGACTCCGCACGCGGCACCGCCGCCAACGCCCCCGCCTGGCAACTCACCCGCCGCAACACCACCACCGGCAGCGTCGAATCCTACCCCACCGCCACCACCCTCCCCGCCAGCGCCGCCGCCGCCGCCGCCCTCACCCTCTGGCCCAACTTCGGATTCTAAGGAGCCCCCCCACCCATGAGCATCGCTTCACTCGCCAGGCGCATCAAGCCGTTTACCGATCCTCGCCGCATCCCCGTCGCCAACGCTTCCGCCCGCTACGCCCTCCCCGGCCTTTCGCTGGGCGACATCGCCGTTGAAGTTGGCGCGGCGGGCTATTTCACCCTGACCGATTTTGTTGCCGATGTCGCCGGGTCGCTCAACGGCCTCAACATCGCGTTTATGGTTGGCCCCGGATTTACCCGTACGATCTATTTCTGGGCGCATATTGCCGGGCAGACTGCGACCACTGAGGACGCCGACAATATCCACCTTGACCTCGCCGAAAACGCCACTGCCGCCCAAGTTGGCGCGGCGCTCGCTGCCGCCATGACCGCCACCGGCATTGTCACCGCCACCTACGCCACTGGCACGATCACCTATACCAACGTTGCGCCCAATAGCTTTGCGATGGTCTCCTCAAACACCCTAGGCCTCACCGCCGCCACCGTTTCCGCCATCCCCGCCACCAACAAACAATACCTAGTCATCAACACCGCCGCCACCGGCACAGAGACGGGCTGGAAGTACCTCGACACCATCCTCGTACCCACCCAGATCGATAGCGCCATCTACGATGGCAACATCCTGCCGATCGCGTCCAAGTGTGGAGACCTGGCCTTACCCGACACGTTTGGCGCCATCACCGCCGATACTGGTAGCAGCGGCCTTGTCGGCTTGCTGTTTCTGGGATCCGATACCTATTCGACGAGCTACACCGCGCTATACTCGCGACCGTCCACGCGGTTCCCGACGTCGTATTGGTTGTGGCGGCACAGCTCGACCAACTTTTACATTTCCTCTGCGATCGGTTCCACCACCGATGCCTACGTTTGCGCCACCCAGACTGGCACCTTTACCGGCCAAGGGGCTTTCGCAGGCAAAACCATTACTTTAACATCGGGAGCAGCGGCAACCGTCACAGCGGGGTACAGCTTCCCCACGCTCACGACCACCCCCAAATACGCGCACCTGGGATCGGTGCGGATCCCGGATGGGAAAAACATCACCGGCATCAAGCTGCAAGGAAACATCGAAAAGACCGCCGCCAGCGCCTCGCTACTGGTGACCCTCGCCGCCATCACCTACCCCAACCAAAACCGCACCACCAAACACGCCCACGCGCTGCTCACCGGCACCAACGGTACCCAGGAGCTATCGTTTACGCTCTCGGGGCTCGCGACCAACGTACCCGTTTTCCTCTGGCTGGCAGTTTGGCCGGGCGACGAATCGGGCACCCAGGCCACATCCGTCACCATTCGCGGCTTCAACCTCAAATACATCCGGAGCTAACCATGCAATACATCCTCGACACCACCAACCAAATCGTCGGCACCGGCGACGGCACCGCCCCCCTCGCTGGCGGTCTCCGCTACGTGGAGCAGACCCCCGAGTTAGACGCGCAATACGCGGATCTCACCGCCACCATTCCCCCGCCGCCACCGACGGCATTTGAGGTCTCCAAACTCGCCCTGCGCCGCGCCCTGCGCGCTCTCGGCCTAGAGCCAGCGCTCAACGCCTTCCTCGCCGCCAACCCCACGGCCAAGGCCGACTGGGATGATTCCACCATCCTTCGCACCGATGACCCCCTACTCGTTGCCGCCATGCCAGCGCTCTGCCAGCAGGCGGGCATTACGTCTGGGCAGGCCACCGCACTGCTGGAGAGTTGCCGCGCCTAACGTGTTAACAAAGTAGGAGACTCCATGAACTGGCTCAAACGACTCTTCAATGTAACCGAAATCCCAGCCCGCGAAGAGGCCAAGAAACTGGCTTCCCTCCCCTGGGATGCCAACAAGGCCAACTGCGCACAGAAATGTGCGGCATACGCACGTTTCGTCGAACCTTTGTTTGGCGACGATGTACGCATCATGCTAGTGCAAACCATTCCCGGTTATGAGTACATCAGCCCCAAGCTGGGAACGATTCGCCAGCACGCAGTCATCGTCATTCGCATCAAGAACCAAGATTGGTTCCTAGACATTCGCAACCCACTGTACTTTGAAAAGCGGCCGCCGCACTGGGTGCTGCGCTCCCTTGAGATGATTCCTCGCACATGGTGGATGGATCAAACCAATGGCGTCTGGGCCGACCCCAAAGGCTACGTGAAAGGATAGCCCATCCCGATGCTTTGCCACATCCCATACCACAGCGAAACCGGCCACATCCGCCACTGGGTCGGGGATCTCTCCATCGAGAAAGAGCCCCGGCTCTTGACCGATTGGCTGTTTACCCCGCTCGCCAATGGCAAGTACCGCCTGCGCACCGATGCCCTTTATTGGGATGGCGAGCGGGTGCTGCTTTTCCGGCGCGGCTTCGTGTGGGATGGATCG
>CAUYUB010000678.1:0-1001 GCA_963575685.1 Gammaproteobacteria bacterium | reverse complement strand
CGTATTAAAAATATCCTGCGTCAAGCACGGGATGAAGTCATCCCCACGACCGTGGAAAAGGGCCTACTGACCGAAGCGGCCGAACAGGTATTGGCCACGCAGTTCCAATCCCTTGCGCAAGAGGTCGCCCCATTGTGGCAGGCCCGTGATTACCAGGGGGCACTGACCCGACTCGCGGGACTAAAAGGAGCGGTGGATACCTTCTTCGATGAGGTAATGGTGATGGCGGATGACCAAGCGGTACGGAGAAACCGGTTGGCGCTCCTCAAAGGGATTGCCGATCTGTTTCTGCGGGTTGCCGATATTTCTTTGCTGGTGATCAGTTAGGGAGGGGTTAAGGTTTTTTGACGAATTGGTAGCTACCCCCCTCATTCTGAAAAGCCCCGATGAGATTGCCCGGTTGGTGCGGAGCTTGCTTGTATTCCTGGAAACTGCAGAGTTTCATATCCGCCACATACCAGTACGTATTTTGCCGCAGAATTAAGAAATTCTGCTCGGGGAAGTTAACCTCGACTTGAGGCGATTTTTCATAACTGGGTTCGAGTATGTGGCGGCGTTGGCATTTTTGGCCGTTGCGAACGGTGACTTCCAGATCCCAATTGCTCCAGAAAAAGGATTTACTTAGTTCCAAGGTCAAGGCGTGGTTAGAGGTGCCGACGAGAAAGGAAGCGGCCTGGTTGCTGCATCCGACTACGGAAAATGCCAGTAGGCTTGCGAACAGCACGGTGTGTGATTTCATGTTTTCCACTCCGTTTGGGTTTCAGGGAACTATGTAGATTTACTCGGTCTCTCGGGCCAGCGGTAGACGTACGGTAAAAGTGGTCCCCTTGCCGGACTCGGAGGTCACTGAAATCGTGCCGCGGTGTTGTTCAGTAACGATAAAATAGCTTACCGACAACCCCAAGCCGGTACCGACGCCGACGGGTTTAGTGGTAAAAAAGGGTTCAAAGACCTTGGTACGGGTGGATTCATTCA
This sequence comes from Gammaproteobacteria bacterium, assembly GCA_963575685.1. Classification (GTDB taxonomy): domain Bacteria; phylum Pseudomonadota; class Gammaproteobacteria; order CAIRSR01; family CAIRSR01; genus CAUYTW01. Next base: position 26 of record CAUYUB010000678.1, on the reverse strand, counting down.
TGCCCGCACCGGTATCGGCAACGTCG
>CAUYUB010000677.1:0-16553 GCA_963575685.1 Gammaproteobacteria bacterium | reverse complement strand
CATCGGCGAGACCACTGGTAATCCCTAATCCCGTGGTCGCCAGCTCGCGGGCAAAGGCGCGTGCCGTGTCGCGCCCGAGCGCGCTCGGGTTGCGACTGCCGACGATGGCGAGCTGGGGGCGTTTGAGGAGCAATGGGTCGCCACGCACGAAAAGGAGCGGCGGGGGATCGGCGATCTGGGTGAGAAGGTGAGGATAACGGCGATCACTACGGGCAAGGATCGCATTACCCGGACGTGCTCCCCATTCCAGGTCGGCATCTACCGCCGCCCAATCGGGCGACGCCAGGGAGGCCAATATTGCCGTCGTCAAACGACCTTCTGCTTTTAGGGTGGAAATGGTCGCAAAAACTGCCGCAGCCGTACCGCAACGTGTGATCAGGTTCTGAAAGAGAACCGGTCCCACCCCCGGTGTGCGGTGTAAGGCTAAAGTGCAACGTAGCTCGTCGTCCATCGTCTGCCGAAAAATAAAAGAACCATTAAAGTCAAAGAACATCAGAACGATAAAAGATTTTTTCTGTTGCGCTTAAAAGAAAGATCTTTTACGGTTTTGACTGTTCTTTGATTTTCGATTTTTGGTTGCTAAGGTTGCGGGGTGCGCACCATATCAAGAAGGTGTATTTCCCTTTGGGCTTCCAGGACCAGGGCGTAGCTCACTCGGTCGAAAACGCGAAATACCATGAGCAGTCCGGCGCGTTCTTCTGGAAGCGTGATCGGTTCTTTGGTAATAGAATCAATGATGACATCTCCCGATTGGTAGACCGCCAAGACATGACCTACCTCCAACCCATCCTCACGGCCTCGGTCGAGTACCGCCGTTTGCAACCGGGCGACTCGGGAGAGCCCGCCCATGACATCGATGATCTGAGCTTCCACCGTAAAATCGGGGGCGTAGGGTATAAAGTTGTGATCGAAGACCGGTGATTCTTCGGGTAGCAGCCGATCTCCGGCGAGGATTTCAATGGAGGCACGCATCACCAGAAAGGTGGCAGGGTCGCCGGATCGCTTCAGTTCGGCCTCTCCGACCGGGATGGCCTCGACGCCCAACAGCAAGGGGTCACCCTTTTCCGTTTGGCGATAGTAGGGCCGACCGATGCGGTAGATACTGTAATGGGTTGCGGTACTCTCCGGGGGGATGCCGCGCACGTAGATGGAGTCGCCGGTCACGGAAGCAAGGCGTCGGTCGATCTGACCGATGACATAGGCCGCATGATCCAGTTCCCCTTCCGCGGTCACCCGTACTTGGGCCAGGAACGGCTGGATGGCATCCAAGGGGATCGTGGGGATGGGCTGGACCAGCGTACTCTCCCGAATGGTAGGAGAGAGTTTGACTAGGCCACCTCCCTGCTCGCGACCGGTAGGGGAAAGTTTGAGCGCGACCCCGCCCCGTGTGATCCCCGCCACCACTCGACCGCCGACGAGGCGAAGGGTGATCACGTCTCCCGGATAGATGAGATGGGGGTTTTCGATCTGAGGATTGTTATGCCACAGGTCTTTCCAGCGCCAGGGATGGGTGAGGAAGCGTCCTGAGATATCCCACAGCGTGTCTCCCGATACCACGACATAGCGTTCTGGATGCTGGGGATTGATTTCCGGGTCTCTTTCCGTCACTTCGGCCGGTACGGGGGCCAACAGGGTGGTGAAGAGAAGGATTCCAAAAAACGTTTTGAAGGACATCAGCGTCTTTATCCCATCACATGGAAGGGATGCAGTGTAGCCTAAGCCGTGGTTTCCGGGGATATCGAGATTACCCTGCTTTCGCAGCTTGATCTTGTAGCAATCGCGAAGATCGCCATGCAGTTCGGCTCCCGGCAGTCTAGGTTGTTCAAGGCGCTTTCTTAGTAGCTTTCGAAACAAATTTTTGACGCTACCATCCAACGCATTCCACTCTTCAAGTGCGGCAGGAATGAACTTCAGACGATAACGTGTTGTGTCACAGCCTATCCCCCATCCCTTATCCTGTCTGCGCTACCTCGCTACCTAGGGAGGGGTAGTGAGTGCGGAGGTTATCTGGAACACCTTATTTAAGCCTATGACCTTAACCCATCTGAATACCCTGATGAGTCATCTTGGCCGCTTCGATTTTTGTGGCACGGAGAATATTCTGGTCATACTCACGGCTAATTTTCCATCATCGGAATCAAACTTGTGACCGCCACCACTAATGCTCAGTTACTGATCGTTGACGACGAGCCGTTCAATATCGAAATTCTGGTTGGCATCTTTGAAGACGACTACGACATTATCATCGCGGTTGATGGGACTCAGGTGATTGACTTGGCGCGCAGTACTCGTCCCGATCTGATCCTACTCGACGTGATGATGCCGGGTATGAGTGGTTACGAGGTCTGCGCTCGCCTCAAGCAGGACCCTGATACCAACGAGATTCCAGTGATCTTCATCTCCGGTCTTGGTGAAGAGCAGGCAGAGGCCCAAGGTCTTGATGCCGGGGCTGCCGATTATGTGACAAAGCCGATTAGTCCTGGGATCGTCCGCAGACGTGTATCCAAACAGATCGCGCTCAAGAAGGCGTATGACGAAATTAAACGATCATTATCGCTACTAAATGCAACGCTGGAGGCTACCACTGATGCCATTCTGGCTGTAGGCCTGGATGGTATTTGGAATTTGTACAATCAACAGTTTATTGATTTGTGGCAGATTACCAAAGAAATTATTGCAACTAAGGATGATGGTGCTGCTTTATCCTATGTGCTGAATCAACTGGAAGATGCAGATAATTTTTTGAGGAAGGTGCATGAATTATATACAACCCCAAACGCCAAATCATTCGATACGCTCAAATTCAAGGACGGGAGAATTGTTGAGAGGTTCTCTATGCCCCAGTATATTGATGGAAAAGTAGTGGGCAGAGTGTGGAGTTTTCGTGACGTAACTGCTCGCAAAGCGATGGAGGAGCAGGTTCATCAACTGGCCTTCTATGATACGTTGACCAAATTGCCGAACCGTCGATTGCTCAATGACCGTTTGGACCAGGCCATGGCCTCCAGTAAACGCACGGGGTTGTATGGTGCGTTAATGTTTCTTGATCTAGACAACTTCAAGCCGCTCAATGACACACATGGGCATGTCGTCGGGGATTTGCTATTGATTGAGGTCTCGAATCGACTAAAAGCCACCGTGCGTGAAACCGACACCGTGGCGCGTTTTGGTGGCGATGAATTTGTGGTGGTACTGAGTGGGTTGGATGCGGATCGGGCTGAGTCTGCTGCGAAGACTTGCCTGATTGCGGACAAAATTCGTGTGGCGCTGGCGGAACCCTACTTGTTGACGATTCGGGAGGAAGGGGAGGTGCTGCGCACGATTCGACATCATTGCACCTCAAGTATCGGTGCTGCATTATTCATTAATCAAGAGACCAGCCAGAAAGATATTCTCAATCGGGCTGATATCGCGATGTATCAGGCGAAAGAGCTAGGACGAAATCGTGCCGTAGTTTATCCAGAAGAAAACCATCAGGCCTGGTCCGATAACCAAAACTCCATGATATTACGTCTGACCTGGCATGAATCATATAAATGTGGAGAGCCCACTATCGACCTTGAACATTTTGAATTATTCAGGCTAGCCAATCTACTGATTGAGTCAGCGTTTACGCGGGAGGATGATCCTGATAAATTTGGTGACGCTTTAGAGAAGCTGTTCTCGAATATCGTGCGGCACTTTGCCGATGAGGAGGCCATCCTCGCCCAGCACCACTATCTTGGTCTTGATGCCCATACCCATGCCCATCAGGTGTTAATTGCGCATGCATTACAACTTCGCGATTCTGCAGCGGCCGGTGGTGTCGGCATAGGGAAACTGGTGGAGTTTCTCGCAGAAGAGGTGGTCGCTCAACATCTGCTTAGAGAGGATCGCAAGTTTTATCTGCTGTTAAAGAATGGAGTGGCTTAGGCGGGTACTCCTAGAGAATAAGTGGTTGCTTTTGCGCTGAATGGTTAAACCATCAACAATTAAAGAATATTACATGTATCTTGCCCTCATTGTTCTATTTTCTCTGTTTGAATTAATCCAGGTCCCCTGCCTCCACGCTGCGGAGTGGAGTGAAACAGAAATCCAATACCTGCATGGTAGTGAATTTCATGAGCCATTCAATCCCGACACGGTAACCAAAGATATTATTACTATACAGAACGCCAGTGGTTATTCATTCGGGCGGAGCTTTTTTTTCATTGATCTCCTGCAATCAGATGACCACGACCAGAATGCGCAGGAGGCTTACAGTGAGGGCTATCTTAGTGTTAGTCTCGGAAAGTCAACGGGAATGCCGCTTGCCTGGGGTCCGGTCCGGGATATCAATATTACCGGGGGAATCAATTATGGTTATAAGTCTTATCCGAGCTACGGCATAAATCCCCTAGTCCTGCTGCCGGGTATAACTGTGGATCTGAATCTGCCTGGCTTCAGTTTCTTTAATGTGGATCTACTTGCCTATATCGATCGTGGCCGTATCGACAGTCATGACAATGGATGCCACGCCACTAGCTATCAGATTACTCCTGCCTGGAAGCTCCCATTCACTATTTGGCAAGAAAAATTCAGCGTCGAAGGCTTTGCCGACTTCATTGGTGCTCACGGTAACTGTACATCACAAATATTGACTCAACCGCAATTACGTTGGGATGTCGGCAACCATTTTGGTAAACCTGGCCAGGTATTTGCTAGTATAGAATATCAATATTGGAGAAATAAGTTCGGTGTCAACGGTACCCGCGAAAGCTTTCCCCAGGTATTATTGATCTGGAAATTCTAATGAACGCAATCGTTCAGTTGGTGACCCGTTTCAGGTTGGGTTGGCCGCTCATTTGGTTGGCGACGGCCGGTGGTTACGTGATTCTGGGAAAGATCTGCATCGCGCTGGGGACGATTGGGGGGACCGCATCGCCCTTCTGGCTGCCGGCCGGTTTAGTCGTCGCATTATCTCTGCTCGGGGGGGCGAAGGCTCTTCCTGGTATTTTTCTTGGTGAGTTTCTTCTTGGGCTGTTCTTCATGCCCGGTCCGATCTGGAAACACCTCATAATCTCTACGGGTAATGTATTGGAAGGCGCAGCAGTTATTTACCTGGCGCCTTATCTGATGAAGGGAAATAATCCGTTCGCATCGGTTCGTAGCTTCTTTGCCTTCCTCGCCAGTGCCATGGTGGGGAGCTTCGGCAACGCCGTGCTGGGGGTTGGATCGCTCTGGCTTGCGAATCTCATTCCGCTGAGCGTTTTTGGTACGGTGATGCTTAACTGGAGTATTGGAGATATCGGGGGAACGCTGATTGTGGCTCCGCTTATCCTGTCCTGGTTGAAGCCGGATCGCGAGGGATGGAAGAAGTTACGTTCCACTGAATTTATTATTCTGGCAATCGGGATAGTCAGTATCACGTCCTCGATTTTTAGCGACCAATTTGTATTACATAGCGCATCCCTGGCCTTCATCTTGTTGCCGCTCCTGCTGTGGGGGGCCTTTCGTTTTGGGCCGCGCCAGCTTAGCTTGTTAAATGCTTTGATGATGGGATGGGCAATCTACGGCACTACCCATGGGTACGGGCCATTTGCCAGTTCATCCCCGACAGAGTCGCTAATTCTTCTCCAACTGTTTACTTCAGTATTGGTGATTACTTCCCTGCTGGCCATGATTGTCAATGGCGGCCTCCAACAATTAACCGAACAGCTCGAACAAAAGGTGAACGAGCGTACCAATCAACTTCACCAAGCCAAGAACGCTGCTGAATCGGCCAATCAGGCCAAGAGTGAATTCCTTGCCAATATGAGTCATGAAATCCGCACCCCGATGAATGGTGTGATCGGATTAAGCCAATTGGCACTTAAATCGTGCCGTGATGATAAACAGAAAGATTATCTCCAAAAAATTATATTATCCGCGACGGCGCTGTTAAATATTATTAATGATATCCTCGACTTTTCAAAGATTGAGTCGGGGAAGTTTACTATTGAAACTATCCCCTTCAATATAAAATCCGTTCTCGATACTACTTCCAACGTTACCGCGATGCGAGCGGCAGAAAAGAATCTGGAACTGATCTTCCATATCGATCCTAATATACCATCACACCTGATCGGTGATCCCTTCCGGTTGGGACAGGTATTGCTCAATCTGGTCAACAATGCTATCAAATTTACCGAACGCGGTGAAGTTGTGTTATCGATTACCGTCGCTGAATGGCAGGAAAGAGAAATCAAACTCTTATTCTCTGTGCGTGATACGGGGATTGGCTTGACCAAGGAACAGCAGTCAAAGCTTTTCCAATCGTTCAGCCAAGCCGATGCCTCGACCACCCGACGGTTCGGTGGTACCGGCCTTGGTCTTGCCATCAGTAAACGAATCGCCGAGATGATGGGCGGAGGGATCGAAATCGAGAGTGAACCAGGAATTGGCAGTACGTTTTCTTTTAGCGCAGTCTTTGGTCTTCGCGAACAGACGGATGAAAAAATCCTGGTATCAACCCGTTTACCTTTTAACCCAAGGGTTTTGATAGTTGATGATAATGCGACAGCCCGCGAGATATTATCGTCAATGTTGATCTCGTGGTCGATGCAGGTTCAGACCGTTACGGGTGGTTTAGAAGCATTAGCCGCACTTTATAATGCCGCGGCTAACCACGCGCCCTTCGATCTGGTATTGCTCGACTGGAATATGCCGGAGCCGGATGGCCTCATGACGGCTAAGGCCATTCTGAAAAATGATAAAATCGAGAAGAAGCCACATATCATCATGATCAGCGCCTGTTATCGCCACGATGAAGTAATGGCGCAGGCCGCCCATCTCGGTATCAACGCTTTTTTGATCAAACCGGTAGAAAAGTCATTATTACTGGAAACGATTACCTCGATCTTTGTCAAGAGTGAACGAAGTACGAGCGTTACACAACCCCTGCCCACGGTGACGGCCCCATCCAGACTACGCGGGACCCGGATTCTTCTTGCTGAAGATAACGAGATCAACCAACAGATTGCGATCGAATTCCTGACGGACGTTGGTGTCCGTGTCGATCTTGCCGTGAATGGACAGGAAGCCGTGGCAAAAGTGATCGGTGGTGCTATCCGTTATGATGCGGTATTGATGGATGTCCAGATGCCGGAAATGGATGGTCTGGAGGCAACGCGGCAGATCCGCGAGCATCTCGGCGCGATTCCGCTGCCGATCATTGCCATGACTGCTCATGCCATGGAAAAAGAGCGGCAACGCTGTCTGGCGATGGGAATGGATGATCATATTGCCAAGCCGATTGTCCCGGCGGTGTTGTTTGAAACCTTGGGCCGCTGGATTACTCCGCGCGAGAGGGATCTACCAGCGGAATCTGAATCGATGGAAGGTTCTTTTGGGCCGGAGCGGTTGGCAATCTCCACCATGATGCCGCCCATCGACCTGCCCGATGCGCTTCCACCTTTTGACCTGGCAGCGGCAATAGTACGGATGGCCGGCAAGCGAGAGCTGGTACGGAAGGCATTGGTTGGCTTTCTGAAGGGTTTTAGCAATTCACCGGTGGAATTGGATCGGCTGATTAGCGAGGGTCGGAGCGATGAGTTATTGCGGTTAGCTCATACCATCAAGGGGATCGCCGCTACGCTGGGGGCAACTGCGCTTACCAAAGCAGCAGCGGCCCTGGAAAATAGCTTGCTCAACGGTGATACCAGCACTGTCTCGTCGTTGGTCGATGCGGTCAAGGCTGAACTAATCCCCGCATTGGCAGCCGCTGCACGGGTGATCCCGTCGGAGAGCGCCACCATGGAATCCCCACCATCGTTGGTTACTGTCCCAATCGTCGATCCTGGTGAAGTGGGCCGACAGATTGCCGAGTTACGAGTTCTACTGGCCAAGAACAGTATTAAGGCCCGAAAGGCAGTAGTACCGCTCAGGGAGGCCCTCGCCGGATGCCATCTTGATTCACAGCTGAATGCACTGATGAGTCATCTCGACCGATTTGATTTTCGTGGCGCGGAGAATATTCTAGCCATACTCACGGCTAACCTTCCATCATAGGAATCAAACTCGTGACTGCCACTACTAATGCCCAGTTATTGATCGTTGATGACGAGCCGATCAATATCGAAATTCTGGTTGATGTCTTTGACGATGATTACGATATTATCGTCGCGGTTGACGGGGCTCAAGCGATTGACTTGGCGCACAGCGCTCATCCCGATCTAATCCTGCTTGATGTGATGATGCCGGGTATGAATGGTTACGAGGTCTGTACCCGCCTCAAGCAGGATCCTGCCACCAGGGAGATTCCGGTGATCTTCGTTACCGGTCTTGGCGAAGAACGGGCAGAGGCCCAAGGTCTTGATGTAGGTGCCGTTGATTATGTCACCAAACCGATTAGCCAAGGAATCGTTCGTCGGCGTGTGGCCAACCACATCGAATTGAAGAAGGCGCGTGACCGTCTTGCTCAACTGGCGGTCACCTTGGAACGCAAGAATGAAGAGTTACTGTTGCTTTATAAGAACAATATGGATGACTTGGCGGTTGCCAACAATATTGCGAGCCATATCATGCGTTCTGACGGATTGCGCGATCCGAAAATTAGCTATTTTCAGCGTCCGGCACAGCAATTTAGTGGCGACTTCATTGCTGCCGCTCGAGATGGTAATGGCGATTTACGGGTGATGTTGGCAGATGTTACTGGTCACGGTCTGCAAGCGGCGTTGTTCCTACTGCCGATATTTCGCACATTTCATACTATGGTAAAAAACGGGCTCACTACCGGTGATATTGTTGCGGAAATGAATCAGATTATGCGCGAGATTTCTGTCGCCGAGCGCTTCATTGCAGCGGTGGTTGCTCATATCAAGAGTTCTTCCGTCGAGCTCTGGAATGGGGGTATCTCCACTGTTTTCTATGTACAGAGTAATGGCGAATTTCACAAATTCTACTCACGGCATCTTCCCTTGGGGGTTGTAGGTGCGGATACTTTTGAGACTACCACTGAGATTTTTCATACGCAACCAGGAGCACTCTTGCTCTGTTCGGATGGCCTGACTGAAGCAGAGGACGTTTCTGGAAAACAATTTGGCGAAGATTCACTGGAAACTATCCTCCGTACCTCGCCGTTAGCGGAACTTTTTGACAACATTCTCGCTGCACTGAAAGCTCATCTTGGCGAAAGCGTCGCCCATGACGATTTATCCATTTTGCTTGCAAAATGTGGTTATTGATGGCAGCTACGCTGCATGAGTCAGGCCCTGGCAATTTTTACCCATCCTGTTCTAAAATTTAAAGCTTTTTTCCAACCCCAGACCCTGCTATGTCCCTACTCAACGTCCTTCGTTATCCCGATCCGCGTCTTCGTCAACGGACGCAACCCGTGGAGACCGTGACCCCCGATCTTCGGCGTCTGATCGATGATATGTTCGAGACCATGTATGCTGCCCCCGGTATCGGTCTTGCCGCTATCCAGGTCAATGTTCCTAAACGAGTAGTCACCATTGATATTACGGAAACGCGGGAGCAACCTTTGTGTCTTATCAATCCCGAAATTCTGGCACAGAGCGGCAGTGAACGCATGGACGAGGGCTGTCTCTCGGTCCCTGGCATTTACGAACCGGTGGAACGGGCCAGCCGTATCCTTTTCCGGGCCATGGATCGTGACGGTCGAATTTTTGAACGGGAGGTTCAAGGTTTGCTCGCCGTTTGCATCCAGCATGAGATCGATCACCTGGAAGGCAAACTCTTCGTTGATTATCTTTCAGAGCTGAAACGCACTCGCATCCGCAAGAAACTGGAAAAGCAAGCGCGGCAGACCCTCTGATACTCGTTATCGAGCCATGAGTCCATCTAAATATCTTCGTAAAATGCGAGGTAGTTTCGGGGGCAACCCGCCCCGCGTCAGTGGGTCGGAGGTCGTTTGGTCTTGGATTGGGGGTTTTCTGGGCATCGCCGCCGTGGCCTGGATGTCCAGGTGGTTTTTTGAAGGTGCCGATCTGACACTGATGATTGGCTCGCTTGGCTCTTCGGCGGTGTTAACCTACGGTGCGGTGCGCAGTCCCCTTGCTCAGCCTCGTAACCTGGTGGGAGGGCACATCGTCTCCGCCATTATCGGGGTGGCCTGCTATAAACTACTGTCGGATTTTCCCTGGTTGGCGGAAGCTAGCGCCGTGTCTACCGCCATTGCGATGATGCATGTTACCCGTACCCTTCATCCCCCAGGTGGGGCTACTGCGTTGATTGCCGTCATTGGTTCAGAGACCATCCACAACATGGGATGGCTTTATGTCCTGATGCCTGCAACCTTGGGTCCCTTAATCCTGCTCGTGGTGGCTCTGCTGGTCAATAATATTCCGAAGACCCGGCGCTATCCAGAAATATGGTTTTAATATCCTCTGAACGCTCAGAGCGATGGCCGTTAAAAGTACGGATTAACATTGCGAGGAAAAGTACGGATGATGACCAGCAAGAAACCCAATATTCTGATCATAGCCAACAATCCCGACGACCTTGCCTTCCTCGCAGAAATACTTGAAGGGGTGTATACCATTGCCGTGGCGCATCAGGGCGCGGCGGCGTTGGAGATGGCGAGCGCGTTGCCCCCACCAGAATTGATTTTGCTCGACGAGGACGTGGGCGAGCCGGATGATGAGATCTGCCGTAGCTTGAAAGGTCATCCGGCCACCAGCCAAATTCCGCTCGTATTTCTAACCGCACGGGCGGAAGCCATCGCCGATGTCCTAGGGCTGGAGGGGAGTGCGCTTGACGTTATCACCAAACCATTTAATCCCGCTCTGGTTCGGGCTCGGGTTGGTAATTATCTGACCCTGGGTCGTTGTTTAGTTGATTCTAGGAAATTACCAGCTACGCCCTCTGCTTTCCCGCTGGATGAGACGTTTCGCAACCAAGTCCATCACGGCCAACTCTCCATCATCCGCCTGTTGGAAACCGCTTTACAGCCGCTTTCCCTGCATGTCCAATTGCAGGAAGTCCTTGAGATTATCAGTTCCATTCCGTTTTTGAAGACAGAGTCCCATGGCGCTATCTTCCTTTCAAAACCGGATGGTGCATTGGTCCTGGTTGCCCAAAAAGGCGCGGACGAGAGTTTTTCTCAGCGTTGCGCCAAGATTCAACCCGGCCAATGTCTGTGCGGACGTGCTGCCCAAGAGCGCCGTATCGTGTTTACCAACCATCTCGATGAATCTCACCATATCCGTTATCCCGGCATCCGCGATCATGGCCATTATGCCGTACCGCTGATGGAAAAGGAGCGCTTGCTCGGCGTACTGGTCTTTTGCCTGACCTCACAGCATCAACCACGTCCCGGAGAGTATCAGCTAATGGAAGAGGTGGGGAAAGTGGTCAGCGAACTCATCTCCCGCCGCCTGATGGAGGCAATCATTCAGGTTAAAAAATTCGAGTTGCAGGATACCCAGGAAGACATCATTCGTAAACTGGGCGTTGCTTCGGAATACCGAGATACGGAAACCGGTCTGCATGTCATTCGGGTGGGTCACTACGCGGCACGGATTGGTGCCGCCTTTGGGTTGTCCCAGGAGGAGCAGGAGCTGTTGATGCTGGCGGCTCCGATGCATGATGTTGGAAAAATCGGGATCCCCGACAGTATTCTCCTCAAACAGGGACGATTGATGGAAGACGAATTCAAAGTAATGAAAAACCATACCCTCATCGGTAGTCGGATCTTGTCCGGCACTTCCCCCATCATCTCCGCGGCCAGAATCATTGCCATGACGCACCACGAGAAATGGGATGGTACTGGCTATCCGCACGGTTTGGCAGGCGAAGATATCCCGCTCTTCGGACGGCTGTGCGCAATTGCCGACGTGTTTGATGCCTTGACCATGGAGCGCCCATATAAGCCCGCCTGGTCCGAAGAAATGGCGATAGACCTTATCAAGGAACATGCCGGAACCCATTTCGACCCGCGGTTGGTGGATGCGTTCTTCCTATGTTATGATGATATCTTATTGATAAAGAATGCCTATCGTGATGATACTCCCGGCAATGATGTATTTACCTCACTACGTCCCCTAAATCCGGAGGTGGGTGACAATCCGTTATGGAAAGACGATTATTTGCTCAACGTTGAAATCATTGATGGACATCATCGCTACCTATTCAGGCTGGTCCATCAGCTTGAACAGGTCCTCGCCGACCGCCAAGATATCCAAGAGATCTGTTCTACCCTGAAGGCGCTGGAAAATTATGCAATTATCCATTTTTCAGCGGAAGAACGTCTGATGTTCGCCCACGACGATCCCGACTATGCGAACCACAAAGCTGCCCATCTTTCCTTCGAAAAAAAGGTTCAGGAGTTTTGGGAGCTGATGCGGACCAATCCCTTGCTTGCCCAGCTCGATATTGTTTCTTTCCTGCAGCATTGGTTGACCAATCATATTGTCGCAGTGGATAGTAAATTGCGCTACCTCCAAAAGGGTGAATTCAATTCGCCTCGACCCCCTCTGGGGAAACGTCGCTTGGAAGATATTATTTAATCCCGCATCATAGGTAACGTATAAAAAAACAATGTCACCACGTACCCTCTATATTAAAACATTCGGCTGCCAGATGAATGAGTACGATTCGGCCCGGATGGCGGAATTGCTCAAAGCCACCGATGGGTTGGAATTGACCACCGATCCGACCCAAGCGGATGTATTGCTGCTCAACACCTGCTCGGTGCGGGAGAAACCACAAGAGAAAGTTTTCTCGCAACTTGGGATGTGGCGTCCGCTCAAAGTGGCCCGACCGGAAGTAGTCATCGGGGTGGGTGGCTGTGTGGCCAGTCAGGAAGGGGAGGGCATTCGCGCCCGCGCGCCCTATGTAGATTTGGTCTTTGGTCCCCAAACACTGCATCGCCTACCGGAGATGTTGGCCGCTGTGCGTACCCGTCGGCAGGTGGTGGTGGATGTTTCCTTCCCCGAGATCGAAAAATTCGACCGCCTCCCTGCTCCGCAAGCCGAGGGGCCCACTGCTTTTGTGGCGGTAATGGAAGGGTGCGGTAAGTACTGCACCTTTTGCGTCGTGCCCTACACCCGTGGCGAAGAAGTCAGCCGCCCTTTTGACGATGTCATTGCCGAAGTTGCGGGCCTAGCCGCCCAAGGGGTGCGAGAAGTTACCCTGCTCGGTCAGAACGTGAATGCCTACCGCGGAGCGCTCCATGATGGTGGTACGGCGGATCTGGCATTGCTCATCGAATATGTTGCCGCCATTCCCGGCATTGGGCGGATACGATTCACTACTTCCCACCCCATCGAAATGAGCCAACGGCTCCTTGATGTTTATACCCAGGTCCCCGCTCTGGTGGGACATCTCCATCTACCGGTGCAGAGTGGCTCAGACGCGATCCTGGCCCGGATGAAGCGTCGCCATACCGTGTTGGAATATAAGACGTTGATACGCCGACTGCGCGCGGTGCGTCCGTCCTTGAGTCTGTCCTCGGATTTCATTGTGGGCTTTCCGGGGGAGAGCGAAGAGGACTTCCAGGCCACCCTAGACCTGGTGGAGTCGATTGGTTTCGATCACTCCTTTAGCTTTGTATACAGCCCCCGTCCCGGTACGCCCGCCGCCGAGATGCCGGATATCGTGCCTGCCAAGGTCAAACAACAGCGTCTTGCCCGTTTACAGGCAGTACTCAATGCCCAAGCGGCCCACCTCTCCGCGGTGATGGTGGGTACCCGTCAACGCATTTTGGTGGAAGGACCATCGCGCAAGGACCCGGCCTGGTTGGCTGGACGCACTGAAAATAATCGAGTGGTGAATTTTCGTGGCGACCCAGGATTGGTGGGCTCTTTTGTGGAAGTGAAGATTACCGAGGCGTTGCCCAACTCTCTGCGGGGTGAATGGGTGGCGGAGGAGGGGAGGGGAGGATGAGCAACCTTGCGGTGAAGGTGCAATATGCCGTGGCGAGAGACGGCGTTCCCACCGCCAACCTGATCACCAGTTGGGTAAAAGCGGCGGTGCAACAAGCCAGACCTTCTCGATCCAGCGGGTCGATGCGCCGCTCTGCACGCGGAATGCAGCCGACGGCGGAGGTGACCGTACGGGTGGTGGGTGAAAAAGAGATAGCGGATCTCAACCACCACTACCGTCACAAAGACGGCCCGACCAACGTGTTGTCCTTTGGCTACGACGCACCGCCCAACCTGGATATTCCCCTCCTTGGCGACCTGGTGGTCTGCGCTCCGGTCGCGGCGCGGGAGGCGGTTGCGCAGGGCAAGGCACCGGAAGCACACTGGGCCCACTTGGTGGTCCACGGTACCCTGCATTTGTTGGGTCTGGATCATGAGGAGCCTACGGCTGCGACCACCATGGAGACCTTGGAAATCCAAATCTTGGCAAAATTAGGTTATCCTGATCCCTATCAGGAAGCAGGCTTAGCTTTTCCTCCGTAACCTTCCATAATCTCCTCCTAATCCCCATAAAGGTTTCTGAAATCTTAAAGATGTTATGAAGGAAGATCGAACTCCCAATGGTTCCACCTCCCGATCCTGGCTCGAACGTATCGGTCAGGCGCTGGCGGGGGAACCGCAAGACCGTGACGGACTCCGCGAGTGGCTGCGCGAGGCCAGCGAACGTGGTGTCCTCGACCCCGATTCTCTCCAGATGATTGAAGGCGTGCTCGAAGTCTCCGAGACCAGGGTACGCGACATCATGGTCCCCCGTTCCCACATGCGGGTGGTTGGGTGCGAGGCATCCCTGGAAGAAATCCTGCCGCTGGTCGTAGAGTCGGCCCATTCCCGTTTTCCCGTCATTGGCGACAGTCGTGACGAGGTGCTCGGTATTTTGCTGGCCAAGGACTTGCTCAGCCACTTGATATCCGACCGCAGTGCCCCCTTCAACGTGCGCGATGTCTTGCGTCCAGTGGTATTCATTCCCGAGAGTAAGCGCTTGAGTATGCTCCTCAAGGAATTCCGCGCCAGCCATAATCATATGGCGATGGTGGTGGATGAATACGGTGGTGTAGCGGGATTGGTCACCATTGAAGATGTGCTGGAGCAGATTGTCGGTGATATTGGTGACGAGCATGACGGCGAGGAAGACGCCTATATTGTTCCTCAGGGAAAATACGAATCTACCGTCAATGCCTTGACCCGTATCAGCGATTTTAATGAACACTTCGGGACGGATTTCAGTGACGAAGAGTTCGATACGGTAGGCGGATTGGTGCTTAATGCCTTTGGACGTATGCCGCGTCGAGGTGAGACTATCGAAATGGAAGGGCTAAATTTCAAAGTGCTGGGGGCCGACATCCGCCGCCTTCATTCGCTCCTGGTGCGCCGGGAGCCTCCTCCTGAAACGGTAGACAATACCGAATCATAACGCCATTCTCTTCTGGCTCCCACGCGCCAGCGTGGGAGCCAGAACATTATTTATGTCAAAACTTACTAGCTATCCAAAAGTTGCCGCTCTCCTGGCGGGGGCATTATTGCCGCTCGCCTTTGCCCCGATGGGATTATTCCCGCTGGGATTTCTGACACCGATGGTTCTGCATCTCCTGTGGGAAGATGCTTCCCCTCGGCGGGCTTTTCGTGACGGTTATTTGTTTGGTCTGGCCTGTTTCGGTGTGGGGGTGAGCTGGATTTTCATCAGCATCCACGATATGGGCCACCTGACCCTATGGCTGGCGGGATTCATCACCACGCTGTTTATTGCGTCCCTGGCCCTGTTTCCAGCCCTCCAGGGTTACCTGACGGCACGATTCTTTCCCGGTAATAGCTCAATCCATGCCGTGCTTGCCTTTCCTGCCTTATGGGTCGCCTGTGAGGCCCTGAGGGGTTGGGTGTTTACTGGTTTTCCCTGGCTCGATTTAGGCTACAGTCAAATGGATGCCCCACTCCGCGGATTGGCGCCGATCGTCGGGGTATCGGGGATCTCTTTTGCTACCGTCGCGACCGGGGGATTGCTGTTGGTTTTAGGACGGGCACGAGGCTGGTCGGCACGGTTGGGTTGGGTTTTTCCACTCGTCCTACTCTGGGGAGGAGCTGCGGCATTAGGGAATATCGAGTGGACCATGCCTGTGGGAGAACCCTTACGGGTGAGTCTGTTGCAGGTGGCCATTCCCCAACAGGTACGTTGGCGGTCGGAGGAACGGGTCGCCACAATTCGTCGCTATATAGAGCTTACCCGAAAAAATTGGGGGGCGCGTCTCATTGTCTGGCCCGAAAATGCCCTAACTATTTTCTATCACGATGCTACCGATTTTCTGGCGGGCTTAACGAAGGAGGCGCAAGAACACAACGCTGATCTGCTGATTGGTCTTCCGGTCATGGATCCGGAAACCCGCCACAGCAACGACCCACGTTACTACAACGCCCTGGTAGGTCTACCGGGAGAGAACTTTTATTTTAAACACCACTTGGTTCCCTTTACCGAGTTTCTACCGCTCAAGACTGTGTTGGACCCTCTGATAAATTTCTTTCAGGTGCCGATGTCCGATTTTACCCATGGCCCTGAGAACCAAGGGCCGTTACCGTTGGCGGGGCACCGCTTGGGTCTTTCAATCTGTTACGAGGCGGCATTTCCCCGTGAAATTGCCGCGGCGCGGCCCGCTGCGGATCTTTTGGTGAATGTTAGCAATG
>CAUYUB010000676.1:0-1005 GCA_963575685.1 Gammaproteobacteria bacterium | reverse complement strand
CCGGTCCCCAAAGGAACGAAGCTACCCAAGGCGATCAACCCGACCACCTACCTTTCATTGGAAGAGGGCGAGTTCGACGGGACGGTGTTCAACCGCCTCGGGGACAAGCTGTCGATGTTGATGTATTGCCCGTCCTCCGACTCAACGAGGTTGAGCATGCAGACTGACCCGAGCAGCTTGTTGGGCTCAAATGCCGCCAGCTCTTCGGCCTTGAACTTCCGGCCACGCCAGCCTTCTAGGAACTTCTTGAGGGCCGCGTTGGCCGCGAGGGATTGGGTGAACCGCCGTGACGTGCCGAACGGCTTGCCTTTGACGGTCGGGTCGTAAACCCCTTCCATCTTGGTATTCGGGAGTTCCCAACGGATCAAAACCTTCCGCTGGAGCTTTGACTCGCCCATCCACTGCACCGCCTGGGTGCCGAGATCGATCAGCGCGATGCAACGCGCCAGATGGTTTCCTGCCGGGGGGTTCTCGAATTGTCCGCCACTGTTGAATTTCATTTTTGCCTTTCGATTTTCGATTTTCGATTGTTTTTGTCTTTGCCGGGTCCGGTTTTCCGCCCGACAGGGACAATATATAAAAGCGTTCGGCAAAAGAAAAGAAAAATCTTCAAGAAATTTCTACCACCGTTTTGTTACCCAGTTCTGTCACCACTTCTTTGTCAATCTCCAAATTCTGACTCTTTCGCCTGGGGTGAATGCGTCAGAACTTACCACTTGCCTAAAGGGCACTTCTCCGTCGCGAATTTCAACTTGATCATGTTGCACCCGCACTTCGAACAGCGGTTCAGGTCCTTCCGGTAGAGGTCGCACCCGTCGCAGACCGCCTGCCGTGCCTGCCGTGTCGCTTCGTCAACCAGCACGGGCTTCATGGTCGAGACCGCCCCGATGACGCGCACCGCCGCCCTCGTAGCGTTGGTCAATTGTCGCATGACACCGGGCAGCGGCGGCTTGGTGGCCGGGTCCTTGGTGGCGTAGTGCTGGCCGATGTTGCGGAAACAATGGT
>CAUYUB010000675.1:0-1008 GCA_963575685.1 Gammaproteobacteria bacterium | reverse complement strand
AAAGAGAAGCGTTAGAGCTAACACCAGTAACAAAAAACTCATCGGTACCCACTTTAAGAACTGCCTTTTGGTTGTTTAGGGTCGCAATGCGGGGACTGGACAGCACCTGAGTCTGGCCCTGAGTTTGTAGAAACTCCAAAAGGGCATTGAAATTTTTATGGGCAAAGGCAACACCAAATAATCCACTGCCAATGGTAAGGGCAGTGTTATCCATACTCGAATTTCCCGTCTGAAGCGTGGTTCCCGAGGCATTCGCGGTAAAACTTCCCGGAATTCCCGAATTTCCTATAACTCCTGTGGCTCCTGCTGTTCCCGAAGAATGCCCGAGGACCAGTGAGGAGTTGTTTGAATTGGCGATACCGGCCCAGTTGATCCCCGCCTGATAGCCATCATTCAAACTCACACTGATAATTTTTGCCTCCAGAATTACTTGGCGTTCTACCGACAATTCCATTGCACGCAGGAAATCAGCGACATCGCGCAACTCGGACGGCATGGCCCGGACCACCACGATGCCGGACTGCGGATTGGCGATCACATTGCGACCGGAATCATGACCAACCAGGTCAGTAAGGGCATGGGTGAGGTCAGACCAGAAATCGTTGCTCGATGTGGTGGTAATGTGGCTGGTTTCCTGTGACCGAGCGGTGGTTCCGGTAGAAGTGCCGGTGGTACCGATAGTACCAATACTGCCTGTGGTACCGGTACTACCGGAAGAGACCCCTTGCTGTCCACCGCTACTACCGGAAGAGGTATCACTGACCGACCCCGAAATTACCCGCAGCTCCGACAACCCCTTACGGTTACCGACTAGATAGTTGACGCGAAATACGCGGGTTTGTAACGTCAAGGGCAGCACAAAGATACGTTTACCCTCAATCCGATAGTCGTAACCGTAGGTATCCCGCAACGCATTCAATGCCTCGATCAGGGTCACGTTCTTGAGACTGATCGAGATGGTTCCGGTCAACTCGGGATGGAGCAGGATACTGTAAGGGGTACCCACTG
>CAUYUB010000674.1:0-1009 GCA_963575685.1 Gammaproteobacteria bacterium | reverse complement strand
ATCTTGGAAATGCAGATTTACCTCTACGGCCAAAGGGATGGAGTTAGGTGGGGGCGTCGTTCGTAGTGCATTTTCTGGAGGCCATTGCTCGTGCCAGATTCTCGTATTATCCAAAAAACGGAATGTCAAGCCCTCCATCCGCGCGACGAGCGGTTGGGAAATAGGTGTACTGTCCTGGGCGCGATCCAATACCTGCCAAGAGAGGCGTAGCAACCAGCCATCCTGAACGGTGTAGCCGATTCGTTGTAGGGATGCACGAGGAAAATCGCCAGGGTTGCGTCGGCCGCCACGGGTGAATTCCAGCCCTTGGTTGCCTCGTAACCCTCCGCCAAGGAAACTCGGTCGGGGGTCGCCATATTCGTCTCGGATGGGGCGGTCTACCACTTGGACCAAATCCCGAGAGAGGGTGGCCACCGCGGCTTCGACCCGGATCAGGCGCTCGACCCGAAGGGCGGCATAGCGACTGGTGGTGAGTACCGTATTAAGACCGCCGTAGGCCATGGCCGCCAGTACGGCAAAGATGGCGATGGCTACCAACAATTCCAGCAAGGTGAAGCCGCGCTCGGGATGATTCGGATGATGGCGCATGGGATTATGGCGTCAGCGCGGGCGGCCGAGAAAGGCGGTCACGATGGCAATCGAGTTGACATCATCCTTATGAAACCGTACCTCCACATCCAAACGGCGCAAGTCCTGGTCCGCCGTGGGAGAAACGAATGCCTGCCAGCGCCATTCAAATCCCCCCAAGTCCTGCTCCTTTCCAGCGGAGAGGTATCGCCCTTTCAGCTCGCCTTCTATGCCTCGGAACAACCCACCTGGTGTGTAATCGGCAGCTATGAGGGGAACTTCACGGCGCGCCCCTTAGAACAGAGGCGATGAAGAAACTTGAGAAAGGCGTGCTATTTTTCCTGGAGTTGCGGTAATGAATCGACCTGAAACCGGCTTTACCTTGTTGGAGGTCATTATCGCCTTGGCTATCCTCGCGATTGCCCTGGCGGCAGCGGTTAAG
>CAUYUB010000673.1:0-1012 GCA_963575685.1 Gammaproteobacteria bacterium | reverse complement strand
AGAGGCCCGCCCGCATATAGTCCTGTCCCAGTTCTAAAAGGGCTTGCGTGCGTTGTTCGCGATCAAGGTTGGAGCGGGAAAAAATATCCTGGTGGAGGCGAATAGCGCGGGATACCTCTCCCCGACGACGGAACAAATTTCCTAGGGCCAATTGGGTTTCAACCGTCTCTCCGTCAATCTCGACAATGCGGGTAAAGACCTCAATGGCTTTATCGGGTTGTTCGTTGAGTAGGTAATTTAATCCTTGAAAATAGCCCGGGAACGGGTAGAGGATGCCCGTATCCACCTGCGCGTGGGCGAACAAATCGAAGCCAAGTTCATCGGGGTAGATCGCAAGAACCGGTCCATCACGCTGTCCGTCAAGGCCAAGGACTCTCAGGAAGAGGCCGAGGCGATTCAAGACTACAGCCGCTCTGGTCTCTCGTCCGCCACGACTCTGGGCGATTTGATCAAAGAGCAGATGGAGCGTAACGACTAAGGATCCCTCCGGGGACCGGCGCCCTTCCCAGGGCGCCGGGTCGGATTAACGGAAAAAGTCCGTTCTCAACGCTCCTCAGTAGTCGCAAGGCGTCGTTGATGTCTGTAGGTAAAGACTAGCGAAAACGAATCAACAAGCGAACAAACGAGACTGGTACTTGATGATGACCAAATCCGACCTTATCGATATCATCGCGCGTAAACAGAGCCATCTTGCCTATAAAGATGTCGAGCTGGCAGTCAAAACCCTTATCGATCACATCGCACAGGCGCTGGCGATGGGGGATCGGGTAGAAATTCGCGGCTTTGGCAGTTTTTCTCTGCATTATCGTCCGCCACGCATCGTCCGCAATCCAAAAACGGGTACCGCCGTCCCCCTGGGAGGAAAATATGTGCCTCATTTCAAGGCAGGTAAGCTGCTCCGGGAACGGGTTCGATCCGACAATTCCGTCATTATTCCAGCACGATCCGACGCCTCCGACGCCGATGGCGATTGAACGGCGGTGGGGCGTGGCCCTGATCTATTAATACCTCC
>CAUYUB010000672.1:0-1017 GCA_963575685.1 Gammaproteobacteria bacterium | reverse complement strand
TCGCGCTAGTGAGCTGCGCCTCTTTGATGATGACGGTCGCCTTGGCCTGTGCCAACTCGGCATTGGCAAGGTCTAGGTCCAATTGCGAAGCGGCCTTGAGGGGCACCAGAATCTTTTTCCGTGCCAGATTTTGCCGCTTGAGGGTCACGGTCGCCTGGGCGCTGGCGAGTTCACCTTGGGCCTGTTGCAAAGCGGCCTCATAGAGGGTTGGGTCAATTTCGGCAATTAGTTGTCCTTTTTTTACCGCGGCATTGAAATCCACCTACAACGTGGAAATTTTCCCGGAAACCTGGCTGCCGACATCTACACTCACCACTGCACTCAGGTTGCCGCTCGCCGTGACGTGTTGGGTGATATCTCCGCGTACGGCGAGCACAGATTCGTATTGGGGCGTACCGGACGGATTACAACCGCGGGTTAAGAGTAAAATGGTAAGCAGGATCGCCCCTCGTCGGAATTTTTTCATTGGTCTTTTCATTTTTCCAGGTATTTCCAGCCACCACCCAATGCCTTGTAGAGGGCAATTCGGCTGGCGAGCATATTGTATTGCGCCGTAAGCCGGCCTTGCTGGGCGCTGAAAAGGTCTTGTTGCGCGGAAAGCACGTTCAGATAGGAATCCTCGCCTTGTCGGTAGCGAAGGTTGGCCAATTCGAGACGGCGTTGTTGCGTGCCGATCGATGCTATTCGCTCTTTAATTTCTTCCGTGTAAGTACGGTTGGCGGTGAGCGCGTCAGATACTTCCCGAAATGCGGTTTGAATGGTCTTTTCGTAATTGGCGACTGCGATGCGTGCGCCAATTTTTGCGGCATCGAGTTCGGCACGCGGTTGTTCCGTGAAAATCGAGATCGTGGCTTGCGGCGAAAAACTCCATGCGCTCGTACCCGCGTCGAACAGTTTGGAGAGCTGATCGCTCGTGGTGCCGACCGAACTCGTCAGAGAGATTTGTGGGAAAAATGCGGCACGAGCCGCACCAATATTGGCATTGGCCGCTTTCACAGTCTGTTCCGCCTGTAAAAT
>CAUYUB010000671.1:0-1019 GCA_963575685.1 Gammaproteobacteria bacterium | reverse complement strand
AGGAAAAGCCATTCGTCGCCATAGTCAAAGAGGAACGCCATTTTCTGGCCTACTTTTGCTACATCGGTATAGCCACAAAGGAACTCAATAAACATCGAGACGACCGAGGCATGTTTCTGGGCAGTTCGTACCGTAAATTTTTCAGCGAGATGTTCCCCGAAGGCATCTCTCAAAGCCTCAAGCTCCTCTCGAAAGGGCTTCCGCTCGTCCTCGGCCTTCGCCATCGCTGCGAAGTATTCTTCGAGTTTGTCGCCGGGGATGACGACCCTACCAGTAAAAACCTTGGGCATTTTTCTCTCCCGTCAATCGTTTTTAGCGTGAATTTAATAATAAGGGCCAGACGCTCCAGAAGAGGAATCATGTAGTGCCAGCCGGTTACCGAGGGGCTGCCAGTGTTGAAAAATCGCATCAGAGGTTCCTCGACGGCTACCGCGTTCCCTGCAAACCTTAACCCAACAATTACCGCATCAAGCTGCCTCTAAAACAGCGATCTCATGATCAAGGCTTCGTGTGGTAAAATCCAAGATCTTTCGAATATCTTCATCCTTTAGATCCGGATATTCTAATTTGAGTTGGGACCGATCAGGATAAAGTACCAGCCCCTCAACCACTCGTTTGACAGGCAAACGTATGGTGGGCTGGCTACTCATGAGTTTTTGGTTGAGCGTGATACGGGAGACTTTTTTCCTCATAAAACATCCTCAGCAATAGATACAGGCTATTTAATCATAAGAATAGTCAGATGTCTACAATCGGCGCAGGAGATGGCCTCGTCCGCGCCATATCGATTGAGGCTATCCTACCGTTATTTCAAGAGAAAACCGATCCCCCGTCTCCTCGCCGCGGTCGAGCATCGATTCAATGCGGATGATTGCCCCGGTCGGCACATCAGCGTCGAAAAGGGCCGCTGCCAGCGGATTCACTACTGCGGCATCGACCAGATTGCGGATACCGCGCCCGCCGTGTTCCAAACGTCCGTGCGCGAGGATAATCAGGGCGGTACGCACTTCCTCCGAGAA
>CAUYUB010000670.1:0-1020 GCA_963575685.1 Gammaproteobacteria bacterium | reverse complement strand
TTAATGTCGGAAATACTCCAGGTGCGCGTGGTGCCCTGGGCAGGGTTGGGGTTCGCGCGGCACGTACTGCGATCAATCCCGATAAAAAACTGCCGGCTTGTACCATTAATGCGGTAAACACCATCACCAAAACGCTGCGTAAAATCGTCCAATCTCTGGAAATACCAAGGGAATCGGCATCGAAGGAGAATACGAAAATAGCAAGACAAAATGCTCCCACATACCAATTGAAGGCGGTGCTGCCGAACAGTTTGCCAAAAGTCATTGCCCATGGTCCTAATGCCGACATGCGTTGGGTATCCCAAGTATGCTCGCGTACCTCGTCAACGATTGCGTCATAGGCCTGCCGCCCTCCCCACAGTAGGGTGATGGAGAAAAATACCGCACTTGCCGTGAACGCTACTGGATTTGCCCAAGCGTTTGGTTCGGTCGAGACCACGAGCAACATCAGCAACAGCAGGAGGATCGGCGTGACGATCAGACGGTGGGGTGTCAATTCCAACCACAAGTTTCTACGCAATTCTGGATTCATGAGCATGGATTATCCTTTTTTCTTTCCCGAGGACCTGACGCTGGCCAGATACGATGCCTGTATTTCCTGACGTGCCGCACTCAGGCCACAGACCGCGATACCGTCATTGATCATGGTTCGTAACAAGCGATGCCGCGCCGCGTCATCCCCAGCAAAATGGAAGTGTACGCACGTTCCCTGCACCTCAATATCCGATACGCCGGACAGAACCGCCAGGTGTTTGCCGATATCCGCCCATGGTTCAACCAAAATTAATTCCAGGGACACTGCGGCGGTAGGCGATGGCGCGATCGGACGCTGATCTACGACCCGGCCCGCCTTCAACACCAACATATCCGTAGAGTATTCGGCCAATTCGACCAGAATATGGGAGGATACCAACAACGTCATCCCCTCCGAGCGTAACCGACGAAATAGCCTGCTCAATTCCTGCCGCGCTTCAGGATCGAGACCTGCGGCGGGTTCATCAAGGAGGACGACACCGGGGC
>CAUYUB010000669.1:0-1020 GCA_963575685.1 Gammaproteobacteria bacterium | reverse complement strand
CTTGCTGGCTGGGGCCCGGACGCTGGCTGAGTTCGGGGTTCTGTTCGGGCGGCCCTCTGATCAGAAGGAAAGGGATGCTGTAAACGCCACTACCGGGACGAACCGGATCAACTTGACAGGATTCCGCCGGGTGATGGATGCGATTGGCGCCGGCATGAAGGACCCGATAAAGCTGCGGGAGCTGGGGGCCTGGCGGGACGGTGATGAGACGAAAGGATTCTGGTATCTGGGGCTTCCTGGTGTGGCCATGGGGATTGCTGCGAATCGGAGAAGTTCCTACCTTGATTTGGAACAGAAGGATCCCGAGATGGGCAGAATGCAACGGGAGTTCAAGGTGATGCTGCCCACGGTGGCAAAGGCCACGTTGGACCTGCCAATGCTGAAGGGGCTGGACCAGTTCATGGCGGCGATCTACCGGGGCAATTTTGACCAGCCTATGCAGAACTGGATTTCCACCGTTGGAAGCGCCGTGATTCCGAGGGTTGGATCCAGTATCAATCAGGCGCATTCATCGTGGATGGCTGACACCTACTCTCCGACGGTGATGGGTGGGGCAGAGAACCAGCTTTGGAAGGCCAGGGTTTGGGGGATGTATGATGACCTGCCCTTGAAGCGGGACTACTTTGGCCGGCCCACGCCGACGGTTCCGGAGGGGTCAAACCCATGGGTGGCCAAGCTGTTCGACGTGCTGAAGAGTGGGAAGGCCCGCGGTGAAGCCGTGGACCGATATGTGGCCAACATGTTTGACCGAACGCAGGATTCGAGATTCATACCGGCGATCCCGCAGCGTGATTTCAACTGGCCGCCAGGCGCCCCGACAAACATGCAGCGCAAGGTGAATCTGGAGCCGGCCCAGTATGACCGATTCCAGCTGCTGGTGGGCCAGAAGCGCCTGGAGATTCTGCGGTATCTGATCCAGGAGCCGCAGTTCGAGCGGCTGCCCCTGGACCAGCAGGCCCGCATGGTCGATGCTGCCTATGACAAGGCCATGGAGTTCGGCAAGATCCAGTTCATGCAGGA
>CAUYUB010000668.1:0-1023 GCA_963575685.1 Gammaproteobacteria bacterium | reverse complement strand
ACCACCCGCGCGTCAAACCGGTTCGATCGTGTGGTCGGCTATCCGGATTGGATAGAGTGGCTGCGACATCTACGGGCAGTTGAGACCGGAGTGATATCAATCCCAAGCCTTCGCCCCGGACAGTCCATAGAGATTGGGCTTGAATTACAACCAAGACATCGAGGTATCGCAGTCTTTGAGTATTTCGGGATTGCACGTAGCGACCCACTCGGACTGTGGCGGGCAATTCGCGACATCCCTGCGGAAGAGGTGTTGGTGGTTCTTCCGCAGTTCTATCCGGTATGCTGGCCGATTTTTCACGGGAAACGTCACCACCAGCAAGGAGGGATCTCACAGGCATCGCACGTGGGTGACTCCGAAGAATTTCGGGCGCTCCGTGATTATCGTCCAGGCGATCCGCTTCGTGCCATTCATTGGCGAAGCTGGGCACGTACCGGGCATCCGGTAGTAAAGGAACACCAGGAGGAATATTTTGCCCGCCACGCCCTGGTCCTCGATACTGCGGGTGTAAAGGGAGATGATGAGCTTTTCGAGACGAGCCTCTCGGTTGCCGCTTCGTTTGCAGTAGCACAACCGGGTGCGGATACCCTCCTTGACCTCCTTTTCGTTGCTACGGCATCATCCCCACTCACTTCAGGTCACCTTCCCACGGGAGGAGCGGTAAAGACCGTAACCATCGGCCGCGGCCTCGGTAGTGCAGAAACGCTGCTGCGTATTTTGGCTGGGGTAAAACCCTCGACACCAGAGACCTTCGACCAACTTGCACGTACCGTTACTGCACACGCCAATGCCATTAGCAGTGCCATCCTCGTTCTTCAATGCTGGTATGAGCCACGCGCACGACTCGTTGCCGTGTTGAAAGGGTTCAATCTCGGGGTGCGCGTTTATGTGCCGAGGGCGGATGCTGATGGTGCCGTCACGGATAGCGCCACGCCAGCCGATTCTCCTGCCTTCCCACCGGAAGGGCGATGGGTCGCCCCAACGCGAATTAGAGAAACACTTGTCTCTACGTAAGATCGCGGT
>CAUYUB010000667.1:0-1024 GCA_963575685.1 Gammaproteobacteria bacterium | reverse complement strand
CTATGGCTATCCTGGTTATGGCTATCCTGGTGTAGTAGCCGCGCCGGTTGTGGCTGCTCCCGCTACCACCTCCAAGTAACCGCAATTGGGTTGCCTCCCTTCGCAGGGAATAATTCGAGAATCGATGTCTCTGTGAGGATGGACGAATCCATATCATAGACGTTATCGGAAACGCCCCGTGGTTCATCGGCCTAATAGTACCCGGTAGGTGCGGGACAGTTTCCGATAACGTCTAGTGGATTAATGACAGGAATGGTCCTCTCCATTTAAACCCCTTCGTCCCAGTCATGGGGTGAAGGGGTTTTTTGTTGGTGCTGGCTTTTTCATTCGCTGGGTTTTGTCGGATATTAACTAGGCGTCTTGCCCTTCCCGGAAATCGGCCTGCCTTGTATCCTGATCAAGATTTAAAATCCTTCTGGCCCGAGGACGAGGAGGTACTATCGTAATTTCGCGTATCTCGGGAAGTGACGAAGTGAGTGAAATAGCAGCAACGATCCGGCTCATGCGCTATAGTCTCCCGCGTTTCTTAAGATGACGCGTTGTATTTTTCTGCCCACGTACCGGGATTACCTTGCCCCCTGTGATTGATGTCGGAGTAGTAAACCAATGGGATACATGCCCCTACGCGCCAGCGTCCCCTCTCCCGTGCTTACCGATCTCGCCCCTTTGGGTATGGATGCGGCCAGCCTTTCCGCTGATTTTCGCCGCCATTTTACCCATACCCTGGGTCGTGACCGGTACTGCATGGCTGCCAACTATTACTATGAATCCCTGGCGCTGACTCTGCGCGACCGTCTTATGGAGCGCTGGAAGAAGACCCAATACACCTACGAGGAGGCCGACTGTCGCTTCGCCTATTACCTCTCCATGGAATTTCTCATGGGGCGAACGCTGGGGAATACGGTGCTCAATCTTGGCGTCGGCGATGAGGCAAGCAAGGCGATGACCAGTTTGGGGTTGGTCATGGAGGAAATGGCCGAAAGCGAACACGACGCAGGGCTCGGCAACGGTGGCCTGGGGCGGC
>CAUYUB010000666.1:0-53680 GCA_963575685.1 Gammaproteobacteria bacterium | reverse complement strand
ATCAACGTCGAAATTACCGTCATCAATAACGGCTGGCACGGTGATACCAGTAGAATGTTCTTCGTGGGGGAGCCCAACGTAGCGGCACGACGCATTGTGCGGATCTGCTATGAATGCCTGTGTATTGGTATTGAAAGCGTGCGTCCAGATAAAACCCTGGGCGACATCGGTTATGCCATCCAGCGCCATGCCGAGCGCCAGGGTTGTTCGGTGGTGCGAGACTACTGCGGCCACGGTATCGGCCAAGCGTTTCACGAGGAACCCCAGGTTCTGCACTACGGAGAACCGGGCAAGGGAGTGACGCTGACGCCGGGCATGACCTTCACGCTTGAACCCATGATCAATGTAGGCAAGGCTGCCGTAAAATTAATGCCGGACAATTGGACGGTAATTACCAAGGACCGCAGCCTCTCCGCCCAATGGGAGCACACCTTGCTGGTCACTGAAAATGGTGTCGAAGTTCTTACCCCATTCCCTGGTGAAGATATTTCCCAGAGAAAGCCATAACCTATAAGCAATTTATAGCAAGAATCAAAATAGGCTAGTGTTCGGCTTACCTCCTGGAGCCAACTAAAAGAAATAGCGGGACGCCTGTCGGACAACCGGATCACTCATTCAGGAGACTGATGATGGCATCGTACCTCCATAGAAAAGGTATCTCTCTAACCGTAAAGATGGCCATCTGGATCATTCTAATCGGCGGGATGGTTGGATTAATCGTTGGTGAATACCTGCAGCGTCAATTATATAAAATCTTCATTGGTGAACTCAAAATGGAGTTGAATGACCGTGCCCGCGAAGACCGGCACCGTTTCAATCTCCATATTGAAGGTTTAGAAAAGGCCCTCACCGTCTTTGTCTCCCGCTCGGACCTAAAGGACTACCTTACCGGCCCGACTTGGAGCGTGGGAACGAATGATGCTCTACTTCCTCATAGCGCAATAGAAAAAGGGATACGTCATTATACTTTGCCGCCGCCGTGGCTCCCGCCTAATTCGGTTCTGCGGGTACTGTTCAACGGCCGTCAGGCCCTCTTATTGGATGCCACAGACACCCTACGGGAGGTGTATCACACGCCAGGGGATCACCCTGAATCAATACCAGAGTCTCTTCTCCGACCTACCGTGTTGTTGAAGATGGCAGACAACGGATCTTTCCTGACCCGGATCGATGGTATTCCCTATATTATCGCCAGCCAAGCCGTAAAGGATGGAGAGCGAACTTTAGCTACCCTCATGCTGGCCTCTCCCCTGGACGATCGCTTCTTGGCCGCAGCGATGGGCCTAGGACAAAGCCAAGATATCATTGCCTTAGTCGATCCACACACCCAACGGGTCCTTGCCAGTAGTTCTCCACTCATCGCAGATGGTATCTCCCTTGCCGATTTGGGTTCCCGATTTCTCATCCTGGGAAAGGAAACATCTAATCGTGACGCGATCGCATTCTTCGATGACGGCAGATCCGATATTGATATACATTTCACCTCCTTTACACCTTTGAAAAGATTGGAGCGTCTCGCGGGTAGCGCGCTAGAGAAAAATCGCGAGCAATGGGTATTAATATTGCTGGTGGTGCTCCTAACCTGCACCTTGCTGACCTTGATTGCCTCCCAACGTCTCAAACGCCTGACCCGAGAGATAATCCTGATGACGGAGGAGGAGCTTGGTATTTCACCTCCTCCCAAGAATGAAAGAGATGAACTAACGATACTAGAAATCTACTTTCGGCATCTCGCCCAAGGGATTAGTTCGGCCCGCGCACTGCTCCAGGAAGAAACGGATGGACTAATCCGTATGGCTCACCGAGCCGACAAACTGGAGGCCCGTGAACAAGAGTTGCGCTCCTTGCAGACCATCACCGAACAATTGGGCGTGGGAATTCTGTTGGATGGCGCAAACACACTTCAGCCATTCAATTCATTGATGGAACAACTGATTGAAGAATGTGGTTGCGCGGTGTTATCACAGTTTTCGTATCCAGTAGAGGGGGAGCGATCGGGTCTTAGCGAGGGCTGGGAGCGTCAAGAGCTGGTGGACCTAGCCGGTCGGCGCCGGATCTTTTCCCTCCGACATTGTCCTGCGCTGGGTCCGAGAGGGGCGTTGGTACACGAAATCACCGAACAGGTGCAGACTGGAGAGGAATTAAAGACATTTTTCCATTTCCCCGCTGCCAATCCTCATCCGGTCTTGTGTTTCGATCGTGCGGGGGTTCTCCACTATGCCAATGATGCTTGTCTCGCCCTCTTTCAGGGAGAGGTCATAGAGATTGGCCGACTACTACCGGACACCTTTCTCAAAAAATTCCAAAAGAATTTGGGAAGCGATCCTCATGCCGCCCTTGAGATAACCTTTGGTACCCGTATCTTCTCCTTCCTACATGCTACCCTCCCCCACACCGACAGTATCTACCTTTATGGACAGGAGGTTACCGAACGCCGTCGAGCGGAAGAGGCGCTCGCTCAGGAACAAACCTTGCTTCGTTCTCTGATTGACACTATCCCGGATCTCATCTTCTTTAAAGATATTGATGGGATCTTTTTGCGTTGCAATAAGGCTTTCATAGGTCGGGTTGGACTAGGTGAGCAACAGATTATTGGTTGTACTGCAGGTAGATTATTTTCCTTTGACGAAGCACAGGACTACCGAGGTTCGGATCAAGCAGTATTATCCTCTAGGAAATCAATCCGCATCGAAGAGCACGTGGTGCGTAATGACGGCACCGAGATCATCTACGATACCATTAAGACACCCTTCTTTGGGAAAGACGGGACACTGCTTGGGCTGATCGGTATTGCGCGCGAAATTACTGAACGAAAACGGACCGAGAAAAGGATTCAGGAAGCGGAGGTACGCTGCCGCATCCTATTTGATCTGGCCCCCGACGGCATCCTGCTGATCGATCCTGAAACCACCAAAGCCATTACATTTAACCAGACTGCGCATCGACAACTCGGTTATTCCTACGAGGAATTCTCCCAGTTGTGTGTCTCCGACTACGAGGTTCTTGAAACTCCTGAAGATACCCAACACCATATCGAAAGGATTCTTAAGGGAATCGGCCGGGACGACTTCGAAACACTGCACCGAACTCGGGACGGAGAGTTACGCAACGTTCAGGTTGTGGTCCAAAACATCGATTTAGCGGGTCGGCACCTCCTTCACTGTCATTATCACGATATTACCGACATCCGTCAGGCAGAAAAGGCACTTAAAGAAGCGGAGGCACGTTTGCGCATCTTTGCACGCATCGTAGCCGCTACTCCAGATTTTATTTCACTCATTGATCGAAATTTTGTCTATCAGGCAGTCAACGGCGCCTATTTATGTGCATTTTCTAAAAAACGCGAGGATATTGAACAGCATACGGTAGCAGAATTATTTGGCGCGGAAATCTTTGAGGAACTGAAACCATTCCTCGAACAATGCTTGGTTGGGGAGTCGGTGTATTTCGAGAGGGGATACGTTTTGCCTGCCTATGGTCATCGCTGGTTGGAAGTTTCCTACCATCCCTATCGAGAGCAGGAAGAGGGATTGATAACCGGCATCGTGGTAGCTACTCGTGATATTAGCGATCGCAAACAGGCAGAACAAGAATTGGTCCGACGCCAAAAAGAAATCGAAACACTCAATGCCGAGCTGGAGAATCGCGTACACGAAGAAGTGGAAAAGAACCGTAACAAGGACCTCATCCTGATGCGCCAATCCCAATTTGCGGCGATGGGCGAGATGATCAGCCATATCGCCCATCAGTGGCGTCAGCCAATTAATACCCTCGGCCTTATTTTGGCCAACATTGAAGATGCTTTCCAGCGTAGTGAGTTGACACCGGAACTCATGGAAAGGAAGGTACAAAAAAGTCGTCAGTTGATTCTAAAGATGTCTTCCACGATCGACGATTTCCGTAATTTTTTTAAGCCAAATCGGAGTAAATCTGATTTCTTGATAGTGCCGATTATCCGCGAAGCCCTTTCTTTGGTCGAGGCCAGTTTTATTAACAGTAATATTGTGGTCGAGTTGTATCCCAGTTTTAAGGAATTGACCGTCCATGGTTTTCCTAACGAGTTATCCCAGGTGCTATTAGTTCTCCTCACTAATGCCAGGGATGCGATTGTCCATCATGGAATAACCGACGGAGCGGTGGAAGTACGGATCGAAGCGGAGGACGAAGATATTCTGATCCGCATTGCCGACAATGGTGGAGGTATCCCCGATAGCATCGCCGATCAGATCTTTGCTCCCTTTTTTACCACAAAAACCGACGGCCACGGGTCCGGTATTGGACTTTATATGGCCAAGACCATTATCGAAGAACACATGGGGGGCACCATCAACCAGATACAAACCAGTGAGGGTACCGAGTTTCGGATCAGGCTGCCACGGGACGTTTCGTCGTTCGCATTAGTTAAAAAGTATTAAAGTCAGAACGTTATCGCCTCGCGCGGGTGACGCGCAATACGTCGGGGAGACTGCGGACCCTTCGGATAATGCGGGCTAAATGGGGGCGGTCGCGTACTGAAAGGGTAAAGTGCAGAGTAGAACTTTGCCCGTCACGGTCTTCCATGTTGATATTCTCGATGTTGCAATCAAATTCAGCAATGCCGCTGGCAATTGTGGCGAGTACCCCGCGGCGGTTGACGACCGCCACCTTGATCTCGACAGCGAAGGGTTGCTCAATGGTCTCTTCCCAAGCCACGTCGATCCAGCGCTCAGGGCGGTCGCGATAGCTGGCTACTGTTTTGCAGACGCTGGTATGGACTACGATGCCGCGTCCGGTGCTGACAAACCCCATGATCGGATCACCCGGAATCGGTCGGCAACACTTGCCGTAGGTGACCACCATCCCTTCTGTCCCCTTGATGACCAAGGGATTTAAGGAGATCCCCGAATCGAGATTCGTCCCCTCCCCACATACCATGCCTTGGGTGAGACGCCGCGCCACTAAGACCGAGGGACGTTTACCGAGACCGATTGCCTCCATTAGTGCATCCTCGCTATCCAGGGAAAGTTCCTTAAGGAGGGCAGCCATGACTTCCGATGGTATATCCGTCATGGTTACGGAAAGATCAGAGATCGCCTTTTCCAGCATCCTTCGTCCCAAAATAACCGCTTCATCGTATTTGAGGTTCTTCAGATAATGGCGAATATTGGAGCGCGCCTTCGCAGTGACGACAAAGTTGAGCCAGGTAGGATTCGGTTGGGCGACGGAAGAAACAATGATCTCTACCTGCTGGCCACTCATAAGCACGGTGCGTAGCGGTGCGAAATGGTGATCGATCTTGGCCGAGACACAGCTATTACCGACATCGGTATGGACGGCATAGGCAAAATCTACCGGAGTAGCCCCCTTGGGCAGCTCCATGATGTGACCCTTGGGGGTAAAGATATAGACCTCATCTGGAAAGAGGTCGATCTTCATGTTCTCGATAAATTCGATAGGATTCCCGGAACTTTGTTGGATTTCCAACAGACCGCGTAGCCATTTTCGTACCTTTTTCTCGGCACGGTTGGCTACCACCTCACCACTTTTGTAGAGCCAGTGCGCAGCGATACCGACATCGGCCACCTTCGCCATGTCCTCGGTGCGGATCTGGACCTCCAGGTGGACCCCGTAGGGTCCTACCACCGTAGTATGTAGGGACTGATAGCCATTGGCCTTGGGCATGGCGACGTAGTCTTTAAACCTGCCCGGCACGGGTTGGTAGAGGTTGTGGACCGCCCCCAACACTCGATAACAGGTGTCTACTCGGTCGACAATGATACGAAAGGCGTAGAGATCCCGTATATCGGAAAAGGAGACCCCTTTTCCGCGCATCTTCTGATAGATGCTGTAGATGTGCTTCTCCCGCCCCAAGACTCGGTTCGGCAGGCCCTCCTCGGTCAGACGTCGGTGCAGAGCCGCCTCGATCTTTTCGGTAATTTCGCGCCGATCTCGGCGGGCTTTACGCACTGTCTCTATTAATACTCGGTAACGTAGTGGATAGAGGGCGGCAAAGCCCAGATCCTCCAGTTCCAGACGAATATCGTTGATCCCGAGGCGGTGAGCGATGGGGGCGAAGATCTCGAGCGTCTCACGCGCAATCAGGCGGCGTTTCTCGGGAGGCATCGCCCCGAGGGTACGCATATTGTGGAGACGGTCGGCAAGCTTGATGAGGATAACGCGGATATCCCGCGCCATTGCCATCAGCATCTTGCGGAAGTTTTCCGCCTGTGCCTCGGCTCGGGATTCAAATTTGATCTGGGTGAGCTTACTCACCCCATCCACCAGTTCCGCCACCTCGTGGCCAAACTCTCCAGCCAGTCGCTCCTTGGTGGTACCGGTATCCTCAATAACATCATGGAGTAGCGCGGCCATGATACTACGATGGTCGAGGTGCATCTCGGCCAGGATCCGCGCTACCGCCAGGGGATGATAGATGTAGGGTTCGCCGGAGCGGCGCCACTGGCCCTCGTGGGCTTCGGCGCCAAACAGATAGGCACGATAGGTCTCCGCGACCTGTGCAGGCTCCAGGTATTCTTCGAGGAGGTCGCACAGGTCACTGGCATGGAAGGACATCGGTTTCCCCTTGGCAACGGGACCACGACCGATCCCAGGGGGAGATGACCCAGCGGGCGGGCGTTCCACGTCAGATCAGAGGCGCGGGTGTGCGCTCCTCTTCCCGCAGTTCTTCCTCGGAAACCATTGATTCGGTGCTGTGGTCGCGGGCGCTTACCTGGTTGAGGATGGAGGGACCGATGAAGTCGCCCGCGATCTCGCGCAACGCCAGTACGGTGGGTTTGTCGTTTTCTTCAGGTACCAGAGGAGTGGCGCCCAGGGTAATCTGGCGCGCCCGCTTGGCGGCGACAAGGACGAGCTGGAAGCGGTTATCGACATGCTCTAGGCAGTCAGTGACGGTAATACGAGCCATCTTGGATGATTCTCTCGGGTTAGGTCTGATGCTGTTCTGTTGGGAGAATACTAAAGTTGGGGTGGAGAATACAGCAACCGCGTCGGGAGTCGGGAGTCTGCCTGTTTTTCCGCCAAGTCATTTGCTATGAATGCACTCTCAACGGCTACATCCGACTAAACGCCGCCATTATGTATAAAATCGCTACGTCGCTCGCCGATTAATTTGCATTGCACGATATAACCCGCCGTCAGCGCACACCATCTGTCGATACCGATAGAATATCCTTAATCTCACCACCATCGGACCGGTCCCATGCGCTACCCCTACGGCCTCAGCGATTTCCACCGGATCTCCGCCGAACGACGGTTCTACATCGACCGTACCGACCGCATCCGGTTGATCGAGGAGAGTGGTGACCAGCTTCTGTTGTTGCGCCCACGCCGTTTCGGCAAGTCGCTCTGGCTCTCCACCCTGGAGAACTACTACGACCTGGCCAAGGCTGACGAGTTTGAGAAGCTCTTCGGCCATCTCAAGATTGGGCAAGACCCCACGCCCCTGCATAACCGCTACTTCGTAATGAACTGGAACTTCTCGTTGGTGGATCCGCAGGGAGACGTGGATGCAATCCGTGCCGTGCTGTTCCGTCATATCAACGTACGGATCCGAGCGGTGGTGGCCAAGTATCGTACCCTTCTGGGAGAGGAAGAAGTGCTGATCCGGGAGGAGGATGCCGTTGCTTCCTTTCAATCGCTCCTCTCCGCTATCTCCCTCACCCCTTACCGGCTCTACCTGTTGGTGGATGAGTACGATAACTTCGCCAACGAGGTGATGGTGAGCCACCAGCAGGGAACGAACCGCTATCAGGAACTGGTCGGCGGCGAGGGGGTCATCAAGACCATGTTCAAGGCCGTGAAGGACGGTGCCGAGGGGCGTGGATTGGAGCGAGTCTTCATGACGGGGGTGTCGCCAGTGGTGCTGGCAGATATTACCAGCGGCTACAATGTAGTAGAAAACGTCTCCCTTTATCCTGAATATGCCGACCTCTGCGGTTTTCATGAAGAAGAGATCCGCCTCACCTTAGAGAGGATCGTCGCTGAGTGTGACCAACCGCCTGCCAAGGCGGAAGAGGCACTGGAGTTGATGCGTACCTTCTACAACGGCTACCGCTTTTGCCCACGACCGGAATGTGGGCAGATCTACAACCCCACTCTAGCCATCTACTTTTTCCAGCACTTGGCCAAGGAGTGTCGCTACCCCGAGGAGATGCTCGACAGCAACCTAGCGATGGATCGCAACCGTATCAAGTATGTCGCCCGCTTGCCTCACGGTCAGAAGTTGGTGACCGATGCCCTCAACCCAGCCAATCCCATCGCCATCTCCCGGTTGGAGAACCGTTTCGGCGTTGAGATGATGCTTTCCACCCCCCAGGACCACGGCTTCCTCGCCTCGCTGCTCTATTACTTCGGTGTGCTCACCTATTGTGGGCGCGACGCCATGGGTAAACTCCTGCTTAAGGTTCCCAATCTGGTGGTGCGCAGACTCTACGTAGAACGCATCCGAGAGGCCTTGCTACCCGGTTATGAGGTCAATGAGCAGCGTCTCGCGGTAACGGATCGCTTCTATACCGCCGGTGAACTTGCGCCCCTGTGCGATTTTATCGAGCAGCGCTTTTTCACCGTGTTCGACAATCGCGATGGGCGTTGGAGTAACGAATTGGTGGTCAAGACCGCTTTTCTTACCACCCTTTTCAACGATACTGCCTACCTCATGGACTCGGAGACCGCCATTGATAAAGGCTACGCCGATCTCACCCTTATCATCCGCCCCGACATGCGCCACTACGCCTTTCTGGACCACCTGTTGGAGTTCAAGCATCTTGGGTTGCAACGGCTTGGACTAACCAATGAACAGGTGCGAGCCAAGTCTCGGGAAGAATTAACCGCCCTGCCGTTGGTTCAAACGGAATTGAAAGCGGCCCAAGCCCAATTGGCCCGCTATCGCGAGACCTTGGAACGAGTATATGGAGAGAAACTGAGGCTACGCACCCATGCGGTGATCGGGTTGGGGCTTACACGGCTAGTATGGGCGTAGCGTAGGAGCGCGGGGTAGTATGTCCATGCACGGTACGTTGTGTCTCCAACCTTCCCGATCTCATATTTCCCTATGCCCCGTTCGCTGCGTTTTCTTTGGTCCATGTTCTGGTCGGTGTTCGCGGTCAGCGTCATCGCTGCGGCGGTAGTGCTGAGTCTGGGCCGACTCTTATTGCCGATGGCTCATGGCTACCGCGCAGAGATTGCGGCCTGGGCCACTACCGCCCTGGGACAGGAGGTACGCATCGCTGGCCTGGAAGCGGAATGGCAGGGCCTGTGGCCGGTACTACGGTTACGGGGAGTGAGTATCGCTGGTGGGAGAGCGCACGGCGGAGCGGAAATCGAGGCGGTGGATCTTATCCTGGACCTCGCGGTTTCACTGCACCAGCTGCGCCTGGTACCCGCTGAACTGTCCTTGGTGCACCCACAGTTGACTGTAAACCTTGGGCGTGACTCTACCCAAAAAAATTGGGCACTCGATGGGCCAGATCTGTGGCAACTGGGACAGAGCCGGATCGTAATGCGTAACGTACGGATCTGTCTGGGAGAATCCTCACCGCCATCGGTCCAAGAACTTCGGGGTTGTCTCACCGGCAACGCCCAGTTGCGTAGTGATGGCAGGCGTCTTCAGGGAGATGCCGATCTGCGCCTGCCCACCCTTTGGGGAGAAACCGTCCATTTAGTGTTGGACGCCTATAACGATGGCAACAAGTCCCATCGCTGGGAAGGAGAATGGTATCTGGAGACGAAGGGACTGCGCCTCTCTCCTCTGTTACACCGACTTCGCCCGGAGATGGTGGTAGATGGCGCGGCTGACCTACGATTGTGGGGAAGCTGGGATGAGATCGGTCTTGCCCGTTTAGAGGGGGCCGTGGATCGGCTTCTGGTGCAAGCTGGCGACAGTGCGCAAGGTCCCCGCGACCTGTTGCTGACGCTGGAGGGTTTTTCCTGGGTACGAAGAATGCCGGGCTGGCAGTTGGACCTGACGGGTCTGCATCGACTGGATACGCTCAACTCCGGTGCTACCCTCCAGGTCCGTCTCGACGGCCCGCTTGATGCACAGGAGCTGCACCTGCAAGCAACGGATCTGTCCCTCCCTGAACTCGCTTTCCTCGCCGGTGTGGATGGCGTTCTACCGGGAAAGATGGCGTATACCCTGGCCGCCCTGGCTCCGCGGGGTAATTTGCAGGAGCTACGGCTGCGTTTTCCCCTTACCTCGACCGTCGCGAAAGATCAGACAAAAGAACAGTCAGAAGAACCGTCACAGTCACAGGATCAAAAGATTTTTCTTTTAAGCGCAAAAGAAAACTTTTTTGATTCGGAAATTTTGGAGAAGCTGGAGGTCCGGGCGCGTTTCACGGGGCTGGCCATTCGGGCGTGGCAGGGCATTCCAGGCGTGGAAGGGCTCACCGGACAGCTTCAATTGGCCGGAGGTGCGGGTACCCTCGACCTGGAAGAACGTCACGGGAAGCTCTACCCGGCGCGATTATTTCGTGGACCTTGGACAGTGAATCGGCTGGCAACGACGGTGACCTTCCAGCGCAACGCCGGCAGTTGGCAGCTATCGATGCCGAAGTTGACTTTGACCACTCCTGAGCTTGCCCTGGAAGCCAGTGGGACCTTACTCGTTCCTCCTTCAGGCGCAGGGAGGTCACCACGCCTCGATCTGGAGGCCCATCTCCCGCGTGCCGATGCCGGTCAGCTCCCTGTTTATCTACCGCGCCGCGCCATGCCGCGCCCTGCCGCTGCCTGGCTTGATCGTTCCATTCTGGGAGGAAAGATAAGTCGGGGTGCCGTCCACTTTCACGGCAACCTCGCCGATTTCCCTTTTGACCATGGTGAGGGCCGTTTTGAGGTGAACTGCCAAGTAACCGGTGGTGAGCTGAACTACGACCCCAATTGGCCCGCCCTTCATGCACTTGATACTAGCCTTGTCTTCCGCGGCCGTGCCATGGAGATTCACGCCCGGGCCGGGCGCATCCTGGACGGTACGCTGGAGGATACGACGGTAACCATCCCGGACCTGGACCAGGAACCACCGTTGCTACAGGTGCGCGGTCAGGTACGTGGTCCCATGGCGGATATCCCCCGTCTGATTCGAGACAGCCCTCTCGCCCGTCGTTATGGCCAGTATGTGACCAGCTTGGAGGGACGGGGCGCGATGGCTTTGGCCCTCGAATTGGATATGCACACCAAACCTGTCGAGATCACCCGAGTCACCGGCCACGTAGATCTCCTAGGGGCGGACCTCCATTGGCATGATCCCAAGGTGGCTTTGGATACCGCCTCCGGTACCCTGGAGTTTTCCTCGGAAGGAATACGCGGGCGGGGGATCGCCGCCCGAATTCTTGATCTACCCGTAGAATTGGCAATCCAATCCAAAATGCTGGAAGGCCGGCCGTCCACCGTAATTGATATCCAGGGTCGACTCGAACCCACCGATATCCAAACCTATCTGTCTGCTTCACTGCTAAACCGTTTGCATGGTCGAACGGCATGGCAGGCCATCGTTACTCTGCCCGATGTCCCTCCGGGAGGTAAACCGGCACCATTGGTGCGTCTGGAGTCGGACCTGCGGGGATTAGGGTTGGATCTACCCTCCCCCTTCGCCAAGTCCGCTGAACAAACCCAGGTACTGCGGTTGGAAACCACCCTGGGGGGCGAGGCGCAACGCAAGATCCAGGTCAGTTATGGGACACTGGCAAATGCCGTCGTAGAACTCAACGGAGATGGACAACTGACCCAGGGCGAAGTGCAGTTGGGAAAGGGGGCTACGGCCCTGCCGACACTTCAACGTGGCGTTCCCGGTGATACGGGCCTTTTCCGTCTCCAAGCGGATCTGGTGGAAACGGCGCTGGATGATTGGTTGGCGTTGGCGGCAGGTGTTACGGAAGGAGGAAAAGGAGGACCAGATTTCGTCTTGGAGGCAAAGGTCGGAGACCTACGCGCGGGAGATCACCACTTCCACGGTGTAGATTTCTTGGCGAACCGAAAAAGAAAGGAATGGGAAAAAGGATGGGAGGCACGCTTTACCACCCACGAAACCACTGGCCGTTTGCATTGGTCCGATGACAGCGGCCTCGATCTGGATCTGGATCGGTTGACACTGACCGAAAGTGCTCAAGAATCTTCAGAAGGGAACGCGAAAAAGGATTCACGGAGTGCTATCGACCCACGCCACCTGCCTCCCCTGCACCTGCGTTGCGCCGATTTGCACTTCGGCCGCGCACCAATAACGCCCACCGTTCCCGCCTCCGAGGGAAAAGATCAAAAAAGGGATGACGTGGCGCTGGGACAGATGGAGATACGCACCCATCCAGACCCTGAAGGGCTCAGCGTGACGGATTTACATCTACATGCTGCCACCTTTCGAGCGGATGGGAAAGGCCATTGGCGTGTTGCCGATACTGGCGACATCACCAAAGGTCAATCCTCCACCTTCGATCTAAACTTTGAGACGGATGATCTGGGAAACACCTTGAATGCCCTGGGCTACATAGGCGCGGTAGAAGGGGGACCGGGGACCGCTCGGCTCCAGGCAAAATGGCATGGCGCACCCAATACCTTTTCTACCGAACATCTCGACGGTACGCTGGTAGTTGAGGTAGGTAAGGGACGCTTGCTCCAAATCAATCCGGGTGGGACAGGACGGATCTTCGGACTGCTCAGCCTCCAGGCCCTACCGCGACGATTGGCCTTGGATTTCAGCGATGTCTTCCACAAAGGATTGACCTTTGACCACCTCCAAGGCGATTTCCGGATTGAACACGGCAATGCCTATAGCAATAACCTCAAGCTTCAGGGTCCGGCAGCAGACATCAAGGTGGAAGGACGCACGGGGCTGGCGACACAGGACTACGATCAGGTGGTCACGGTTACGCCCAATGTCGGTGGGACGTTACCCCTGGCGGGGGCTCTGGCAGCCGGCAGCGTTGGAATTGGTGTAGGCGTAGGAGCGGCCATCCTCCTCGCCCAGCATCTACTGCAACCCAACATTGATCGCATCACCCAGGTCCGTTATACCTTGCATGGTCCTTGGGAGAATCCGGTGGTGGAACCATTACACTGAATGGTGAGCGGTCAACAGCAGCGACGCACCCCACTCCACTTGTGTTCCTGTTCCCTAAGGTAAAAGGCGCGCCGATCTAAGGGAGGAGTGTCGGCATGGACGGTGGCATGGTGGTGCAGATAACGCTCGTAGCGGTTGTTTCCGATTAAACAACGAAACCGTCGCCACCAGTAATGCAAAGTTCGAAATGGGATCATAGTGTTGAAATAAGAAATCAGATTGCGTTAGTTAGGTACGCTTAACTGGGAATCGTTGCATCGACTCGGCGGCGGATTGGGCGGCCTTGTCGGCAACTTGCTGCGCCGAACGGGTGTTATAGGCGGCGATTAATTTGGCGATTTCCTGCGTAAGCGCTTCTGCTGAACGATTGGGATTGAGGGTGTGCATTAGGCGCAAGGCCAGCTTTTTGAGTTGTGCCAGATCCGACGCTGCTATCGGTTGTTCCAGGGTGCAACTCACCCGCTCGATCAGCAACTCACTCTTGAAGGGGATGGAAAGGGCTGCATTTTGCAGCCCTTATCGGGTGGCAAACCCTATAAGGTTAGGTGGATGAACCGTTGCCTAGTTCTCAATCTCGTACCCAATCCTCCACCAGTCGGCTGGGTTCATGGGGTGATTCAGTTAACGGCGGTACCGGCAGACCTTGCAAATGGCGTAGCGCCACCCGCAGCATGTCTAGAATCACTACCCACAATACCAGCACAAAGAATACCGTCAGACCGGCATCCAGGCGCTGATTGAAAATGAGCTTTTCCGCGACCGCTGCCCGTTCTGGGGGCAGGGTGCCGGCAGCCAGTTTGCTCGCTAGATCCGTCGCGGCGGTGAGAAAGCCTACCCGAACATCGTCACTCATTACCTTTTCCCAAGCGGCGCTGGTCGTCACAATGGCGAGCCAGGTCAAGGGCAATGCCGTGATCCAGGCCTGACGCAGTCGGCCGGATTTGATCAGGATCCCGGTAGCTACGGATAGGGCAATGGCCGCGAGCATCTGGTTGGAAATGCCGAATAGTGGCCAGAGGATATTGACTCCACCATTGGGATCGATGACTCCAATGTAGAGAAAATAACCCCACGCCGCCACAATCGCACCACTAGTAAGGAATACCGAGGGGTACCAGGAAGTCCGCCCTAAAGGCGCCCAGAGGTTGCCTAAAAAGTCCTGAAGCATAAAACGTCCTACCCGCGTACCGGCATCCAGTGTGGTCAGGATAAAGACCGCCTCGAACATAATTGCAAAGTGGTACCACAAGGCGAGCATACCGCTACCAAAGGCGCTGCTGAAAAGGGTGGCCATGCCTACCGCCAGCGAAGGTGCCCCACCAGTGCGGGCAAAGAGACTGCTCTCACCCACTTCCCGCGCCAGATATTGCATCTGTTCCACGGTGACAGGAAACCCCCATCCGGAGATAGTGGCTACGGCATCCGCCGCTGCCTTACCCACGACCCCAGCCGGACTGTTGATGGCGAAATAGACCCCAGGCTCCAGCAGGGTAGCGGCAATTAGGGCCATGAGTGCAACAAACGATTCAAGCGCCATCCCACCGTAGCCAATCGGACGAATATCGCGCTCGTTGGCAAGCAATTTTGGGGTGGTCCCGGAAGAAATCAGCGAATGGAAACCAGAGATGGCCCCACAGGCAATGGTAATGAAGACGAAGGGGAACAGCTTACCGCCAAAGATTGGCCCGGTGCCGTCGGTAAACCGGGTTAGGGCCGGCATCCGAATCTCCGGGTGCAGAACCACGACTGCCACCGCCAGCAGCAGAATAGTCCCGAGTTTGACGAAGGTCGATAGATAATCGCGGGGGGCGAGCAACAACCACACCGGCAAAATAGCGGCGGAGAAGCCATAGGCAATCACTGCCCAGGCGAGCGGCAGTCCGTCATGGTCGAACCACGGACGCAATGCTGGGGTATGATCGATCCAACCGCCTCCGGCCACGGCTAACAGCAATAGGACCACCCCCAACAGCGAGCCTTCGGCAACCCGCCCTGGGCGGATATCGCGCAGGTACAGCCCCACTAAAACGGCGATGGGAATCGTGGCGGCTACGGTCGAGGTCGCCCAGGGGCTGTGTTTCATGGCATTGACTACCACCAGCCCGAGTACGGCAATGAGGATCACCATAATCACCAGCGTTCCCACCAACGCTGCAGCACCGCCCATTGGCCCTAATTCATCGCGCGCCATCTGGCCCAGACTGCGGCCGTCGCGGCGGGTCGAGAAAAACATGATTACCATATCCTGCACGCAGCCTCCCAATACCGCACCGACCAGAATCCACAACGTGCCGGGCAGATAACCAAATTGGGCGGCAAGGGTGGGACCAATCAGCGGACCAGGACCGGCGATGGCAGCAAAATGATGACCGAAAACGATCCAGCGATGGGTAGGAATGAAATCTCGGCCGTTATTAAAACGTTCTGCCGGAGTTGCCCTGGTTTCATCCAAAACCAAAACCTGGGTTGCGATCCAGGCGCTATAAAATCGGTAGGCCAAAGCATAGATCGATACCGCCGCTACGACGAACCACAGCGCATTGATGGTCTCGCCACGCGCCAAGGCAATCCCCCCTAGCGCGGAAGCCCCCGTAATCGCAACTACGATCCAGATGGCATAACGATATAAAAATCCAATCAACCCCTGGGGTTCGAATAATCGTTTCACTTGGTTCATTACCATTTTCTCCGGTCTTGATGCTTACTCTTGATTCTCTTTTGATTTCAACTTTGCATTGTCTACCTTTCCGTATGTGCGATGACGATGAAGGTAGACATAAACCGCCACCGTGGTTGCTGCGAAAATAAGCGCACCCCCTACTACCCAAGACCAGTTTGCTTTCATCCAGTCCTGGTGGTCGCCGATGAGATAGCCCAATACCTGTAAGACCGCGTTCCACATGCCCGCGCCGAGAAAGGTATAGAGCATGAATCGGTCTAGGGGCATCCGCGTCAGTCCTGCGGGCAGGGAGATCAGGTGACGGATACCCGGGACGAATCGCCCACTGAAGATGGAGATCTCGCCATGGTTGCGAACGAAACGTTCGGCCTGGTTCAGGTGACGTTCATCAATGAGGAAGTAGCGCCCGAACCGCAGCAATAGCGGCCGACCGAGCCACAGGGCGAGATAATAACTGCCCACAGAACCGGCGATGGAGCCAAGATTGCCGGCGAGTAGGGCCAGCCAAAAATCTAGGTGACCAATAGCGGCGAGGTAACCCGCTGGGACCATCACCAGCTCCGAAGGAACAGGAAGGATGGAACTTTCGGCAGCCATCAGAAGAAAGATGGCCAAGTAGTCGAGTTGTCCCATCAGGGACAATAGGTAGTTAGTAAGGGATTCGCTCATGAACGACCATAGGTTGGAATGGGGATTGGCTCACGGATCTTAGCGTAAATCGCCGTATCTCCTGTTGATTAAGGAAACTCCCGGCTAAGGAACGAGAATTTTATAACTCGTGCAAGGAGTGCAAGGCTTGCCTTGTTTCAGGATCGAGCACCATTTCCTTATCTTGCGCCAACCCTTCCGGGAAGAAAAACGCGAGCACCGCATTATCATTACCAGCCAACAGCGGAGTTGCCGCCAATTTTTCCTCTGCTGTCGTTCCAGCGGTATTCCATGTTCATCAAATAGGCCCAACTCCCTGGGTAAAGGCTCGCCTTGGCGAAAACCGCGAGAGCGCATGAGTTCAGGATTTTCGGTTTGCTCTTGGAACCAATCGCGGGCAGCATATTGGTAGCCGAAGCGTTCGAGGGCGGTGGCAAAAGGTTCCAGAACGTTATCGTCTACTTTATAAAAGTCGCGTTGGGAACAGGTTTCCAATAATTTCATCAAATTTGGCGACAGCGACAGCGACCACCAAAGTTTGCTCAATTCATGGCCACCTTGTTCGATCAATATCACTACCTGGTAAAGAGCCAAGGATAAACGAGTACGGGCCGGTGGGAATATCACCACCACACAATTCGTTGATGACTGCCTTCACTAGAATAGCAATATTTCTACAGACTCAATCTTTTCTGGTTTGGAAAAGATTGAAGATACCGCAGAGAACAAAAAAGAGATCCGGTCGTCCCGCATT
Organism: Gammaproteobacteria bacterium; assembly: GCA_963575685.1. Lineage (GTDB taxonomy): Bacteria > Pseudomonadota > Gammaproteobacteria > CAIRSR01 > CAIRSR01 > CAUYTW01. The sequence continues at coordinate 36,553 of CAUYUB010000666.1, read as the reverse complement.
CTGTTAAATATCGAAAATGCTCCCCTCAAGATTGAAGTGTACGATAAGGATGCCATCCTTGCCAAATATGTAATGATCAACTCGGAGCTGGCCCTGGACTACTCCGAAATAGAAAATGCGCTTTCCTCTGGAGCTGAGATCCCAGGTACGCGACTGGTTCGCAGTACCAGGCTCATTATTCGTTAGCCACTCCACAAAAAAGCCGCCACAGGTGGATTGTGGTGGCTTCTTTTATGGGCTTCGTGCTAAATGAGTCAGTGTATCGTCCGTGACTGGTGCGCTTCGTCCCTCAGCGCACCCTACAAAATAGATTGCCTCCTGCCCCGCCCTTTTCGCAAACGCGTAGGGTGCGCTGAGGTACGAAGCGCACCACTTACGCAACCTTATACACTGGCGGTCGGCGAATGGATGCTATTCCTATCGACCGAGCAGCCCGAAGACTTTCTTAGCGGCACCGGTAGCGACGCTCATGGGGTCTTTGCGAATGGCGCGTTCCTGCTCGCCAATCATGAGGTATAGGCCATCAAGGGCCTTTTGCGTGACATAGTTTTCGATTTTGTCGTTCTTGCCGACCAAACCAAGCTGAGAACCGCGATCAACAATAGTATTGTATTTCTCGGCCAGTCCAACCTTACTGGTCCACTTGCTTACGATGGGGAGAAACCGTTGTGCAAGTTGCGTGGAGGTCGTTTTGCGAAAGTAATCGGTTGCGGACGTGTCGCCGCCGGTGAGGATTCCCTTGGCATCCTCCAGGGTCATCTTTTTAATGGAATCGATCAACAGTGCCTTGGCTTCTGGAACAGCTGCCTCGGCCGCACGATTCATCGCAACGATCAAGTCATCGGCCTGACGCTGTAATCCCAGGAGACGCAAGCCGCTTTCAATACGACGCAAGGTATCCGGCAACGGGATCTTGACCTTGGCGTTTCCTAAAAAACCATCTTGCTGACCGAGGAAGGATACGGATTTTGCAACCCCCTGTGAGAGGGCATCTTTTAGGCCGGTACCGGCCTCCTGATTGGTTAGGTCAGCCAAACTAAGTGCGTAGACGGGGAGTGCGAGACAAAGAATGAAGATAGCAAAGATGTTGCGGGTCTTTCTCATGGGATACTCCATCACAAAGGAATGGGCAGGAATTAAATTTAGCGGTACCAGGATTCCGGCACCTCATGGGCGCCGAGAGGTGCTACGGTCAGCCGAGTTGCGGTACCATCCAACTCGATCAACTCCACTTCCACCACCTCCGCGTTCCGTCCTTGGGAAAACCGCGCGGACAGGCGTGCGACCAATTCACGGTCCTCGGGTCCATGCAGCATTCCGTCCACCAGAACCAGAGGCCCGGGATGACTGAGGGTACGGAGGTGAATAAAACGTTTACGGTAACCCTCCAAAAAGTTATTTTCCCCCTCCTCGCGTCCTATTATCAGCTTAAAATGGGGACGAGGGCGTAAATGACGGCCGATCTTGAGCAGCAGAATATCGTCTAAATCGTAGTCACGCCGTCCCCTAAATTTCCACAAATCGGCAAGTTTCGCAGAATAGGAGGCGTCCGTCAGGAAGCAGCATCCTCCGGCAGGCTGGGCATAGTCCCGCAGATGGTAACGGGCGGCCAGCGCCATTTGTGGTTTACGGGAACGGCCATTGAAATCATAGAGACGGCTACGATCGACCCATCCTTCCCGTTCCGGCAAAGTGGGCGGTAAATTCTTGGCACACAAAGGACGCAATAACAGGTCGCCCGCTCCAGACTCATGGGCGACGACCGGCATTGTATCCTTACGTTGCGACATTGGGCGCTGTCCAATTACCTCCCCGGTGATGATAAAGTCAAAATGGTGGGCGTGCAGCCACTCCAATGCCTGCGCCACCATGAAACATTTACAGTCGAGGCAGGGATTCAGATTAGCCCCATAGCCATGACGCGGATGTAGCACGATATCCTTGTACGGTTCTGAAATATCGACAATATGCAGCCGGATACCGAGTTGCTCCGCGACCTGCAGGGCACGATTGCGTTTCGGGCGTTGGGTATCCTGGCGACGGATGGCGTGGGTATGCCCCTCTACACAAAATCCGGTGTAGAAATTAATACCTTCTACCTGGATTCCTTGTTCGAGAATCACCCGGGCAGCCAGAAGTGAATCAAGGCCACCGGAGATCAGTGCGACGGCTTTACGCGTTTGGGACATAGGGGCAGACATGGACAACCTTATTTTATGAATCGGTATTTGAATTTCTTGTCAATCTAGCGTTCTTTTCTTGCTTTTCTCCCATGCGGAGACTTTGCCTGCGATGGGGCGGCAATCGCATCTGCCAACAGCCCCACGGCCGTAGCAAAATAATTAGAGCGGTTCCAGATTCGGATAACGTGATAATTGGGATAAACAGCAAATACCCGATTACCAGGACCACCAGGTTGGAGGATGGAGGCAGTAAGGTCGCCCGCCAATGGCTGCCCATCAGCATGACAAACGCCGAGTCCGCTCCACTCGCTTAAAGATTTGGAATGGTCCAGGCCGATCAACCCTGGGTCAAAATCGGACGGTAGCTGGACGGCTACCCCCCAACTCTCGTTTTGATGCCAGCCGATGCTGCTCAGATAATTTGCAGCGGAGGCCCAGACATCGGCACGGCTGCCCCAGATATCGCGACGGCCGTTGCCATCGTAGTCAATTCCGTATTTTAGGAACACCGAGGGCATAAATTGGGCCTGCCCCATCGCGCCGGCCCAAGAGCCGATCATCCGGGAGGGTGTTACATCACCCCGTTGCAGGATACGCAGGGCATCCAACAACTCACCACGAAAATAGGCAGAGCGGCGGCCATCGTAGGCCAGTGTGGCCAAGGCGGCGATGACGGAAAATCCCCCCTGGTTACGGCCGAAATCGCTTTCTATCGCCCAAAAGGCTACTAAGAAATTGGGCTGAACCTCATAGCGTGCCCTGATTTCCTCCAATAGCTCACGCTGCTCATGATAGTAGCGCCGCGCCTGAATAATCCGAGCGGTCGGCAACACATTTTTTAGGTATTGCGCGAAGCTCAGGGTTGTTTCGGGCTGGTGGCGATCCAGTTCAATGACCCGCCCCAGCGGAGCAATACCGGAAAAGGCCTTCGCCAATATCGTGTCGGAAATTCCTTGCGTACGCGCCTCGTCCTTCAATCCAGCAAGCCAGGTATCGAAGTCTTGATTGGCAGCCGCCAGCGGGGTGATTAGGAAAAGGAGCGCAAGGATCAACCACCGGGCAATACGAGAAACTGCAATAACCACCATATTAGGGATTCCTAAGAAAAGTAAAAGATAAACCGGATAGTTACCGGTTGGTATTTATTTCCGATATCGGCAAAATTCATCTTCTTGCTTCCACGCTGGAGCGTGGGAGCAAGAGAATTTGATCGGGGCCGGTAGCATCAATCGTGTTCGTGGTCTGGCTCGTATAGAGGAATTGACATCCCCATGCCATGGATGGTAGTGCCGAAACGAAACGTTGCGCCAGGGTCGGATGGAGATTAAGGTCAATGTCGTCGATCAGGACTACCGAGCTTCGGATCTGTAAACGAACCAAGGCGTACAACATGGGAAATATGGATTGTTCCCCCGCCGACATTTCCTCAATATCATAGCTATGCTGACCATCGGAAAGGATAAAATAATAACCAGCCGTTGTCGAACTTCCCGGACGTGTGATAGGCTCCGGCGTTCCAAAGGAATGGCCGGGAAATATGGTCTGGTAGAGCCCCTCTAGTTCGAGTAAATAATCTCGGCGAAAAGGTCCGCGACTAATGCGGGCCAGTTGCCAACGGTTGAGGTGCTCACGCAGGCGAGATACCCCAACCATACAAGGAACTCGTCCCGCGGGTTCCGTCCCTTTTACCTCCTCGGTTTCTTGTGGCGGGTTGGCCAGGTTCCGAAATTGGTCAAACCAAAAGACTCCGGGCAATCGATCGAATAGGTTCCGTGCGGTTGGGTCGGTACGTAATAATTGTTCCGCGTAGCGACGGCCCCGGAACTGATAGAGCGCTTCCTGTGAATCCGCAGAATAGCGCCGCCCCTCTAAACGTAATCGTACCTGACGCGCTTCCCCTGGCTGTACATATCCGCGACCCTCGACTCCACCAATACCAGCACGATACCAACGTTCGGCCGCCTCACGGGTTGCCTCAATCTCCTCCGGCGCAAACTCTACCTCCAGTTCTATCACCGGTAATCCTCTGCGTTCATAACGGCTCGGTAGCCAGTGGGTCCAATCAAAATGATCGATATCTCGCGTACGACCTGCCGCCAGAGACAGACAGAGGGCTACCGCTTGGAGGATCGTTGTCTTTCCCACACCGGAGTCACCCAGAAACAGAAACTTGTCGACCACCTCCCCAGTCATCCGGTTCCTCACAGGGATTTCCAGCCGGTCAAACTGTTTAAAATTGCACAAAGTGATGGCAGTAACCTTCATGTGAGAATGTAGCCTCCACGTGCCTTGAGGTGGGACAAGGGCCTCGATACCGTCGAGACCACGCTTGTAACGAAGTGTCCCAGCTTGGCTGATATGCTGCAAGCTGCAAGGGTGACCAGTCGGCTCGGGTACGTGGTACAGTGCGCTTCGAGCCTTGTGGCATTCATCAGAGTCATTCCCTCCGGTTGCCTTAGCCCATACGATTCAGACCATGCTCTACGCCATCCTCTCCGAAGACGCTCCCAACACCCTGGAAGCGAGACGTAGCGTCCGACCCGCCCACTTGGCACGCCTCCAGACCCTACGTGACCAAGGCCGTCTCGTTTTGGCCGGCCCCCACCCGGCGATTGACGCCGAAGACCCAGGTACTGCTGGTTTTACCGGTAGCCTAGTCGTCGCCGAATTTCCATCGCTGGAAGCCGCCCACACCTGGGCAGCAGCCGACCCTTATGTGGATGCCGGCATCTATGTCCGGGTAGTGGTCAAACCGTTTCGCAAGGTCTTACCGTGAACAGCCCAGGAAATACCGTTGCCCCCTCCCCTTCCGGGCCGCCAGCCCATCGTTATTTGAGATAGGAAAAAGTAACTATGTATATAAGTAAGAAAGTATTTCTCGGCGCGGCGCTACTCACCGCGACCTTGATGATGGGAATCTCTTCGGCGAGCGCAGACGATACTCCACAGGCCTCCGATGCGATTCTTGCCGCCGTCAACGGCATCCCCATTATGCAGTCTACCTATGATCGCTACCTCGCGACCCGTCCTACCGGTTCCAACCAAGACCGTAAGGTGATTATTGAGGAATTGGTAAAACGTGAGGTACTCCTTCAGGATGCGATAAAACGCGGGGTTGAAAAGCAACCGGAGGTTGTCGTCGAACTTGCTACCCTTCGGGAAAACTTATTGGTGGCAGCTGCCCTGAAGGCCGCGGCCGACAATATGTCATCAAGCGATGATGAATTGCATAAATTCTACAATGACCACCTCAAGGAAATGACTATCAACGAATATAAGGCACGTCATATCCTGGTTCCCACCGAGGAAGAGGCCAAGGCGATTGTTGCCGATCTGGATAAAGGTGCTGACTTTGCCAAACTTGCCAAAGAAAAGTCTAAGGACAATGCGGTCGAGGGCGGAGATCTGGGTTGGTTCAGCAGCAGCCAAATGGTCAAACCACTGTCCGACGCCATCACCACGCTGGCAAAAGGAAAATACACCACCCAACCCGTCCACAGCGAATTCGGCTGGCATGTGCTGCTCCATGAGGACACTCGGGAGATGCCCCCTCCCCCCTTCGAGAGCGTCAAGGATCGCATCAAAATGGTCGTCCAACGGACCAAACTCCAGGAGCACATCCAGCACTTGAGAAATCAGGCTAAGGTAGAGATCAAAGAGTAAATTGATCCGATAATCTTCCTCAAGAACCAACCCAGAAGATCAAAAACCGATGTTGCTTTTGATCTTCTGGGTTTTTTGTGCCTCCACCGGCGGTATTGATTTTTTGAGTTCTCGACTTTAGCTATGGTTAGTCGCGCCAAAACTCGTCTCTTCCAGTCGGAATATCTAGGGCTGGATTCCGCCTCCCTGCGCCGCTCCTTGGCATTGCGTCTGACCTATTCCCTTGCCAAAGAGCAGACCGCGGCGACCGTGCATGACTGGTTCCTCGCACTTGCCTACGCCGTTCGTGACCGATTAACCGACCGCTGGATGGATACGCAACGGGTCCACGAGGAGATGGACGCCAAACAGGTCTACTACCTCTCGCTGGAATTCCTCATCGGTCGCTCCCTGACCAATGGACTCATAAACCTCGGTATTCTGGGCGTAGTTCGGGACGTACTGACCGAAGCAGGGATATCACCGGAAGAGGTATTAGAGATGGAATGCGAGGCGGGCCTGGGCAATGGTGGTCTGGGTCGGCTCGCCGCCTGTTTTTTGGATTCCCTGGCAACCCTGAACCTACCGGGCTGTGGCTATGGAATCCGTTATGAATACGGCATCTTTACCCAGCGCATCGATGAAAACGGTGCCCAAATAGAGCATCCCGACAATTGGTTGCGCTACGGCAACCCCTGGGAGTTTCCCCGCCCCGAGATTCTCTATACGGTACGCTTCGGGGGACGGGTGGTGGAGGTGCGCGACGAGGGCGATGTCCCGCGTAGTCTATGGGTGGATACCCACGATGTAATGGCGATGGCCTACGATATGCCGATCCCGGGTTTCTGCGGCCCCACCGTAGGCTCGTTACGGTTGTGGTCGGCCAAGGCCTCCCGCGATTTCGATCTCGACTATTTCAACCGTGGTGATTATATCCGGGCGGTAGAGGAGAAGAACGCTACCGAAAATATCTCCCGCGTCCTCTACCCTTCTGATACCACCGATGTTGGCCGTAAATTACGGTTGCGTCAGCAGTATTTCTTTGTCTCCGCCTCATTGCAAGACATTATTAAGATTTACCAGCAACGCCATACCGATTTTGAATTGCTCCCCGAACGGGCGGCGATTCAGCTCAACGATACCCATCCCGCTATTGCGGTGGCCGAGCTGATGCGCCTACTGGTGGACCAGTACCATCTCTCCTGGGGGCGGGCCTGGAACATTACTCGTCGCTGTTTCAGCTATACCAACCATACCCTCTTGCCGGAGGCGCTGGAAACCTGGCCGGTGGCTACTTTTGAGGCCCTCTTGCCGCGCCATTTGCAGATCATCTACCGCATCAATTACTGGCTGCTGCAAGAGGTAACTCACCATTTCCCAGGCGATGCCGATCTGCTTGCCCGCATTTCCCTCGTGGATGAACGCAACGAACGACGCCTACGTATGGCCCATTTGGCCTGCGTCGGGAGTCATCACATCAATGGCGTGGCCGCCCTACATACCGAACTGATGCGAACAACCATTTTTGCCGATTTCCATCGCCTCTATCCTGAGCGGTTTCTCAATATCACTAACGGTATCACCCCACGTCGCTGGCTATTATTGGCCAATTCGAGTCTTGCGGTCCTGGTGAGGGAAGCAGTCGGCAAGTGCTGGGCAACGGATTTGAATCTCCTCACCGAACTCCGCCCACGTGCCGAGGATGCCGGTTTCCGTGAAGAGGTCAGAAACGTCAAACGTGCCAATAAAAAGACCCTGGCCAATTTTATCCAACGCCAAGTGGGGATTACGATAGATGCCGAGTCGCTATTCGACGTTCAGATCAAACGTATCCATGAATATAAGCGCCAACTTCTCAACATTCTCCATGTGGTGGCGCAATACCGCCGTCTGCGTGCCGATCCGGGGTTGGAGATGGTATCGCGTACCGTCATTTTTGCCGGCAAAGCTGCCCCCAGTTATCACCTGGCCAAACTTACCATCCATTTAATCAATGCCGTGGCCGAGGTGGTCAACCATGATCCGGTGGTGGGAGGACGTCTGCGCGTAGTATTCCTACCTAATTACAATGTCACGCTGGCCGAGCAGATTGTCCCTGCGGCGGAGCTTTCGGAACAGATCAGCACCGCCGGTCACGAGGCCTCCGGCACGGGCAATATGAAACTTGCCCTCAACGGGGCATTGACCATTGGTACGCTGGATGGTGCCAACATCGAGATCCGTGATGCAGTAGGCCCGGACCATTTCTTTCTGTTCGGCTTGACCGCTGCCGAGGTTGCCCGTCTGCGCCGGGATGGTTACAACCCTTGGAATTTCTATGAGGGGGAATTACGGGCAGTATTGGAAATGATCGCGGAGGGTTACTTCAGCGTAACCGACCCCGGCCGTTTCCGCCCATTGGTGGAACGCCTCACGGTAGGCGGTGATCCCTATCTGGTGCTGGCCGATTATGCGGCCTACGCTGCTTGTCAGGCTCGGGTAGAAGCCGTTTATCGTGATCCCGAAATCTGGACCAAACACGCCATCCTTAATATTGCAGCGATGGGGCCATTTTCCAGTGATCGCGCGGTGCAAGAGTATGCACAGCGGGTATGGAAAGTAACTTCAGTGCAGATACCGCAACGGGGGGTGGGGGCTGCTACCACCAATCCTGAGAGACGAGGACCGTCCTGTCGTCAGTAAATTTCAGCGCGTCGTGTCAAGTGCTCTCTAGAAAAAAAGTATTATACAATGTAAAAGAAAGCAATATAGTCAATGTTGTATCTATCTAATCAGCAGCGGAGGATGGTTATGGCAGTCATCCAGTGGTCCAATGCATTGGCGCTCAATATCGTCGAGATTGACGAACAGCACCAGAAACTTATCCTGATCATCAACAAACTCAATGATGCGATGGTCGCCGGCAAGAGCAAGGCGGTGCTGGGCGAAGTGATCGATGACCTCGTTAATTACACCAAGACTCACTTCGCCGTAGAAGAAAAATATTTTATCCGGTTCCATTACCCAGGTACCACCGTCCACAAACTCGAACACACGGAATTTGTTCGCAAGCTAGCCGATTTCAAAAGGCCTTCCACGCCGGGACCCTGGGCGTGTCGGTTCAGCTGATGGAGTTCCTCCGAGATTGGCTGATCAGTCACATCCAAAACACTGACCGGAAATATGCTCCCTTCTTCATCGAGAATGGGGTGAAGTAGTGTGGGTGTGGTGTAGACGTATCCCACCGGGCGATAAATTGCTGGCCTGACCTTCTCCGTGCGTAATCGCTTTGCTCAAGCATGAAATAAAAAGGCCGTCCAAGAGGAGCTTGGACGGCCTGGTAGTTAGAGCTACTTTTTAGCTATTTGCTATGAGTTTCCGGGGATTGTGGCGTAATGGTCAGAGTAGGTGCCACCATATAGGGATAAGCCGCCGGGTAGCCATACCTCCAGGGGCTCCCCCAGTAAGGAGAGCCACCCCAGTAGGGATAGCCGCCCCAAGAAGGATAACCATACCCCCATGGTCCCCCATAGTAAGGGTAACCCCAACCATCCCACCCTCCACCCCAGCTCCAACCCCAGCCCCAACCGCCAAACCAGTTCCAAGGCATCATCCAACCGAAAAAGCCCTGGGCGGATTGCGTTGGAAGCAAGGTGATGCTACTAACTACCAACAGGACGGAAAGTAAACGCGACAGTTTTTTCATAATGACCTCCCATATTTTTTATGATGAAGGACCGTATGCCCGCCGAGAAGGTATCAATCCTCTCGTGGGACTGCCGAAGTAAGTTAAGTACATTACGTATAGGCAGTTCAATATATTTTTGGGGGTCAGAACCCTATACCTTTTGGGATATGACGAGGGGCAATTAACTGATACTAGCGATATGGTCATTTATGGATATATATTGACAAATGTATTCGTTAGCCTTAAGACTTTCAGTGCCATCTCTATCAATTTTGGCCACTTGCTAACCTAAAAGCATCTGCTCAATAATGATTGTGTACCGTGAGTTCCACGGAACCTTAAGCCTGTGGAGAGGTCGTGAGACCTGGGGGAGTTGTCGGCTGCGGTGCAATCCGCGTAAGACTCCCCGCCAAGGGGAGTCTTACTGGCGAAAACCAAGCCATTCCCTGGGCAGCCTCGATGAAGCAGGAACCGAACACTGTTTGTCCTACGGGATAAATGGGTAGGTTTCGGAGAACGGTTGTGTCTAACGTCCGAAAAGTCCCTGCAACGTTGCCGTGCCCAACCTATTTTGGCGCAGATAAAAACCTACCATGGCAGCTGGAGTATTTTCGTCGAGGGGTAGTTTTTCGGTCTTCAGGGCGAATATCGTGAATTGATAACGATGTGGTTTATCACCCACGGGCGGACAAGGGCCACCGTAGCCGACTTGGCCGAAATCGGTACGGCTCTGTACAACCTCTGCGGGGGTCTGTTTCCCTTTGGCATCGCCTGCACCTTTCTTGAGACCGGTGGTATCGGCAGGAATGTTGAAGATGACCCAATGCCACCAACCGCTGCCGGTAGGGGCATCCGGATCGTAGACGGTCAATCCGAAGCTCTTGGTGCCTTTCGGCGCCCCCTGCCAGGTGAGTTCCGGTGAAATGTTGCTACCTTGGCAACCGAATCCCTTGAATACTTGTTCATTAGCGATCATCGCGTCCGGCTTCAGTTCCGGGCTGGTTAGCGTGAACTCTACCGCTGTCGCCGTGGTGGCCAAGAGTAGCCCGGTGAGGAGGATAGCGGTCTTGCCGGTCTTTATAGCATGCATGGTTTTACTCCGCTTAATGGTAAATAAGAAATAACAAAAGATTATTCCCGGTAATTAATCCAATACTCCACGGTTTTCATGAAGTGCTCAATGTCCAATGGCTTTGTCAGATATTCGACAAAGCCTGCGGCCATGCCTCGCGCAATATCTCGGGGCATGGCGTGGGCAGTGATGGCAATGACGGGGACGGTGCGAAGCTGGGCATCGCCTCTTAGCACCTCCAATACCTGATAGCCATCCATGCCCTGGAGATTGATATCGAGGAGGATTAGATCAGGCTGGTGGGCTAATGCCAGCTCAATCCCCAACTCTGGCGTATGGGCGGTAAGGAGATAGAGGTGAGGATGTCGGGAGAGAAGTTGACTAACGAGCCTGAGGTTGGCCGGATTGTCCTCAATATAAAGTACCTGATATTGGTGTCCGCTCGTTTCCCAAGAATGCGTATCTCCTTCCGGCCTACCAATCATATCCGTTTCCAGCGATGTCTCTGCCGGCAATTCAATCCAGAAGGTGCTTCCTACGCCAATCTGACTTTCTACGCCGACACTCCCCCCCATCATCTCTACCAGCCGGCGGGTGATGGTGAGGCCAATGCCGGTACCCTCCACATCACTATGTTCGGCACCTAATCGGTTGAAGGGTTGGAATAGCAATTCCAGCCGTTCTGGGGGGATCCCTGGGCCGCTATCGGATACGGAGAGGCGTAGACGCTCCGATGCGATCTGGCGAATATTCAGATGGACCCTGCCACCTTTGATATTATATTTGATGGCATTGGAGAATAAATTAAGCAATACCTGTTTGAGCCGCATACGATCGGCACGCATCGCCATTCCGGCCAGGTTTCCGCTTTGTAGGGTGATATTGCGAGCTGCCGCCAAGGGGTAGACCAGATCAAAACATTCATCCACCAATACGGCCAGTTCCACCGGTTCTAGCGAGAGGTCGATACGACCCGCCTCAATTTTAGCCAGATCTAACACCTCGTTGATGAGTTCCAGCAAGTGATGCCCCGCTTTGAGGATCTCGGAGATGCTTTCCTTCTGTTCCGCATCAAGACGGCCGTAAATCTCCAGAAATTGGGCAAACCCCAGGATGGCGTTCATTGGGGTACGCAATTCGTGGCTCATGCTCGAGAGGAAATCGGACTTGGCCTGGCTGGCACGTTCGGCGGCTTCTTTGGCCTGCGCGAGTTCCGTCCGTCGCGCCAATTCCTCGGTGTAATCGGTAAAGATATTAAACACATATTGGATCCGACCATCTGTGGTAGTAACGGCGCCGATATTGCTGGCGGAGATAAATTGACTACCGTCGCGACGGCGCATCGGCAATAACCCAGACCAGCTTTGGCCCTGGGTTACCGTTGAGAAGATCTCTTCCGCGGTCGGTACGGTTTCTTCCGTCAAGAGGATGGAAAAAGACTGTCCCTCCAGTTCCTCCTGGCGATAACCCAGCAATTGTTCATGGGCCTGGTTAAGATAGACAATACGACCGCCACGGTCAGTAATACGAATCGCCTGCCCGGAGGCGTCGAAAATACGTCGAAATAGTGTGAGACGTTCTTCTACGATCTTGCGCTCGGTAATATCCTGCACCGTTCCGGTCATCCGTAGCAGTCTGTCCCGTGAATCAAAATTACCTCGGGCCTCTTCATGTACCCAGCGCACCTCGTCGCCACCCACCACTAGACGATAGTCAATGCTATGGGCATCATTAGGATGCTGGGCGTGTTGTTCCGATTTTTTTACCTCCGCAACATCGTCCGGGTGGATGAAAGAGCGGAATCGCTCGCGAGTGGGTATGATGCTGCCGGGGTCAATTCGGAGAATTCGGTAAATCTCGTCGGACCAGAAAAGTTTTCCGCTTACGGCATTCCAGCTCCAATGGCCCAGATGGGCGATGGTCTGGGCAGTGCGCAACGCTTGCTCGCTACGCTTTAATGCCGTAATGTTGGTACGAATCGCAACGTATTGGTAAGGTTTGCCACGGCTATCAAGGAAGGGGGTAATGGTGGATTCCACCCAATAAAACCCACCGTCCTTGCGCCGGTTACAGAGTTCACCCTGCCAGAGCTGGCCTGCGGCAATGGTACGCCACATCTCTTGATAAAACTCCGGGGGGTGATGTCCTGATTTGAGGAATCGGTGATTTTTCCCCAATAGTTCCTCACGAGAATAGCCGTTAATCTCGCAGAATTTGTCGTTGACGTAGGTAATCCGACCGCTAGTATCGGCGATACTGACCAAAGCATGTTGATCGAGCGCTTGGTGTTCGCGGTCCCGCTCATAGAGGGTGGATTTGAGGCGAGCCATTACTTCACCGTATTGGCGAGCACGGCGGGCACGGGCGGTTACCGCAGCGACCAAATGGACGGGTTGGACCGGTTTGACCAAGAAATCATCACCGCCCAGATTGAGGGCAAGGAGCTGCCGACTCATGTCGACCTCGGCGGAAAGGAACAGGATCGGCAGATGGGTATAGGCCTCTTGCCCGCGCAATACCGCAGCCAGCTCGGGACCGGTCGCACCGGGCATATACACATCAAGCAACAACACATCGGGTGCAAAGGCGCGTACCGCCTCCAGGGTTTGGAGCGGATCGATTACCGCCTGTACCGTCATGCCGCTCTGCTCCAACACCATTGTCTGTGCCTGAAGCATGATGGAATCGTCGTCCACCAACACGACCCGGTAAGGCTGTACAGGGATGCGTTCGGTCAGTTCGTCCAATAATCCTACCAACTTGTCCGTATCTACCGGTTTGGTGAGGTGGCGGCTGGCCCCAACGCGATAGGCGGTTAGTTGGGTATCCAGGTCATCGCGTGCCGAAATAAAAATGACCGGAAGAAAATTGGTCTGGCGGGCCTTAATCCCGGAAATGACCTGTGCCCCCGCTGTATCACCTTCTGGAAAGGCCATATCAATGACCACGGCCGCCGGGCGTTCATCGTCGGCATAGGCCAGACGAAAGGCTGGGAGGGTGGGGAAAATGCGTACTCGGTAGCCGTTGGCCTCCAGTGCCTGGCTCAATTGCCGTGCCTGCTCGGGGTCATCTTCCACTAAATGGACGAGGGGGATACGGCTAACCGATGTGATTTCGTCGTGATTCACAGCGTGTCTAATCTATTCGTGGGATCAATAAAAAATATATACATTTTGGAATGCGTAGCATGGTATGCTCTATTTGGTTACATCTTTTATCATGGCGAAAATAATACCGATAATTTTCCCTGGTCCTCTGATAGAGTACTCAGTCAAATCAACGCAAATTGCCTTTTCTTTCAACTTCAAGAATTTCCAATTGCTACCAGTAGTTACTGCCCCGTAAATGGTATCCGTGGTATTTTCATGTTGTTGGTTAAAGAGCTGCGCAGCCAACATTTCTGCGATACATTGAGGGATGCCGGCCTTAATATTTTCGTTCTTGGCCTCAACCAGGGCAATCACGGGAGCGTTGATGGTCAGTTGTTCCGCGGAGAGACTAATAATATAATCACAAATACCCAACAATCCTTTCTCCTTATCGATGTTAAATTTTATCCCAGAGAACAGGCTAATCTGATGGTGAAGCAATCGTCTAATCTCAATCAATATTGGTGATATGATCATTTCCGAACGCGATTTTTCCGTATTAATTGCCAAGGCTAAAGGTACATTCTCTTTGAGAAGTATCCGCCAGAAAATCACCCATCATCACCGCATCAATATGGGTAAAGAAATCACTTACTTCCGTGATAGTGATGTCAAACTTTTTCTTCAGAGTTTCTATCGTAAAACTGCCGTATGACATATACACCTCATAATGCTCACTGGAAATAATTATCCGTCATCTACCTTGCGCCCATAAACTGTCGATAATGGCCGACGTCGGGTAATCGGAGGATAACCGCCGTACCCCGGTCGGGTTCACTCTTGAGTTCGATCGTGCCATAGAGGTCATCAACGGTACGTTTGACTACATCCATACCAACACCGCGACCGGAAATGTTGGTAACCTCGGTTACCGTTGAGAAGCCGGGTTGGAGGATGTAATTAAATAGCTCAGTGGTATTCACTTTCTGACCGGGTCGAAGTAGACCAAACTCTTCCGCCTTGGTACGGATAGCGGCAAGGTCAAGACCTCGGCCGTCGTCTTCAATGGTGATGACGACCTCATCCCCAGCGCGGAGTGCCCCCAGATATAACCGTCCGGCAGCCGGTTTGCCAGCCGCCAATCGTTGGGCCGGGGGATCGATACCGTGGCCGATGGCGTTACGGATGAGGTGTATCAGAGGGTCGTGAAGGGCTTTGATCAAAAGTTTGTCGATCATGGTCGCCTCGCCAGACAGGGTAAGCTCTACTGTTTTACCTAATTCCCGCGATAGGTCATGAACTACCCGTCGGAATCTTCGGAACAGCGTTCCAATTGGCAACATTCGGAGGGTCATGGTAGTGTTGCGGAGCCCGGTGGTTAATCGTCCAATATGGTTCGCAATGGATTGCAAGGTCGGACTGGTCTCGGTGGCTACCGTTCGGGATAATTGCTCCTGGGCAATGACCAATTCAGCAACTTGGTCCATGAGATGGTTGAGTTGATCCACCGGCACCCGGAGGGTACCACTCATCCGTACGGCTGCCTCCCGTGCTTTGGTTATGGTCCGGGGAGAAGAGGGTTCACCCAGCGGGACAGCGTGGTCCTTCGACACCGGGTCGGATTCAAACGCGAGCCGCTCCATCTGCCGAAGCGGTGCTTCTTTGACATTGGCTGGAGTGTTCGCCGCGGGTTGGTCGGTGGTCAACTCGGCAATTGCGGTCAGCAACATCGTACCACGGGCGGGATCAGTACGTTCCGATTGTTCCAGGAGTCCCCGGATGTGGTCGGCAATCAGCAGCATCAGTGATACCAGTTTCGGGGTGACCGGCAGTACCCCATTGCGTACTCGAACCAGAGTCGTCTCCACTTGATGGATAAATGCCGCCAGTGCATCCCAACCGAACATCATCCCTGCACCTTTGAGCGAATGCAGCACCCGAAACGCGCTATCGACCAAATCATAATCATCGGGCGATCCCTCTAGGTTGAGTAATGCCTCCTCCAACTGAACGAGCAATTCGTTCGCTTCTTGTTTAAACTCCTCCGCCGGATCAATTCCATCCATTACGGGGCCCTCATGTCGTTGAATTGCAGAAGTAAGGACTAACCAAGCAAAAGTTGTAAAGAGCAGCATCCTAGAGATTAACATCAAAAGAATAAAAATATCCCTCTTTTACGAGTAAAAGAAAAATTTTATATCTTTTATGTTAAATTTTTGATGACGGTCTTGATCAGTGAAAAGCATCTATAGCCCATCCACAGGGGGAGATAGCGGGGCGGAGCGTATCAACACCCGCTCCCCTGGAACGAGGTGACTACCGGGTACCTTGACGGTCGTCTCGGTATCTTTGGCCTCAATGACCGTAGCAGAGACGACCGGGCCGGTGGGGGCGAGGAGAGTAGCGGAGTTGGTCCGGTCTGGGGCGAGCAGGAGCGGATCGAAGGGGGCAATCATTATCGACATACCGGATTTCAGACCGCTGGCTGCGGATAAATCCAAAAATAGAAGGTCACCTTTGACCCGCAATATCGAAGCGATGAGGGGACGTTTGACCGTAGCCATCTCTGCCCAGACCGCCAAATCCTTCACGAGATCGGTCATGCCGTCTAGGCCGACAAATTTCACGGTAGTACGCCGTCGGTCCAGGAGTACCCCCGTTATCCCGTCGTGGAGGAATACCTCTAGATCTAGGTGATATTGCGTCGAGGCCTTCTGCCAGGGAAATAATACATCCTCTTCTTGCTGGGAAATATCCCATAGCACCCCCGAGAACACCAGTTCGGCTGTGGTGACGGCCGCCAGACGCCGAACGGAAGTACCATCGTAGAGGATGGACAGTGGAGAAAGATCGCTCGGAAGGATGAGTTGATAATGCCCTGGGTCTGTCACCACGACCTGTCCCCCTCCCTGGAGGCGCTCGGCAAGCTTGCCCACCAAAGCCTCGGCCAGGATACCTCCCTCTGTTTTGCCTGGATGGATCAAATGGAACTGGGCAAGGGCAAGTCGGGGGTGGATGTCCCCCGGACCGATCCGTATCCGCAGGATCAGGGTGTCGCCTTCGGCCCATTCGCCGATGACCGTGTAACCGTTCGGACCCGGAGGAGGTTGAACTCGGTTCAGGGCATCCTCCAGAGCAAGAACCCGAGCGCGAGAATGGTCACTACTGGCCAGGGGCGCGCGACCTTCCACGTCCAACGCGTGGGCAACGGACCCCACCAAGAGGAAGATCAGACCGAGAAAAAAACGTGGGAAAATGGCGGACATGGCAGGATCGACGTGTACTTAGGGGGGGAGGCGTTGCGATGATTTGCAGGTGCTGCCGTTGGCAGCCGATTGTCAAAGTTGGCCCATTAATAATATCTTCAACAGACACCATCCCAACACCGGATTTGCAACCTTGCTAGCAGGAGAGACCGTATGAGCCGTATGGCTGCCATTCAAATGGCCTCTGGGCCGAATATCAGTGCCAACTTGTTGGAAGCCGGTCGGCTCATCGCCCAAGCGGCCGCCGATGGCGCAAAACTCATCGTATTACCCGAGGATTTTGCGTTGATCGGACTCGATCACGACAAGCTGAAGGCACGTGAGGCGGATGGCAAGGGTCCCATCCAGGATTTTCTCGCCCAACACGCTGCCCGCTACGGGGTCTGGATTGTCGGGGGTACGGTTCCGCTCGTGGCCGAGGCCCCCGACAAAGTCCGCGCCGCGTGCCTGGTCTACGATGCGAGCGGGCAGCGTGTGGCCCGCTATGACAAGATCCATCTCTTTGATGTTTTCCTGGAGGAGACTGGTGAGAAGTACACCGAGTCGCTAACCATCGAACCGGGAAAATCCACGGTGGTGATCGATACCCCCTTCGGACGGGTGGGGCTGGCCGTGTGCTATGACCTGCGCTTTCCCGAATTGTTTCGCTGTATGTTGGATCGCGGTATCGAGATCGTAACCCTGCCGGCCGCCTTCACCGCCATCACGGGGAAGGCCCACTGGGAGTCGCTGGTACGTGCGCGCTCCATCGAGAATCTCTGCTACATGGTCGCTGCCGCCCAAGGAGGCTATCACCTGAGTGGTCGCGAGACCTACGGCGACAGCATGATCGTAGACCCTTGGGGGGTGGTTCTGGATCGTCTCGCTCGCGGTTCCGGGGTGGTTTCCGCCTCGCTCGACCGGAAACGATTACAGTCCATCCGACGCAACTTTCCGACCATTGAGCACACCCGTCTGCACTGCACCATCTGAGCGTTCAAGGAACCCCCTTCCATGTGCGATACCTGCGGTTGCAACGTATCTCCTGCGGATGACGGTCGTACCGCCGTCACCGTACTCCAGGGATTACTCAGCGCCAACGATCACCAAGCCGCCCATAATCGCGCCCACTTTGACGCTGCCGGGGTGCTTGCCGTCAACCTTATGTCCGCTCCGGGGGCCGGCAAGACCGCGCTGCTGGAGGCTACCCTTGATGCGCTGGGAAGGGAGCTAAAAGTAGCGGTCATTGAAGGGGACCTCGAAACCGAAAACGACGCCCTCCGCATCCGTGCCAAAGGTGTTCCGGCGCATCAGATTACGACCGGCTCCGCTTGCCATTTGGATGCGCACATGATCCACGACGCCCTCCATGTCTTGCCCATCGCAGGGGTGGACGTACTTTTCATCGAGAACATCGGCAATCTGGTCTGCCCGGCAAGCTTTGACCTCGGCCATCACCGTAATGTGGTCTTGCTCTCGGTGACCGAGGGCGATGATAAACCCGCCAAGTATCCGGTGATGTTCCGTACCGCGGATTTGGTGCTGCTTACCAAGGCCGACCTTTTGCCGGTACTGGACGACTTCGATCCCGTGCGTGCGGAAGGCTACTTGCGCCGATTGGCGAACGATGCGCCAATCATCACCCTCTCCGCCCGCAAGGGACTCAATCTCGCCGCCTGGCTCGACTGGTTGCGGGGGGAGGTCGCCACCCACCGCAACGCGCATCCAGTTGGAACACCTCTCCCCGCGCACGTACATCACCATCACCATTCCCACACTCATCCCGATGATCGGCATCTGCACACGACATCCCCGGTAGGATGAGAGGCCATGGGGCTGACTGCAAGTGATTGGCTGGCACGTATCCACGCTCTACCCCGGTCGAGCACCGTGCGTATTTTGAATGTATGCGGCGGGCACGAGCGCACCCTCACCACGGCCGGTCTACGCACTGCCCTGCCGCCCTGGGTAGAACTTATCCCCGGCCCTGGTTGTCCAGTCTGCGTCTGTCCTGAGGAAGATGTCTACGCGGCCATCCGGCTTGCGTTGCAGGAACGGGTGGTCCTAGTCGCTTTCGGCGATATGTTGCGGGTCCCCGTCAACGTTCCCAAAGGTGAGGTGCGCTCTCTGGAGCAGGCCAAGGCCGCGGGGGCGGACGTACGCCCCATCGCCTCACCGCTGGAGGCGGTTACTATCGCTCGCGCCGTACCCAATCAGCCGGTGGTTTTTTTCGCGGCCGGCTTCGAGACTACGACCGCCCCCGTGGCAGCCATGGTCGCGCAAGGATTGCCGGACAATCTCCATCTGTTGCTTTCCGGTCGTCGCACCTGGCCGGCGGTAGCCCTGCTGCTGAGCGTCGGTACTCCCGGCTTCCAGGCCTTGGTCGCACCGGGTCATGTCGCTACGGTCATGGGCCCGGAGGAATGGGGTTTTGTGGTGGAAAAACATCACATACCGACTGCTGTGGCTGGTTTTACTCCGGCCACTTTGCTCGCCGCCCTGTATTCTGTCCTACGCCAGGGGTTGGATGGACGGTTGTTCCTGGATAACTGCTATCCTGACGTAGTTCGTCCCGGCGGCAATCTTGTTGCACGTCGGTTATTGGCGGAGACCCTGGAAATAATCGATGCCCCATGGCGTGGTATCGGTACCATCCCGGCTTCAGGCTATGCCCTACGCAGTGAACACGCCGCCCATGACGCCCGTCATGTCTTTTCCTCCGTGATGGACTCTGCGGCGCAGCGTGGTATCGGTGGGATGCCTCCTGGTTGTGACTGTGCTGAGGTGGTTTTGGGCCGCCGCATTCCTACCGCGTGCCGTCTCTATGGAACGGCGTGTACCCCCCGTACTCCCGTCGGCCCGTGTATGGTCTCTGACGAGGGGGCCTGCCGCATCTGGTGGGCGGGCGGGACTCGGGGACCAGACCGCGTACGCCAGCGGCAGGGTGATTGCTAAATTTCAGGGTTTCATGCTATACGTCAACCGAAGGTAGGGTTGTAGGAGTGGCAGAGAATGATCGTAGCATGTGGGGGTATCAAGGGAGGGGTGGGTAAGACCACCATTGCCGTACACCTTGCTGTCCTGGCTGCGAAGGCGGGACGGGAAGTGCTGCTGATCGATGGCGACAGTCAGGGGAGTGCGTCTGACTTCACCGCCATCCGTCGAGAAGCACGCGGGGGTGACGCCGGCTATACGAGCGTTCAGCTTTCGGGCGCGGCCATTCGTGCGGAAGGGATGCGGCTTGCGCCCAAATACGATGAGTTGGTGGTCGATGTCGCAGGGCGTGATAGTGCCGGCCAGCGAGCGGCGCTCGCCATGGCGGATGTGGTCATTCTGCCCTTCCTACCGGGGTCCTTTGATATCTGGGGCTTGGAAAAGACCATCGCTCTGCTTGAAGAAGCGCGCGCCTACAATGACAATCTGCGAACTTTTGCTTTGCTTAATCGGGCCGACTCGTTCAACAAGGATAATGTTGCGGCGCTCGATACGGTGAGTGACCTCGGTGATATCCAGGTTTTGCGGGCACGTTTGGGCAACCGCAAGGCTTTTCGTGCCTCTACCGGACAAGGATTGATTGTCACCGAAATGAAGCCACGTGACGACAAGGCGGTTGCCGAAATCAGACAACTCTTTTCAGAAATCTTTCCCGAAATCCATGCTGTGGAATCACTATGACGAATAGTCAACCGCGTGCGTCACGCCCCTCAGCGATTCGACGCAGACCCCAACCCGCTCAATCCGTCGATGATTTTATCCAGGCCGGAACCGGTAGCGATGCCCCTGTGGAAGGGACGTCTGTTTCCGTGGCGTCTGCCCCAGCGGCACCTCTCCCGGAACCGCCCGCCCCAACCCGTCCCAAGGGGGAAGGGAAGACGTATTTTGCCCTGCTCTTAGGTCTATGTGCCTTGGGCGTCGCCTTGTTTGATTCCTACCGTCTGATGTGGGAACCCCTCGCGCAAGAGGTGCAATCAGGCGTTCAAGCGGGAGCACCCCATGTCATTCCGTTGGTCGCTCCCCCAGGAGCCCCACAGGAAACCGTCCGCACCGAGGGGGGAAGTTCTTCACCGACATCCGTTTCCCCGACTGCTGAATCTGCCTCTCCGCCGACCGGGATTCAAGGGGTCCAATGGCTTGCCCTCACTGACTTACAGTTTGCACGCCATGACCTGTTGTTGGGGCTTAATACCTCGGCAATGTCCTCATTGGTTTTGGCGAAGGTTCACTTAAGTCTGTTGGGTAAACCGTTTGCCGCCGAGACGACGGCGCTGGACCGTATTATCTCCCGACTGCAGAATGCACCGGCACTGTCGCTCGGACAACTCGATCACGACATCGAAACCCTGAAGGAAGCTTGGCTGCGGGTAACCTTTGGCCCAGCCCTCCAAGCGAACGAGGGCTTGCTGGATTGGTTAACCCCCTGGCATCGACCGATCCGCCAAGAGGGGCGCTCGGAATTGGAAACTACCGACATGGGTCGATATCTAGTGGCGCGGCTGGACCGTCTCAAATGGTTGGCACTTTGGGGGGATGAGCGTGGCCTGCGGCAAGCCAGCGCCACCCTTGAGGCCCTCTTGGGGCAACAATTTATGAAGAGCCCGGAGGCCAAACCATGGTTGCTCTGGATCCGAGGGTTGCAACGGACACCTTTACGCCACGACGTGACCGAACTCAATACACTGATCGTGCGGTTGTCCCGATTGGAATTACCACCCTAGTACCTGGAGTACCTCTAAGGTGGGCAGGCTAAGAATGCCTGCCCACCGGCTCTTAGCAGAGGACGGCCGCCATTTTCTCCCGGTTTGGGGCCAACACGACGCCGCGTTCCGTAACGATCGCATCAATCAGGGCAGCAGGGGTAACATCAAAAGCCGGATTCCATGCCTCCGCCCCTGCGGCGGCGATGGGCATGCCGGCAAGGGTGAGTACCTCCTGGGGGGAACGGGCCTCGATAGGGATAAGATCGCCCTCCGCCAATCCCAGATCTACGGTGGAACTGGGGGCGACTACCATAAAACGGATACCGTGGTAACGAGCGGCAACGGCGAGGCCGTACGTTCCAATCTTGTTGGCGGTATCACCGTTAGCCGCGATGCGGTCAGCCCCGACCACTACCCACTGGATGGATTGAGTGGCCATGAGATGAGCAGCGGCGCCATCTGCAATCAGGGTGACGGGAATACCGTCCTGGATCAGTTCCCAGGCGGTAAGGCGCGCACCCTGTAGCCAGGGACGGGTCTCATCGGCATATACGCGGGTAATCCGGCCAGCCGCATAAGCGCTCCGAATAACCCCGAGTGCGGTACCGTAACCACCGGTAGCCAACGAGCCGGTATTACAGTGGGTAAGAACCTCGCCGGTGCCATCGAACAACGCGGCCCCCAGCTCCCCCATCCGGCGATTGGCGGCAATATCCGTCTCGTGGAGGTGTCGTGCGGTGGTCAGTAGGGTTGTGGTAGGGTCGCCGGTGGGGATATCGTCCATGGCCGTACGTAGTCTATCCAGCGCCCAGCAGAGGTTCACCGCAGTGGGGCGAGCGGAGGCAAGCTGCGTTAGGTCCTCTTCCACATCGGTGCGCCACGTGTCGGGCGAGGTCCGGTAACGATCACGGGCGGCCAGTACCGCACCATAGGCAGCCGTGATGCCGATGGCAGGGGCGCCACGTACCACCATGTCACGGATCGCCGAAGCTACCGTGGATACATTATAGAGATCCAGGTAGACCTCCTGTTGGGGTAGGAGGCGCTGATCAAGGAGGCGGAGGTGATCGCCACGCCAGACGACCGCAGCCGGGGAAAAACTGGTTGTTGTGTTCATGATACAGGCACCTATTCCAAAACAACGAGAGTTTTCTTATAATTACAAATATTGTGTACAGAGCGCAACGTGTGTAAAATGGTTTGTACTATTCTTACAACTAAACCTTAGTTAGGAGTCCATTACGATGAAGAGTCTGTCGAAAATTATCCGTTACGTAGCCATCCCCGCCCTGTGCCTAGGCCTGGGAGGGATTGCCAGTGCCGTTGATGAAGGTTATGTGGTAGACAGCAGCAACACTGCCGTCAAAGACAGCACCGATACCTGCGTACGTAGCACTTGGCCTGATGCAGTAGTTCCTCCAGAGTGCGGCGGACCGGTTGCCAAAGCACCGGCAAAGGTCGAACGTGCCGAGCGTTCCGAACCCCGTAGCATGGTGACCAAGAGCACCCTGGAAGGTAAAGCACTGTTTGATACCAATAAGGCTAACTTGAAGCCTGCCGGTCGCGCCTCATTGGACAAGCTGGCCCGGGAGATCAAGAGTACCCCCGGTGTCCAGGAGATCCATGTGGTTGGTTATACCGACAGCAGAGGTTCTCACGCCCACAATATGGGTCTCTCCGAGAGACGTGCGGCAACCGTCAAGAAATACCTGCAGGGCAAAGGGCTGCGTAACATCAAGTCCGAAGGTCGTGGCGAGAAAGATCCAGTGGCAAGCAACGCTACTGAAGATGGCCGTGCCCACAATCGCCGCGTCGAGATCGATGTGGTTACCCAGTAGTTACTGCGTGTAATGAGGCTGGTATAAAAGGTCTGGGCTCATTTCCTGTGCGAGAATCAGACCTTCTTCTCCTCCACGCCCGCTGGGTTCTTCCCGTAGAACCCACGGGCGTGGTTCTTGATCACCACAGTGTGGTGATTCAGGACGACCGTATCCTGGACGTCCTACCCTCCGCGATAGCAACCCAACGCTACGCTGGTACTCCTTCCTTATCTTTTGCTCATCATGTTTTGATCCCTGGGCTGGTCAACACCCATACCCATGCGGCTATGGTACTGTTGCGTGGGCTCTCCGACGACCTGCCGCTCATGACTTGGTTGAACGAGCATATCTGGCCTGCTGAGGCGCGTTGGGTCAGTCCTGACTTCGTCCGCGACGGTACTTTGCTTGCTGCTGCCGAGATGTTGTCGAGCGGTATCACCTGTTTTAACGATATGTATTTTTTCCCGGAGGAGACTGCCGAAGCCGCGGTCACCGCTGGGATCCGGGCCTGCGTGGGCCTCATCGTCCTGGATTTTCCCACCGCCTGGGCAGCAAACGCTGACGATTACCTCGCCCGCGCCAGGGCGGTTCATGAACGGCTATGCGCTATCCCGTTGATCCGCACCACCCTCGCCCCCCACGCCCCCTATACCGTCTCTGATGATCCCTTGGCGCAGGTGCGTGTGCTCTCCGAAAAATTGGATCTACCGGTCCACATCCACCTTCATGAAACCGCCACCGAAGTAGAGCAGGCGGTAGCCGGTAACGGTGTGCGTCCTTTGGCCCGTCTCGCCCGCTTAGGGTTGCTCTCGCCACGTCTGGTGGCGGTACACATGACGCAGCTCACCGAGGAAGAGATCGCTATCTGTGCGGATACTCAGCTCCAGGTGGTCCACTGCCCGGAATCCAACCTTAAGCTTGCCTCAGGCTTTTGCCCGGTGGCGCGGCTGCGGGCAGCAGGAGTCAATGTCGCACTTGGTACTGATGGTGCGGCAAGCAACAATGATCTAGATCTTTTCAGTGAGATGCGTACTGCTGCCTTGTTGGCAAAAGCCGTAGCTGGCGATGCCGCAGCGCTTCCCGCCCACGATGCCCTACACCTGGCGACCTTAGCCGGTGCTCGGGCACTCGGAATGGCTACCGAGATCGGTTCCCTTGTTCCCGGTAAGGCGGCAGATGTAGTGGCAGTAGACCTTTCTGGACCAGCAACCGAACCTGTTTACCACCCGGCCTCGGCACTCGTATATGCTGCTACTCGTACGGCTGTTACCGATGTCTGGGTGGCTGGACGCCAGGTAGTGCGTAATCGCCTCCTTACTACCCTGGATACCACTGAAATTTTGACCCGAGCACGTGCGTGGGGCAGCCGTATCGCTGAGCAAGATCATGGAAAATAGCGTAAGGAAACTAGCTGGAATCCTGCCGATTCTCATCTCATGCCGCGCCCAATTACTCCCCTGATTGCTGCCGACGCCATCATTGAATTGGTTGACCGTCCGGGGCGACCCATTGTTCTTATTGAACGTCGCAATCTACCTCATGGCTGGGCCATTCCCGGTGGTTTCGTAGACGTGGGTGAATTGGTGGAACAGGCGGCAATACGTGAGGCTCAGGAAGAGACCTCTCTGGTCGCTGAGCTGGTTGTCCTTCTGGGTCTCTATTCCGACCCTGCCCGTGATCCCCGCGGTCATACCGTAACTGCAGTTTATGTTGCCCGTGCCCATGGAGAGCCACAGGCCGCCGATGATGCCCGCACGGTGGGAATCTTCGATCTCAATGCATTGCCCCAACCGCTGGCCTTCGATCATGCGCTCGTCCTTGCCGATTACCAGCGTTGGCGCGAAAGCGGTACGGTCACCCCGTTGCGTATCCCTATATCCGCCACACATACAGCGGACCGCTAAGATCGGATAGTTCCAAGACATGGTCTGGAGATGGGGCGTTGGGTATGGCGAAGGTATTGCTGACGAACAGCGAACCCGGCCGCAATTCGGCACGGGCCTTGGTCCATAACCGTGCCATCGGGGCGGGAGAGAGGAAACAGTAGACTACATCGTATTCCCCGAGAGGCAGTGCCCAGAAGTTACCCCACCATATCCGACAATTACTCCGTCGAGCGAGACGGAGCCGCGCCATTAGCCAAGGCAAAGGTGCGGATTCGACGCCGTCAAAACAACCCTGTGGGTGAATATCAGCAAGACGCGCCAATAACCCACCGGGACCACAACCCAAATCCACAAATCGAAATGGTCCGCTGGGGAGCAAGGTACTCAAGATCTGTGAGGCGGAGCGTCCGGATAGGTAAATTGGCACCCGTTCGCTCACGGCATTGCGGTTGATGAGCCAGATAACCGCAAAGGCACCAAGCCAAATCAAGGGGGAAAGACGGACCACTAGACCCACGACTACGGCGGTAGGGAACAATGCCTGGAGCAGAATCCACCAACGGGCCAACGGCAGCACGGCCGTAATCCCTGCGGCTACCATCCCTTGGAGTAGCGGAATGGCAGCGGGAGGGATTGATATCCCAGTGTGAACGGTAGATAGGACCAATGGCAGCGTGATCAGAAACAGAGTAACCAGTTGGACCAGCAGGGCAATACCAATCGGCCAGCGATTAAGTATGGTGCGCCATCCCGATGGTAGCCAATCGTTTGCCTGACTCACCGGATCCCATTCCGCCCTACGGTAGCCGCCGTGGTCGGTGTTGCGGAGACTGCCGGGGTCGCCGCTGGGGCAGTAGATCGCGGTGAGGGTTGAGCAGGCGGTTGGTTCGGTCGGGTAGGTTGCGTAATCGGCGCAGTAGATTGGCCTGATGGGCGGACAGGTGGCGTGATGGGCGAAATAGGCGGTATGGGAGACGGCAGGACCGGGGTACTCGGTACGGCAGATCGTGTCGCGGGTAGCGGTGGTTGGAACGAGCGCACGGAAGGTTGCGTGATCGGTACGGGAGGCGGTAAGACAGAAGTACTCGGCGCGACGGATCGTGCTGTGGGTAGAGTTGATTGGACGGATGGTTGAACCGGTGGTGTGATCGGTTTGGCAGGCAACACTGGGGGCAGAATGGTAGGAAGCCCCGGCGGAGGGGGAGCTGCACCCTTGCCGACCTCTATGGTAGGACCACTGTTTTCCATCAATTCCTGCTCGGCCGTACGCTTCATGACAATGACGGAGATACGTCGGTTAATGGGGTTTAGGGCGTTACTGGGGTCCAATGGGACGCTGTCGGCGAGTCCCACAATACGCAGGAATTTATTCTCCTTGATGCCGCCGACCACCAGAGCACGGCGAGCGGCGTTGGCACGATCGGCAGACAGTTCCCAATTGCTGTAATAGCGCCCCCCTCCCCCATAGGGTCGACCGTCGGTATGGCCGGTGACACTGATACGATTGGGGAGCTGGTCAATGACCGGGGCGATCTGGCGCATGATCTCCGTTGCATAGGCTTCCATACGGGTTGAACCGAGGTCGAACATGGGGCGTTTGTCCTCGTCCACGATTTGGATGCGCAGCCCTTCCGTCGTGATATCAATGTGAAACTGCTGGCTGTACTGGCTCAACAATTCGCTTTTGCTGATGAGGTCCTGCAGTTTTTCTTTCGTCTTTTTGAGATTGATGACATCGGTTGCATTCTTTTGTTCGGCATCACCAGCATCACTGGCATCACCAGACTCACCGGCTTCACTGGACGCACCGGCCCCAACGGCATCACTGCGCGCCCCGGCCGCGTCTTCGGCCGTACTCTCCTTTTCCGCGGCGCCAGTTTTACGGGAATTTTGGGTACCCTCGGTCTCCTCAGCCGCGACACTGACCTTCTCTTGCGTCCCTTTATTGGTTCTTTTGACTTGGCCGACGGTACGTGTCAGATCCTCGCCACCACCATTAAGCACACTGGTGGCATCACCAGATCCTTTGCCGCCGCTCAATGAGGGTTTCCAGGGATTCGAAAAATAATCGGCGATACCTTTTTTATCTC
Organism: Gammaproteobacteria bacterium; assembly: GCA_963575685.1. GTDB lineage: Bacteria > Pseudomonadota > Gammaproteobacteria > CAIRSR01 > CAIRSR01 > CAUYTW01. The sequence continues at coordinate 9,162 of CAUYUB010000666.1, read as the reverse complement.
CATCCGTGGTTGAACCCAGCAGCCACATGAGCAGAAAGAAGGCCATCATGGCAGTCACAAAGTCGGCGTAGGCGAGTTTCCATGCCCCACCATGGTGACCGCCGCCGCCCTTTTTGACCTTCTTAATAATAATCGGACGTTCGTCAGCCATGGTCTCTGCTCTCAGTCAGGAAGCGGTGTCGAAGGAGATCAGCCCTTGCTGCCCTTGAGCTGGTCCTCCAGCTCCTTAAAGCCTGGACGCTCCGCCGAGAACAGGACCTTGCGGGAGAATTCAACCGCTACGGGTGGGGCACAGTCATTGAGATAAGCGATCAGCCCCACGCGGATGGCCTCGTAGAACTTAGTGGATTCTTGGGCCTGACTTCCCAACAAACTCACCAGAGGATTGACGAATCCATACGCTATCAAAATCCCCAGGAAGGTACCTACCAGCGCTGCGGCGATGAGTTTTCCCAGCTCTGCCGGAGGGATACCCACCGATTGCATGGTATGAACCACCCCCATCACCGCGGCTACGATACCGAAGGCCGGCATCCCATCGCCCAGAGCTTGTAACGCATGGATGGGCATCTCTAATTCGTGGTGATGGGTCTCGATATCCAGCTCCATGAGATTATCGATCTGATGTACATCCAGATTGCCACCTGCCATAAGACGCAGATAGTCGGTGATGAAATCCACCGCATGGTGATCGGACAGGATCTTGGGGGCGGCCTGGAACAGGGCACTGTTATGGGGATTGTCCACGTCCTCTTCAATGGCCAGCAGTCCCGACTTGCGTACCTTGACAAAGATTGCGTAGAGCAGACTCATCAGCTCCATGTAAAGCTCTTTGTTGTACTTGGAGCCCTTTAACGCAGCGCCCAAGGCACCGGCCACCGCCTTGATGGTTTTCATGCTGTTGCCGGCGAGGAAAGCACCACCGGCTGCCCCGAAAATGATCAGCATTTCTATCGGTTGGTACAATATCCCTACATGACCACCCGCCATGATAAAACCGCCGATGATTACACCGAGGATGAGGACATAACCAATGATGACGAACATGGTGTTTTATTTTTCTTCTTTCTATGTCACGTCACGACGACGCGATATTGAGTGTAATTGGTCGATCTTCCTGTCTCTATATCCCTTACGCACTGGAGAAAGACAGGAAAATTTAATCGGTTATATTCTAGGTGGGAGATGTCGATGACGCCCTCGCCACCTTGCCCGGGGGGAGAGGGTCAAGGTATAAGATATGTTACATCATGATGACCCAAAGCCCCCATCCTCCCGCAGGATCCTCCCGCAGGCTGACCCGCGATGCTGATCAAGACTCGTTATTTCGGTACTCAAGAGGTTGATCCAGACACTATTCTCTTTTTCCCGGAGGGATTGCCGGGGTTCGAATCTTGCCACCGATTCAAGCTGTTTCACGAGGATGGTGAACGTCCCATTATTCACTACCTACAATCCTTGGACGACCCGGAAGCGGCCTTCTCCATGGTAGATCCCACCTGGCTGGGCCTAAATTACGAATTACCCCTCTCTCAACGAGAATCAACGGTCCTAAAATTCTCCATAAAAAAAGTAGGAGTAGGAGAAGAGCCCCAGGCAACCTCGGATCTCCTGCTGGTGCTGGTGATGCTTGCCGGAACGCAAGATGCGGGAGAAGAGGGAGCACGTATTCGTCCCCTGATTGCCCAACCCGTAATCATTAATCCTCATACTCGACGCGGTATCCAGTTACTGCTTACGCGCGAGGATTTTGATACAGTTTTGAAGTGATCCATTCGGAGTGTGGATAATATGACGGTATACCAAGAGTCCAAAGGGCGAGCCTATATCCGCCATCCGATGGACATGCCGATTGAACTGGAACTGACGCAGGGTACCCCGCCTAGTCCCCGGCTACAAAATGTAAGCGTGGGCGGATTATGTTGCCGTAGCGGTGAGCATCTGTCTCCTGGTGCGCGGGTACGGGTGCGAGTGCCCTGCGTTGATCCCCCTTTTGAGACGGAAGGCTCGGTCGTCTGGTGCCGCCACCGTAACCATGATTATGACGTTGGTATCCGCTTCAGTATCCCGGAAGATGCCTTCCGGGCACGCATGGTGGAGCAAGTCTGCCACATTGAGCAATACCGTCAGAAGGTGCTGCGTACCGAAGGCCGGTGTCTAAACGGGGATGAAGCGGCACAGGAATGGATCTCCCGTTATGCCGCACAATTCCCGGCGGTAGCACTGACCTAGACGTTTTCGAAGGGGGGATATTTCGCGACCCTCAACCCACGGCCGAAGTGAAAACAGTCGTGGGTCGAGTATTGAGAGCATTGGATGCTATTTCCCCATGCTGCCAGCCTGAGTGCCGGACATTGGTCCCTGCATTGGTCCCGTCGGTCCCGCTCCCGGCATTGGTCTTGCTCCTGGCATTGGTCCTCCCTGCATTGGCCCCATCGGTCCTGCTCCCGGCATTGGTCTTGGCCTTGGTCCCGCTGCCCCTGGAGCCGTCATGTCGGCGATCTGTCGCTGCTGCGGGGTTAACACCTGATACAGGGCTTGTTCCGCTACACTGATTGCCTTCATCCCGACCAATTGCTGTTCCAGAAGGGTTATCTGCTGTTGTAGCCGTTCTGGGGCGGTCATTGGGGCGTCCGCTTTCATCTGCTGACGCTGCCCCTGCATCTCTTTCGCCTGCTCACGCCAGACAGTCTCGAATTTCTGCCAGGCACCTTGCTGTTCATTGGTAAGATTCAGCGCCTGCTTCATCTGTTGTATACGTGGCTCTATCCCCTGCCCCTGCGGTCCCGGAACTGGTGGCGGTGTACCCACCGATGGCTTGGCCGAGACGAAGGCTGCCTCATGACCTGGGCCACTCCCCGCAGGTGCCCCCGCAGGCGGCTCGGCCAGTGCGAGACCACTGCCGGCCAGGGTCAGAGAGGTACTCAACATCAGTGCATGCAAACTATTCACGGTCATCTCCCGTTGCGGTCAAATATTTTAAGTGTCAGGTGTTCCTCGGGTATCGTGTTGCCGATGGTCGTTTGGAACACGTTCGGACGTCAGGCATAGTAACAGTACCATGCCCAAGACATTGGTTCCTCTACCTGAAGAGGAAGGAAATGCCTTTAGTTATGCGAGTTTATTTCGTAGGCATGGTAAGATTTGTTCTTTTGTCCTAAGCCTGCCGATTGTGTTAGTTTTGTAACTAGACCGTAAGGATGCGCCGCGTGCGGCAACCCCACTACGGATCGGGTACCTCACCTCATTACGATAATCGACTACCCATGCCCACTGCCAGTGCTTCTTTTCCTCATCCAACCCATCGCGGCATCAAACGCGCCATCCAGGCTGCTTCCCGTATGCCTGCGGCAGTATTCCTGCGTGAGCTGGTGACAAACCCCCGCGAGATGGGAGCGGTATGGCCAAGTTCTCGGCAACTTGCCAAACGCATCGCCGCAGCGGTGCCCTGTGACGGGAAAGGTAAGGTGGTGGAACTCGGTGGAGGTACTGGGGCTGTGACCGAAGCCCTACTGGCCCGAGGAATTCCGCCGGAACGCTTGGTCGTGGTCGAACGGGCACCCACCTTGGCGGCGGTGCTACGGGCACGCTTTCCGCGAATCCAAGTGGTGGAGGGAGACGCCATGCACCTCACCGATCTCCTCCGTGGCGAGGAAGGGATAACGGTCGTCGTCTCTGGGCTCCCCCTACGCTCCTTACCGCCCCGGGTGGTAGCGACCATCATCCGTGAGGTGTCTGAGGTATTGGAACCAGGTGGACTCTTCGTTCAGTTTACCTACCATCTAAGCCCCCAACGCAGCCTGTCTCAGCGCTTTTCCGCCGTATCCTCACGGTTGGTATTGGGCAACCTGCCTCCCGCTCGGGTATGGGCCTTCGTCAATCGGCGGCGCGTCGATGATGAAGTAACGGAAGTAACGGCGGTCGTCTGACCGTGACGGCTATATCTTTCCCCCCTCCCCTCTCCTTGCCAATATTGCCCCCATTTCGGCGATAAAGGACCCGAGCGCGACGTGTTTCATTTTCATCGCGGCTTTGTTGACGACTAAGCGGGTGCTGATATCGGCGATGTGTTCCAGGGGAACGAGACCGTTGGCGCGCAGGGTATTGCCGGTATCGACCAAATCGACGATATAATCGGCGAGCCCCACCAAAGGCGCCAATTCCATGGAACCATAAAGTTTGATTACCTCCACCTGTTCGCCCCGAGTGGCATACCAGGCACGGGTAATGGCGGGATACTTGGTGGCAATGCGTAGCCGACTGCTGTGGCTAGGGGTCTCCGGCCGACCGGCCACCATTAGACGGCAGCGGGCGATTCCTAGATCCAAGGGTTCATAGAGGCCGTTGCCGTTGTGTTCCATGAGTACGTCCTTGCCTGCCACACCGAGATCGGCGGCGCCATATTCTACGTAGGTAGGCACATCGGCGGCCCGGATAACGATCAGATGCACTCCTTCCCGACTGGTCTCCAAAATCAGCCGACGTGAATGTTTGGGATCCTCGTTCGGAACGATTCCCATGTCCGCAAGCAGGGGTAAAGTTTCCTGGAGAATGCGACCTTTAGAAAGGGCAAGGGTAAGCATGAATAGATAAACTCAGGTCGGTAGTTTTTCGGATTAAAAGAGAAATTTTTTAATTCTTGATCCTTTCCTTTTTCTTTATTCTTCTTCCAGCTTCCGCTCATCCTGGTACCCGCCGAATTCGTGCCCCGAGCTGGGAGAGCTTCTCCTCGATACACTCATAGCCGCGGTCGATGTGATAGATACGATCCACGATGGTATCGCCTTTTGCCACCAAACCGGCCAGCACCAGACCGGCGGAGGCACGTAGGTCGGTAGCCATGACGGGCGCACCGGTCAGGTTTCTAATCCCGGTTGTGATGGCGGTATTACCCTCCAATCGGATATGGGCTCCCATCCGCCGTAGCTCCTCAACGTGCATGAAACGGTTCTCGAACACCGTTTCGGTAATCATCCCCACGCCCTCTGCGACCACATTCATGGCCATGAATTGGGCCTGCATATCCGTGGGGAAACCTGGGAAAGGCGAAGTATGGATGGAAACGGCCTTTGGAATACGTTCTTGCATATCCAGACTGATCCAATCGGGACCACATTCGATCCGCGCCCCGGCCTCACGTAGCTTGAGGATGACGGATTCCAGCAGTTCCGGGCGGATGTCCTTGAGCTTGATCCGGCCACCGGTAATCGCGGCCCCGACGAGATAGGTACCGGCCTCAATGCGGTCGGGCAGGACATGGTAGTGGGTGCCACCCAGACGTTCTACCCCTTCAATGGTAATCGTGTCGCTGCCGGCACCCCGGACACGCGCGCCCATCTGATTGAGACACTGGGCTAAGTCCACTACTTCGGGCTCACGTGCGGCGTTTTCGATGACCGTAGTACCCTCAGCCAGGGTCGCCGCCATCATCAGGTTTTCGGTGCCAGTGACGGTGACCAAATCCATGAATAGATGCGCGCCCTTGAGGCGTGGTGCCGAGGCATGGATATAGCCAGCCTCGACGCGGATCTCTGCCCCCATGGCGGATAGGCCATCCAGGTGCAGATTGACCGGACGCGAGCCGATGGCACACCCTCCAGGCAGAGACACCACGGCCTGCCCATAATGGGCAAGCAGCGGCCCCAACACCAGGATTGAGGCGCGCATGGTCTTGACCAGCTCGTAGGGCGCGCAGAAATCCTCAATGGTGCGTGGGTCCACCTCAATGGTCAGACTCTCGTCCACCACCAAATGCACCCCCATGCGGCCAAGCAGCTCCATGGTGGTGGTGATATCGTGCAAGTGGGGTACATTGCCGACCCGTACCGGCTCATCGGCGAGCAGGGTAGCAGCGAGGATTGGAAGGGCGGCGTTCTTGGCGCCGGAGATACGAATCTCGCCGTTGAGCGGGACCCCACCGGTAATAATGAGTTTATCCATCGTGCAGAGAAAGGCCGCAGAGGTAGAGGGTAGGTGATCCGGTCCAGGGCATGGTGCCCAAGACCTGCCAGAGTAATTTAGTAGAGGCGCGGGAAAATCTCCGCCCTGGTAAAAGGCGCGCAAGAATAGCGCCTAATGCCGGAGTTTGTAAGCCTTGCGCTAGGGGACCTTCCCCGTGCGCCCAAGCACTCCTAAAGTGAGGTAATTAGCCTCGCACACCATTATGCCAGTGGCCACAAACTGCGTGCCAGGCCAAGGAACGCACTACTCGCGGTCAACATCCAACCCCTTCCATTTTATAATAAGCGATAATTACCGGTAATAAACGGATAAATCCCATGAGAACCTGTTACAGCAAAAAAGAACTACTTCGTGAAATCGTTTTAAATTTTAAGACATCCACCATAATTATTATTGGTGAAGCCGGCACTGGGAAAACTCGGGATATTCTTCCCGCTGCTCGGGAACAGATCGAGAAATTTCTCAATATCCCGACGGTTTTGCTTCCTTTCCGGGTGCAGGCGATTGATGCTACCGATATTAGCGGTATTCCTTATCGAGCGGACGAAGGGTTCCTCGATTATGTTCCGCCCCAGGAAATCAAGAGAATTTTCGACGCCCCTGAAGTGTTTCATATCCTGTTCATGGATGAAGTAAACCGCGCCGAGCGGGACATGAAACCAAATCTGTTTAAACTTTTTGAAAATATGTTTAAAAACGGTATTTTCAAAGAGAACGTCTGCGTCATTGGCGCCATCAATATTGGGGATGATTACGATACGATTATTGATTTTGGTGATAAGGCGCTTGCTTCGCGTATTGTTTTCATTAAGTATGTGCCTTCAAAAACGGATGCTCTCGCGTATATGGTGGAGCATGCTTACGAACCAATCATTATTGATGTCGTTGCCATGCTCCCTGAACTCCTTGATTACCCAACCAAGGATGAATATGAAATACCTACCACCTTCCGCTCCTATTATAAATGGGACAATCGATTAAAAACCATTAGGAAGCTTGATAACCAGGAGCCTACCGTCGATGCCATCATTGATGATTTCATCATATCGGGGCAAGAGTATTTTAACAACAAAATTATGCACCTCATACTCAATAAGTTGCATGATATCAAAAATCTGATAAAAGTTGACCTATTGAATGACGTCATCATTCCCGCCACCATTCCGGAAAAATATAAGCCTCTAGAACAAGAACTTTTGCTGCGGACGAAGGAATTCTATATTAAAAACCTGAAAGAGAAAAATCTTTACCCATACATTAATAATATGTTCAAATTGATGGCGAGGAACAAGGAACTCATCGTTGCCATGCTCCGCGAAATCATGGCGAAGGATAAAAAATCCGCACAGTCATTGATAAAAGCCATCGATCTGAAAAATGAAACAATCCTGGAGGTTAAGGAAACCATTATTGGCATATTAAAATCATGAGGGGTATATGAAAATTTCTGGAAAAGATATCGACGTATTGAAAAAGGATGAGCAATACCGTGTTCTTGAATATATCAGGATGAAAAAAATAAAAAAATTACCCCTACTCTCTTATGTGTTGATCGGCTGTTCTAAATTCGAGGATTCCTCGGATTGTGTTGCTTATGGGGGGTCGGTATTTAACCCGTCCAGCCAATTTTATACGATTCGATTAAACTGGGAGAAAATCAGCAACGACAACCTTCCTGTCGAAGCGCTTGAATTTATTGCTTACCATAACGTATTGCATCATATGCTTCTGCATTTTGTGCGAGAGCCTATTGTTGATTATTACAAAAAATCACCTCACCATGCAGATATCTGCATGGATACGGTTGTCAATGAATATTTGTTACATCATCTTGGTTTTGGTGAAGATCGAACCGTAACCCACTGGGTGGAAGAAAATGGATTCACCTATGCCAAATTTTTAGAATATTTTCAATTGTCGCGATTACCTTTTGAAACAGACACCATCGTTTCCGTTGAACAATTAATCGGTTGCGTAAAAGACATCGAGCAGAAACGGCAAGCCGGTTCATCATCAGAACCATCGAACCAAAAAGAATCATCGAGCCAAATCCTCGACGATCACGGTCACTCAATTGACGAAAACGAAGAACTTAAAGACAAAACCGCGATGTCATCCGGAACTCTTGAAGAATTATTCATGAATTCTCAAGATAACATCATTGAACGAGCACGCAAGCAGGGCATCATCCCTGCCAAGGAAGAGGAGCGGTTTGTTGCCATCCTTAAAACCAAGGTAAATTACTTATCCATTGTCAAGCTAAAAAACCTATCCTCTTCTTTTTCAAGGGGAAAACAGATTAGAACCTGGAGCAAAATTCACCGCCATAAGAAATTTTTCACCGGTATCCATTATCCCGCCAAGAAAATTGAAACCAAGAAACATATCGTCTACGCAATAGACAGTTCCGGTTCCGTTTCAGACGATGAACTCCAAAGCGTAAAATCAGTAATTTTTAACCACGCCAAACAACATGAGGACGAAATTGTCTGCGATATAATCGTCTGGAGTGGAATGGTAACTAATGAATATAGGAATGTCGCCCACCTAAAGAATATTATCACCTTGCGAACCACCACCACCTGGTCAACAAATATCGACAAATTGTTTGAACATATTAAAAACCAATATACCAAAAAAATAATTTGCGTGATCCTTACGGATGGGTATATTAGACAGGAAACCATTCCACCAATAATCGAAAAAGTTTATTTTGCCTTAACTAAACAAGAATCTTTGGCGAGCGTGAAAAACATGTATCCCACAGCAACAACCTTATCGTTAATTATTTGAAATACATCCTCTCGCGCTCACGCTGGCGCGTGGAAACCAGCAGACCAGAAGATTATTTCGAAACTTTACACTGATGGCCACGTTAAAAATAAAGAGACAATATGAACAGCGATATCTCTCGTCAATTAGAAAAAACTATTTATGATGGCGAGACCGATAAGGTAATTGCCCTGTTGAGCAGAAAGCCTTCATTAATAAATGAACGTTTTTACCTTGACAAAACTCCATTGATAGCCGCCTGTAGCAAAAGCCATATTGAGATAATCAAGTATCTGCTTGACAATAAAGCCGCATTAACCTATACCGATAATTCAGGAAGATGTGCTTTCTCATACGTTATCGAGTCTGGCTTAATGGAGGCATTTGAGCTTTTTATAAAATATAATGTACCGATAACTACGCCGGAAA